>CAJUFR010000018.1 GCA_910585525.1 uncultured Angelakisella sp.
TTGGGGGGCTGGGGCTTGGGGGGCTTTTTCTTTTTGGCTTTTTTGGCCTTGGGGGGCTTGTCTTGTTCCGGCTCCTTTTCCTTCGCCGGCAGGATGGCGACGGGGATGAGCCACAGCAGCCGCAGACGCAGGGAGAGGACCTCCCGCCGCCAGAGGAACTCCGCCTTCACCGGGGCGAAGAGCAGCAGGAGCAGCCCCAGCAGCCCCAGGAGGATATACCGCAGCATGGCCCTACCACCCTCCTTTTAACCACTGCCCGGCCCCCGGGAAAGAGGGGGCCGGGCGGGGTGATGTGCTATCAATAGGAGAAACTCTCCTGCTTTAGGTGGAACTTGCGGGTCTGCTCCTGGAGGAGGTGGACCTGCTCGAACAGTTCGGCGCTTACCGCCGCCGATTCCTCGCTGCTGGCGGAGTTGGTCTGCACCACCGAGGATATCTGGCCGATGCCCTCGGTGACCGAGGCGATGGAGGCGGCTTCCCGCTCGATGGCCTCGGCGATGGTGCCGATGGCCTCGTTGGAGCGGACCACCAGGTCCAGCGTCTTTTTCAGCGACTGGGAGACCTCCCCCACGATCTTGCTGCCCCGCTCGGTGGCCTGGACCGAGTTTTCGATCAGTTCCTTGGTGGCCTTGGCCGCCTGGTCGGACTGGGTGGCAAGGCTGCGCACCTCGTCCGAGACCACGGCGAAGCCCTTGCCGGCGGAACCGGCCCGGGCGGCCTCCACGGCGGCGTTGAGGGCCAGGATGTTGGTCTGGAAGGCGATGTTCTCGATGGTGGCGATGATCCGGCCGATCTGCTGGGATGCCTCGGTGATATCCGCCATGGCGGCCACCATCTGGTCCATCTGCTTGCTGCTGATGGTCACCTGCTCCCCGGTGAGCCGGGCGTTCTCCTGGGCGTCGGCGGCGGCCTTCACGTTGCCGCTGGCGCTCTTGGAGAGGTTATCCAGGGTGGCGTACAGCCCCTCCACCTCGCTGGCCTGCTCGGTAGCGCCCTGGGCCAGGGACTGGGAACTGCTGGAAAGCTGCTCGGCGTTGCCGCTGACCCGCTGCTCCGCCTGCTGGATGTGGCCGAAGGCGGCGGAGATGTTGCCGGTGAAGCTGTCGATGGATTCCTCGATGGACCGGAAGTCCCCGATGAACCGCTGGGAGGTGTGGACGTCGAAGTTGCCGTCGGACAGTTCGCCCATGATGCGGTTGATGTCCTCCACATAGCTGTGGATGCGATCCATCGACCGTTCCAGGGTGCTGGCCAGCTGGCCCAGTTCGTTTTGGGAGGAATAGCCCAGGTCAAGTTCCAGCAGACCCTCCTGGAGGGGCTGGCTGGCCTGGGTGATCTGGAGGATGGGCTTGATGACATAGCCGGAAACATAGACCACCAGGCTGATGAGGGCGATGAGGGAGAGGCCCAGCCCGATGATAGAGGTGGCGTGCATGAACTTGATGGTGGTCTCCATCCGGGTGGTGGCGTCGTTATTGATGACGGCGCCCCGCTCCACCACCTGCTCCAGCAGCCCCACCAGGGTGGTCAGGTTGCTTTGGATGGTGGTCTGGTAATACTGCTGGGCCTGGGTGGTGCTCATCCCCAGGGCGGTGCTGGCCGACTGGTGGAGCTCCTTGTGCAGGGGCTCGATCTGGGCCCGGAGGCTCATCACCGTCTGGTCGTCGGTCTCGATGTCGCTGTACAGCCACTTGCCCAGTTCGCAGGTGGTGGGGTCCATGCTGCCGGTGAACTGGGTGCCGGCGTACAGGGCGTTGCTCAGGTTGGTGGACCAGCGGTAGTGGGCGGTCTCGGCCGACTGGGCCTTGCTCAGCAGGTCACTGGCCTGGGCGTTCACCTTCTGGCTGCTCTCCAGGCTCAGGATGTTGATGGTCATCGCCACACTGAACAGCAGCACCGCCACAAGGGCGCAGGCTACCCGGATACTGACACTTCTTTTGATGCTCTTTCCCATGGGTATCTTCCCTTCTTTCTCAAGACTGATCTTCTGTATCTATGCTATGCGGAAGTTCCTCCCGCGTATCTTCTTCGCCGTGCATCCCTTCCAGGGTCATCTGACCGTCCTCCTCCGGGGGCGGGTCCTCCCCGCTGCCGGTGACGTCGGGGAGGTGGTCCAGGCTCTCCAGCCCGAAGCACCGCAGGAACACCGGGGTGGTGCGGTAGGCGATGGGGCGTCCCGGCAGTTCCAGCCGCCCGGCCTCCTCCACCAGCCCTTTTTCCACCAGGGAGGTGACCACCGAGGAACTGTCCACCCCCCGCACCTGTTCCACGAACCCCCGGGTCACCGGCTGGTTGTAGGCGATGATGGCCAGCACCTCCAGGGCGGCGGGGGTCAGGGGGGTGTTGCGCCGCAGTTCCAGGGCCCGGCGTATCTCCCCGGCGTAGACGGGGCGGGTGCAAAGCTGGTAGGCGGTGTCCAGCCGCCGCAGCTCCAGGGGGAACTCCACGTCCTCCAGCCAGGCGGAGATGCCGGCGGCGTAGTCCCGGACCTCCTCCTCCCCAAGGCCGATGGCCTCCCCCAGCCGGGCCCCCTCCAGGGGTTCCCCGGCGGCAAAAAGGATGGCGAAGATCTTGCTCTGGGTCTCACTCAGCTGCACGTCTCAGCCTCCCTTCCTTCTCCCCCCGGCCCAGGAAGAGGATGGTGGTATCCTCCTGGACCAGGCGGATGCGCTTGGCCTTCATCAGTTCCAGCACCGCCATAAAGGTGGCCACTGCCTCGCTGCGGGACCGGGATCGGGAAAACAGGCCGGAAAGGCTGATGGTGGTGGTCTGGTACAGCAGCCGCAGGATATGGATGATCCGGGAGCCGACGCTGACCACCGGGGCGGCCACCAGGGGGGTGAACACCGCCGGCTGGGGCGGGAGCCTCCGCTTGCCCCGGCCCAGGGCCTCCCAGTAGCTTTTGGCCAGCAGGGCGGCGGGGTGGGTAAGGCGGTAGGTGGTGTCCACCGGTATCTCCTCCTGGGGGTGGGGGAATGTGCCGAATCCGTCCTCCCCCCGGTCACCCAGCAGGGCGGCGGCGGCTTTGCAGGCCTGGTATTCCAGCAGCTGGCCCACCAGCTCCGCCTTGGCCTTCTCCTGCTCCTCCTCGTGGCGGGGCAGCAGGCTCACCGTTTTGATGTAGACCAGGCGGGAGGCCATCTCCAGGAATTCGCTGGCCACCTCCAGGTCCTGCTGCTGCCGGGCGTGGATGTAGGCCATGTACTGCTCCAGAAGGCTGCTGATCTCAATGTCCCAGATGTTCAGCTGGTGCTTGGCGATCAGCGCCAGGATCAGGTCCAGGGGACCTTCGTACTCGTCGGTCACCCGGAAGGAAAGCTGTGGTTCCTCCATAGGACCTCCTTTCGTCAAAGGGGGGAGAGACGCCCCCCGGTAAACTGTCGTGATCTAGTAGCCGCCCAGGAAAAAGGTCATCCGGTCCAGGGCGCCGATGATGGCATCCGAGGCGCCCCCCAGGGGGAAGCGGAGGATACCGGTGAACAGGGCGATCATCAGCACCGCCATGATGACCCGCTCGTACCGCATCACCGACCAGTAGAGCCGGTCGGGGAGGATGGCGGTGACCAGGCGGGAGCCGTCCAGGGGCGGGATGGGGATGAGGTTAAAGACCGCCAGGTGGACGGTGATCTGGATGATGATGCCAAGGACCAGGTAGACCATCCCGGACACCACCCCGGCGGCAAGCAGCAGCTTGTACAGCACCATCAGCACCAGGGCCAGCAGGATGTTGGCCAGCGGCCCCGCCAGGGCGGTGAGGGCCATCCCCAGCTTGGGGCGGCGGAAGTTGCCCGGGTCGATGGGCACCGGCTTGGCCCACCCCAGCCCGGCCACCAGCAGCATCAGCGAGCCGGCCGGGTCCAGATGGGCCCGGGGGTCCAGGGTGACCCGGCCCTTGTCGTAGGCGGTGTAGTCCCCCATCCAGGAGGCCGCCAGACCGTGGGCGCACTCGTGGATGGGGATCACCGCCACCAGGATCAGGGCCCGCAGCAGGACTTCCAATAGGTAGGGGGTCATGGGCAAAACTCCTTTGCGGGCACAACTGCCCATGTTGATAGTACCTATTATAATAGCCGGGAAGAAAAAAAACAAGTGGGAAAGGGTGGGGGGAAGGGAAATTCGGGGGTGGGGGTGGGGGGCCGGGGGCGGCCCTCCTCCCCCGGAGAGAAAAATGTAACCGCCGTTACACAAATATTTACAAAAAGTTCACAGGAAACCGCCCCAAAACCCCCTTTTTCGGCCCCCGGCCGCCTTGACAAAACGGCGTGGATGGATAAAATATACTTAAATATTTTTGACAAAATATTTTGACCAATCAGAAAAGGAGAGCGACGAAGATGGATATTTTTGCCAAGGTACAGGAGGTCATCCTGGATACCCTCAGCTGCGACAAGGAGAGCGTCACCCTGGAGGCCAGCCTTGCCGACGACCTGGGGGCGGACAGCCTGGACGCCGTGGAACTGAACATGGCCCTGGAGGAAGCCTTTGGGGCCGAGATCCCCGACGCCGACCTGGAGAAGATGAAAACGGTGAAGGACATCGTGGACTACATCCAGGCCCACACCGCCTGACACTGACAAGAAGGAGGCCCCCCCTATGGAACTGCGTGAGATACAGGAACTGATGCGATGCTTTGATGCCTCCGGGCTCACCGCCCTGGAACTGTCCGGGGAGGGTACCTCCCTGCGGATGGAGAAGGGCGGGGCGGCACGCCCTGCGGCCCCCCTGCCCCAGGCGGCCACGGCAGAGACCGCCCCTGCCCCCGTCCCCCCGGCGGCCAGGGCCACTGTGGAGATTACCGCCCCCATGGTGGGGGTGGCCTACGCCGCCCCCAGCCCCGACGCCCAGCCCTACATCCAGCTGGGCCAGCGGGTGGAGAAGGGCCAGACCCTCTGCCTGATGGAGGCCATGAAGATGATGAACGAGATACCCGCCCCCTGCGCCGGCACCGTGGCCGCCATCCGGTTCCAGAACGGCCAGCTGGCTGAGTTCGGGGCGGTGCTGGTGGAACTGGAGGAGACGGGATGCTGAAGCGGGTACTCATCGCCAACCGGGGGGAGATCGCGGTGCGGATCATCCGGGCCTGCCGGGAACTGGAGATCGAGACGGTGGCGGTCTGCTCCACCGCCGACAAGGATTCCCTCCACTGCCAGCTGGCCACCCGGGCCGTCTGCATCGGCGGGCCCCGGGCGTCGGAAAGCTACCTGCGCCGGGAGAACATCCTGACGGCGGCGGTGGCCACCGGCTGCGACAGCATCCACCCCGGCTACGGCTTCCTTTCCGAGGACCCGGGATTTGCCCGGGAGGCGGAGGAGGCGGGCCTCATCTTCATCGGCCCGCCCCCGGCGGTCATCGAGAGGATGGGCCGCAAGGCCCAGGCCCGGGCGCTGATGATGTCCTGCGGGGTGCCGGTGGTCCCCGGCTCCCCCGGCACGGTGGAGACCGCCAAGGAGGCGGAGGCCATCGCCGGGGAACTGGGCTGGCCGGTCCTCATCAAGGCCAGCGCCGGCGGGGGCGGCCGGGGGATGCGCCGGGCCGACGGGCCCCAGCAGCTGGCCCCCGCCTTTGAAGCCGCCCGGGCCGAGGCGGAAAGCTGCTTCGGGGACAGCACCCTCTACCTGGAGAAGCTGATCCTCCGGCCCAAGCATGTGGAGTTCCAGATACTGGCCGACAGCCAGGGGAACGTCATCCACCTGGGGGAGCGGGACTGCTCCCTCCAGCGGCGGAACCAGAAGCTGATGGAGGAATCCCCCTGCAAGGCCCTCTCCCCCGCTTTGCGCCGGGAGATGGGGGAAGCCGCCGTCAAGGCGGCCCGGGCGGCGGGGTACCGGGGGGCCGGGACGGTGGAGTTCGTCCTGGACCAGGCCGCCGGGGCCTATTACTTCATCGAGATGAACACCCGCATCCAGGTGGAGCACCCGGTCACCGAGCTGCGCACCGGGGTGGACCTGGTAAAGGAGCAGCTGCGGGTGGCTGCCGGCCTCCCCCTTTCGGCGCGCCAGGAGGAGGTGGCCTTCTCCGGCCACGTCATCGAGTGCAGGGTCAACGCCGAGGACCCGGCCAAAAACTTCCTCCCCTGCCCTGGGAGGGTGGAGTTTCTGCACCTCCCCGGCGGCCCCGGGGTCCGGGTGGACACCATGCTCTACACCGGCTACACCGCCAGCCCCTACTACGACCCCATGGTGGCCAAGGTCATCGTCCAGGGGGCCACCCGGCTGGAGGCCATCCGCCGGATGCGCCGGGCGCTGGAGGAACTGATGATCCGGGGCTTTACCACCAACCAGGGGCTGGCGTACCTGATCCTCTACCACCCCGACTACATGAAGGGGCAGTATGACACCGGCTTTTTGGAGGATCATCTGGAGGAACTGCTGGCCCTGGAGCAAAAGGCCGGAGGTATCTTTTAAACAAGGGGGATGAGCGTCATGGAAGGTCTCTTTGGAGAGCGCCGCCGCGCCCTGGGGGCGCTGAGCACCCTCCGGGGCAAGGGGGGACGGGGGGAGGAACTGGTGACCTGCGCCGCCTGCGGCGGGGAGGAGACCCGGGAGACGATGCACCGCTCCGGCTATGTCTGCCCCCGGTGCGGCTGCCACCTGCGGGTGTCGGCCCAGTACCGGCTCCACAGCCTCTTCGACCAGGGGGTGTACCGGGAACTGGAGGCCGCCCCCCTCCCCGATGACCCCCTGGCCTTCCCCGGCTACCGGGAGAAGCTGGAGGGACTGCGGCAGGCCACTGGCCTTTCCGAGGCGTTCCTGGCCGGGGCAGGGAAGGTGGAGGGCATCGCCGCCGTGGCGGGGGCCATGGACAGCCGCTTCCTCATGGGCAGCATGGGGACGGCGGTGGGGGAGCGGGTGACCCAGGCCGCCGAATACGCCACCAAATACCGCCTGCCCCTGATCCTCTTCTGCGCCAGCGGCGGGGCCCGGATGCAGGAGGGCATCCTGTCGCTGATGCAGATGGCAAAGACCGCCGCCGCCCTGGAGCGGCGGAAAAAGGAGGGGCTGTTCACCGTCACCGTCCTCACCCACCCCACCACCGGCGGCGTCACCGCCAGCTTCGCCAGCCTGGGGGACATCATCCTGGCCGAGCCGGGGGCGCTCATCGGCTTTGCCGGCCCCCGGGTCATCCGCCAGACCATCGGCCAGCAGCTGCCGGAGGGGTTCCAGCGGGCGGAGTTTTTGGAACAGCACGGCTTTGTGGACCGGGTGGTGGACCGGCGGCGGCAGCGGGAGACGCTGGCCCTGCTGCTGCGGCTCCACCAGCCTCCGGCAAAGCGAAGGAAGGGAGGGAAGGCGGGATGAGCGAGACTGTCACCGCCGCACAGCGGGTGGCCCTGGCCCGCAGCCCCCGGCGCCCCACCACCGAGGCGTTTATCGAAGCCCTTTTCACCGACTTCTTTGAACTGCGGGGGGACCGGCGCTACGGGGAGGACGGCAGCATCCTGGGGGGGCTGGCCCTGTTCCGGGGACGCCCGGTGACGGTGCTGGCCCAGCGGAAGGGCCGGAGCCTGGAGGAAAACCTGGCCCGGAACTTCGGGATGGCCAGCCCCGAGGGGTACCGCAAGGCCCTGCGGCTGATGGAGGATGCCCAGCGGTTCGGCCGCCCGGTGATCACCTTCATCGACACCCCCGGGGCCTACCCCGGCATCGGGGCGGAGGAGCGGGGCCAGGGGGAGGCCATCGCCCGGTGCATCGCCGCCATGAGCGCCCTCACTGTCCCCGCCCTGGCGGTCATCACCGGGGAGGGGGGCAGCGGCGGGGCGCTGGCCCTGGGGGTGGGGAACAGCCTCATCCTGCTGGAGAACGCCGTCTACTCGGTGCTCTCCCCCGAGGGGTTCGCCGCCATCCTCTGGAAGGACAGCAGCCGCAGCCAGGAGGCGGCGGAGCTGATGCGCCTTACCGCCGGGGACCTGCTGGCCCTGGGGGTGGCGGACGCCGTCATCCCGGAGCCGGAGGGGGGCATGGACGGCGGCCCAGGGGATGTCCAGGTCTACCAGGCCCTGGGGGAGGCCCTGGACCGGGAACTGGAACGGTTCTCCAAAATGAGCGGCGCCGCCCTGGCCCGGCACCGGTACCAAAAGTACCGGCGGATGGGGACCCGGGAGAAAAGGAGGGGGAGCAGATGACCGGCATCAGCATCATCGCCACCGGCAGCCAGCCGGCGGCACAGGTGGTGACCAACGACCACCTGGCAAAGCTGGTGGACACCAGCGACCAGTGGATCGCCACCCGCACCGGCATCCGGCAGCGGCGGTTCGCCGGGCCGGAGGAGGACACCACCTCCCTGGCTATAGGGGCCGCCCGGGCCGCCGTGGAGCAACTGGAAAAAGCAGGCCGTGGCCGGGAGGAGATCGGGGCGGTGCTGGTGGCCACCTTCTCCCCCGGTTCCCTGGTGCCCAGCACCGCCTGCCTGGTCCAGCGGGAACTGGGGCTGCCGGAGGACCTGTTCGCCCTGGATATCAACGCCGCCTGCACCGGCTTCCTCAGCGGGCTGCGCCTCTGCCAGGGGCTGCTGGCCCAGCAGCCGGAGCGGCTGGCGCTGCTGGTGGGGGCGGAGGCCATCTCCCGGCTGGTGGACTTCGGGGACCGGGGGACCTGCATCCTCTTTGGGGACGGGGCGGGGGCGGCTGTGGTGGCCGCCGGGCCGGATCGCCCCTTCTTCTGCGCCTTCGGGACACGGGGGGACGGGGAGGTGCTCCGCTGCCCCGGCGTCCGCCCCGGGGGAGGCCCGGGGCCGGTGACCATGGAGGGCAGGGAGGTATTCCGCTTCGCGGTGGATGCCATCCCCAAGGGGATCGCCGCCGTGCTGGCCCAGTCGGGGAGCAGCCTTTGGGACATCGACTGGTTCGTCTGCCACCAGGCCAACGCCCGCATCCTGGCCCACGCCGCCAAGGCCATGGGGGTGCCGGAGGAGCGGTTCTTCATGGACCTGGACCGGTACGGCAACACCTCGGCGGCCAGCATCCCCATCGCCTTGGACGAGATGGCGAAAAAAGGACTGTTAAAAAAAGGCCAGCGTCTGATGCTGGCGGGCTTCGGCGGCGGCCTCACCTGGGGCGCCGCGGAACTGATATGGTAGGAGGGTGAGGAAATGACAGATATCCGGGAGCGGCTGGAGATCAAATACCCTGTCTTCCAGGGGGGGATGGCCAACATCGCCGACGGGCGGTTCGCCGCCGCCGTCTCCAACGCCGGGGGGCTGGGCATCATCGCCGGGGGCGGCATGGACCCGGCGGGGCTGGAGGAGAACATCCGCCTCTGCCGGTCGCTGACCGGCAAGCCCTTTGGGGTGAACATCATGCTGATGCACCCGGCGGCGGGGGAGATGGCCGCCATCGCCGCCCGGGAGCGGGTGCCGGTGGTGACCACCGGGGCGGGCAACCCGGCCAAGTACATGGACAGCTGGAAGGCGGCGGGCTGCATGGTCTTCCCGGTGGTGCCCAGCGCCGCCCTGGCCCGGCGGATGGAGAAGGCCGGGGCGGACGGGGTCATCGCCGAGGGCACCGAAAGCGGCGGCCACGTGGGGGAACTGACCACCATGGCCCTGGTGCCCCAGGTGGCGGATTCGGTGACGATACCGGTGATCGCCGCCGGTGGCATCGCCTGCGCCCGGCAGCTGCGGGCCGCCTTCGCCCTGGGGGCGGTGGGGGTCCAGGTGGGCACCTGCCTGCTGGTGGCGGAGGAATGCCCCATCCACCAAAACTACAAGGAGGCCATCCTCCGGGCCAAGGACACTGACACGGTGGTGACCGGCCGCATCGGCGGCACCCCGGTGCGGGTGCTGAAGAACCGGATGGCCCGTGAGTATGTAAAGCGGGAGAGGGCCGGGGCGGACAAGATGGAACTGGAGACCTTCACCCTGGGCGGCCTGCGCCGGGCGGTGCTGGAGGGGGACACCGAAAACGGCTCCCTTATGGCCGGGCAGGTGGCGGGGATGTGCAGCGCCATCCGGCCGGTGGCGGAGATATTGGCGGAGTTGGCGGGGTAAACACACCGCCCCCGTCAGTCCTCCGGCGGAACGAATTCCAGCAGGTCACCGATGCCGCAGCCAAAGGCGGTACAGAGCCGGGCCAGAACATCGGTGTCCAGCCGGGTCACCTCCCCGGAGCAGTAGCGGTTCAGCTGTGTCCGCTGCACCTGGGCCTTGTAGCTCAACTCGTTTTTGCTCATCCCGGAGGCCTTTAAAAGCGCGTCTGCTTTGATTTTGATGGTCCCGAATCTCTCCATGACTTCTCCTGTACAGGCAAGGCTGTTTCGTTCTCTGGTCTATCTTGACAAAAACAGTGTAGCCTAAGTACAATAGTTTTATAAGTTCTAAGAAGTTACAGGTAGCTTCTGTAATCTAACTAAAAACCGAAAGGAGCATGAAAATTGAAGCTGGCCTTTTTGTACGCCGGGCAGGGCAGCCAGGTCCCGGGGATGGGTGCGGAACTTTACGCCTGCTGCCCCGCCGTCCGCCCCATCTTTGACATACCGGAGGAGACCTTGGGGTTCGAACTGAAAAAAACCTGCTTTGAGGCCCCCCCGGAGACGCTGGCCCAGACCCGGTACACCCAGCCCTGTATGGTGGCCTTTGCCGCCGCCGTCACCCGGGTGTTCCGGGACGCCGGCATCCGGCCGGACTACGCCGCCGGGCTGAGCCTGGGGGAGTATTCCGCCCTCTGCTGCGCCGGGGTGTTCACCGCCGCCCAGGCGGTGGAACTTGCCGCCTTCCGGGGCCGGGCCATGGAGGAGGCCGCCGCCGGGCGCCGGTGCGGCATGACCGCCCTGCTGGGAGCCAGCCAGGAGGCGGCCCGGGAAGCCTGCCGCCAGGCCCGGGCCGAGACCGGCCGGGTGGCGGAGATCGCCAACCTCAACTGCCCCGGCCAGGTGGTCATCGGCGGGGAGTCGGCGGCGGTGGACCGGGCCGCCCGGCTGGCCCTGGAAAAGGGGGCCAAAAAAGCGGTCCCTCTGGCGGTGGGCGGCCCCTTCCACACCAGCCTGATGGCCCCCGCCGGCCGGGCCCTGAGCCAGCGGTTCCGGGATACCGAATTCCACCCTCTGGAACTGCCGGTGGTCTTTAACGTCACCGCCCGGCCCCTGGAAGAGGGGGAGAGCATCCCCGGGCTGCTGGTGCGCCAGGTCCAGTCCCCCACCCGGTTCCACGCCACCATCCGGTGGCTGCTGGCCCAGGGGGTGGACACGGTGGTGGAGATCGGGCCGGGGAAGGTACTCTCCGGCTTTGTAAAAAAGAGCGGCCCGCTGCCGGAGGAGTTGCTGCTCCTCCAGGCCGAGACGCTGGAGAGCATCCAGCGGGCTATCTACCAGATCAAAGGGAGAATGAAGGATGGAGCGTGAACTTTTAGGAAAGACCGCCCTGGTCACCGGCGGCAGCCGGGGCATCGGCCGGGCGGTCTGCCTGGAACTGGCCGCCCGGGGGGCCGATGTTTTCCTCTGCTGCACCGGCAGCGTGGGGGCGGCCCGCCAGGTGGCGGAGGAGTGCCAGGCCCTGGGGGCAAAAGCCGCCTGGGCCCAGGCGGATATCAGCCGGGAGGAGGACTGTCAGGCCCTCTTCGCCCAGGCGGAGGAGCAGCTGGGCGGGGTGGATATCCTGGTGAACAACGCCGGGGTCACCCGGGACGGGCTGCTGCTGCGGATGAAGGACGAGGACCTGGAGCAGGTGCTGGCGGTGAACCTCACCGGGGCCATCCGCTGCGCCCGGCTGGCGGCCCGGGGGATGGTGAAGCGCCGCTGGGGGCGCGTCATCAGCATGAGCAGCGTGGTGGGGCTCCACGGCAACCCCGGCCAGGTGAACTACGCCGCCAGCAAGGCGGGGCTCATCGGCATGACCAAGTCGCTGGCCAAGGAGTTGGGGAGCCGGGGGGTGACGGTGAACGCCATCGCCCCGGGGTTCATTGAGACGGACATGACGGCGGCGCTGCCGGACAGGGCCAGGGAGGCGCTTTTGGGCACGATCCCTCTGGGGCGTTTGGGGCAGCCGGAGGAGGTTGCGGGGATGGTGGGTTTCCTGGCAGGGCCGGGAGGGGATTATATCACCGGGCAGGTGTTGTCGGTGGATGGGGGCATGGGTATGTAAGACGGGGCGAAGCCCCGCTTTGACCGCCCGGGATCCCTTCGGGAACGTGGGCTACGCCCAACCGGGCCGCAGGTCCAGGGCTGCGCAGGCCCTGGTCGCCCGCCGCAGCGTTTTTCTTTCCCTTTGCAGGTTCTTTCCATCAAGACAGGCCGTCAGGCCGCATCTTGAACGCCCAGCCCCAAACAAAATATAAACAGGAGGGTATTTCTATGCGGCGCAGAGTCGTCATCACAGGCATGGGGGCGGTGACCCCCATCGGCAATACCTTGCAGCAGACCTGGCAGGGGGCCAGAGCCGGGACCTGCGGCATCGCCCCTATCACCGCCTATGACACCACCGGCCAGAAGGTAACGCTGGCCGCCCAGGTGAAGGACCTGGATATCGAGGCCCATATCCCCCGGGCCGAGGCCCGGAAGATGGCCCGGTTCACCCAGCTGGGCCTCATCGCCGCCCAGGAGGCCTTTGCCCAAAGCGGCATCACCCCGGATAATACCGATATGGACCGGTGCGGGACGCTGGTCTCCTCCGGCATCGGCGGCCTGCCGGTGATCGAGGAGGAGCACAGCCGGGGCCAGAGCCGGGGCTGGGACCGGGTCTCCCCCCACTTCATCCCCATGAGCATCAGCAATATGGCGGCGGGGGTCATCGCCATCCGCCTGGGGCTGCGGGGGCCCTGCTCCTGCGTCGTCACCGCCTGCGCCAGCAGCGCCAACGCCCTGGGGGACGCCTTCCGGCTGGTCCGGGACGGCTACGCCGACGCCATGGTCTGCGGCGGGGCGGAGTCGGCCATCACGCCCCTGGCGGTGGGGGGATTCACCTCCATGAAGGCCCTCTGCCAGTCCGGCGACCCCGCCCGGGCCTCCATCCCCTTTGACCGGGAGCGGAGCGGCTTCGTCATGGGGGAGGGGGCGGGCATCCTGGTGCTGGAGGAACTGTCCCGCGCCAGGGCCCGGGGGGCGGAGATCCTGGGGGAGGTGCTGGGCTACGGCGCCACCTGCGACGCCTACCACATCACCGCCCCCGCCCCCGACGGGGAGGGCGCCGTCCGCTGCATGCGGGAGGCCCTGGCCGACGCCGCCCTGGAGCCAGGGCAGATTGGATACATCAACGCCCACGGCACCAGCACCCCCATGAACGACCGGTGCGAGACGGCGGCCATCCGCCAGGTGTTCGGGGAGGATATCCCCCCGGTGAGCTCCACCAAGTCGATGACCGGCCACCTGCTGGGGGCCGCCGGGGCGGTGGAGGCCATCCTCTGCGTCATGGCCCTCCGGGAGGGGTACCTTCCCCCCACCATCCACTACCGGGAGCCGGACCCCGACTGCGCCCTGGACGTCATCCCCAACACCGGCCGGGCCTTGGGGGCCTGCGCCGCTTTATCCAACTCCCTGGGCTTCGGCGGCCACAACGCCGCCCTGGTGCTGGGGAAGTACAAGGAGGTATAAGAGATGCCCCAACTGGATTCCAATCAGATACAGGAGATACTGCCCCACCGCTGGCCCTTTCTGCTGGTGGACCGCATCACCGGCTACGCCCCCGGCCAGTGGGCCAAGGGGGTGAAGTGTGTCACGGTGAACGAGCCCTTTTTCTGCGGCCACTTCCCCCAGCACCATGTGATGCCGGGGGTGCTCATCCTGGAGGCCCTGGCCCAGGTGGGGGCGGTGGCGGTACTCACCAAGCCGGAGAACCAGGGCAAGATCGCCTTGTTCGGCGGCATCAAGGAGGCCCGGTTCCGGGCCCAGGTGCGCCCCGGGGACCGGCTGGAACTCAGCTGCACCCTGGTCAAGGAGAAGGGCCCGGTGGGCATCGGGGAGGCCGTCGCCACGGTGGACGGCAAGGTGGCCGCCCGGGCGATGCTCACCTTTGCGGTGGAGACTTGACTTTTGCCCGAAAAATAGTATAATAGGTAAGCAAACGTTTCCGGGCCGGTGCTTTTCCGGCCCGAAACATCCGGGTGTAGCGCAGTTGGTAGCGCGCCTCGTTCGGGACGAGGAGGCCGTGGGTTCGAATCCCGTCACTCGGACCAACTTATGATAATCCGAACGCTGTCCTCCAAGTGGGGGACGGGTTCGGATTTATCATCTCTATCGGCAATATCCTGTGAACAGTAAGCGGCGGGGCGTCTAAATGGAAAACCACAAAATTGATTTTGGTGTTCACTTTTATTATTGACAGATTTAGAAAATGCTGCTAGACTAATAAACACATTAGAATTGAGAGACACCAAAAAGATTTGTGAGAAATAGCCGTGAAAACGAGGATACACATGGAAAGGAGGGACTTTTGTGGAATTGGTATTTGATATCTATGATAACAATGCAGTAGACAGTTGTGTGACGTACTATCCTTCATGCAATAATAACACAGATGAATAATTGCAAACGGAAAGCCGCAAACAAAGTCGCCCTTAGATGCAGGTTCCTTTTCTGCGTCTAAGGGCGACTTTTGACTTTTATCAATTATTCCCCTGATTTTTACATTTAAGGGCGAAGAGTACATTCTCCCGAATCCAATCTATATACTCCCTGCAAATTGGTTGGGATTTGTTGTGAATAAGTCTGTTAGCAATACACCCACCACCGCATACAGGAAACGCCTTGCAGGTTCTACACCGTTTATCCGCTGAATCTAAAAGAAATCTTAAATCTGTTCCATTATGTAATAATCCATCCTGTAGATTACCAATCTCCCATCCTTCTCTATTAAGCATATGTGAACAACGATACAGTTTTTCGTCTGGTCCAATCACACAATTGTTCACATGCAGCATACCGCAAGAAACAATATGCCTACGAGGGAGTTTTTGCATAAAAGAATCTCCCCAGCCACGAACCAATGCAGTACGGTGGATATCTTTGATAAAAGTAATATACTCACTTTCTGTTAAACATGTGTTTTTTATTTCCTCCTCGTCATTCCAATTCTGGATCATGGCAAAATCAACTAAAATTTTGCCATTCAGTCCAGATTCATCCAACAAAAGAGCCAGAAGATTTTCAATCTCTTGGACATTATCTCTATCTATATTGATGCGGATAATTATTCGAAACAAATCACATGCGTCTTTAATATTCTGAATCGTTCGGTAGAAATTTTCACTGGTAGTTCCTTTCTTTTTGGCATACAATTCCCCCAATCCATCTAAGGTTATCTGTGCAGCTTGAACATTGCATTCATTAGCCATCTGCCAGGCGACATCTTTAGTTAAAAGACTTCCGTTTGTAATAATTCGAGCCTGATAGTGTACACCTCTTTTTTGAATATAATCTTGTAATTGTTTCGAATATTTGAGAATATTTTCTATTTGTAAGGTTGGCTCTCCACCGAACCAAGATATATATACATCCCGAAGATTACTATGATTATCTACAAACTTCTTGATGTAAGCTATTGTATGCTCCCATGCGATCTCACTCATTGTATTTTTGGGTGCATCAGTATTTTCGAAACAGTATAAGCAATGATAATTGCACTTCATACTGGGAGCAATTATAAATGTCACATTTTCTGGGTCCTCTCGAAAGATTGCTCGAAATCTTTCATAGTTTGCCAAAGCCCATTGGTCAACACCTTCCCCGATGATAAACCCTTTTTCCAACATAGGCTGAAACAGACCGTTTTCCTTGATTAAGGTCATATCATCATGAAGGACCGCATCCATATACTGTTCCTCAAACCATGCAACAGCACCAGAAAAAGAGTTATAAACCAAAGCCCACCCCTGTTTTTCTGTAATCTCGATGTTGTATATACTGGATTTATATTCACCCATATCTATGCTCCTTTGAGTTAATAGTTAAACTGCACAGTATTGCTAAAGCCTTTATAGAACGGGTGTAGCACACCGTTGGGCAGTAAAATCGTTACCTTTTCAAAAATTCAAATTAATTGTACATACATTTTATTTATACATGTTATTTTTGTAATTGTCAAGCTATATTTCAATATAGGCAGAAAAATCAATTTAGAAAAAATATTTAAATCCTATAGCACACCATAGAGCAATTTCGAATACCATGCCAGGCACCAGCAAAGGTAACAAATACAAATGTGCATTATGGGAAATATTTCCTGGTGGATGAATTGACGGTTGATTGCATCGAGCCTTGGAGCAAAGATGGAAGAACGGTTCTTTCCAATGTGTAACTGTTGTGCAGGCCATGCAACAGCAAAAAATATAATCACTAATTTGCGTTCAGGCGGACCGGAGATGCTACCCCCGGCCCACCTGATTCTGTTATTCGCCCGCTTTCCTTTGTTGTATCTCTTTCCATTCCCAGAAATCTCTCTGCCCTTCCTCACTCTCGAAGAATTTCTGTATCTCCGGGAGTAGGACCCTGGCCAGGGCCTCCACCTCATGGAGCGGGATGCCAGTGCCGTAGTCGTTAGGTTTCTTCTTTGCCAAGCATTGTCCTCCATTCGTCCGTGTAGTTATGAGTTCAATGTCCGGCGTCGCTACAATCTGATAGGCATCCCCTCCCCCGGAAATGGAAGATGCAGGCGGTGTCAAGATAGTCTTGACTTCGCCTGCATATTGCTGTTTGTATGAAATTTACAAAGTTATTGTATCGGAATTTTACAGTTCTGTCAAGCCTTGCGGAGTAGAAAAAGTAAGGGGGCCAATCCCTTGCATTGCATGGATTACAATCGCTAAAACTGATTGACCTGTATGATTTCCTTCGGAGGCTAAAATAGGGGGTTACTTTTTCTATCAGTGTCCGCAAATCGGAGGGCTGAACCGCTTGTGCGGCAAGGGGTCTAAACCGCTTGCAGAAGAAGGGAATACGATTTCCTATGGAGGGCTGAAAACGGCCTCGATTTGCGGACATATGTAACGCATTAGGCCCAATTTTTCCCGATAAAATCAGGGGATTGGGGATGTGGATTGGCAACTCCTGTATGTATGGCCGGGAACTTCAAAAACGCCCTTCTAAAGCGTTACAGGTGTTTGACACTTGCATCGCTTGCCAGTTTCTGAAAACTGGTTCCAGCGGCGGTTTTACCGCTCTAATTTTTCGTAGCTCACGCTCCTGGAAACCGGGGCGATCACGATAACTTCCCGTCCAAGTCTCTTGGCATATCGAACGGTCATCCCCGTTCCGCTCCGGCGGCTCCCGTTGTAGACTGCCAGCAGCACAGAGGAATGCTCTACCAGATAGCGGTTTCGGGCCAGCATACAGTCTGAGGTGTATTCCCGGTTCACATAGATTACCTCATCAGCTTGCCGCAAAATAGAACGATACCGCTCCTGCTCTGACATCGGCCATGCGTCCTCCTGCCCCTCACAAGGAAGGATGCAGTGGAGGCGCAGAGCAGGATTTTTCTTTTTGAGGTCCAGCACGATTTCCGCTGCCCAGAGGTCTACCCCCTGGGCCATACCAGATAGGAAGTCAGTAACACCCCGTTCTGCCAGCACGGAGATTTGTTCCGCCAGGGTTTCCTTCAGCAGGACGCAACCTGGGGCCGTCTCATTGTCTTTCCATGAGAAACTCTTGGAACGATGACCGGTAAATGCACATATAATACGATTCATATTCAATCCTCCCTGTTCTGCGATATATCCCACGCCCCCATTATATCACACATTTTGCATTTAGGATATATCCCACACGATAAATCGCAAAAATGGCTAGAATAATCGTGTGAAGAAGGAGAGGTGATGCCGCTGTGAACGCAAAAACCGCCGTTGCCCGTCGTATTCATGCGTTATGTCTGGAGCGAAACATGGCAGTCAATGCACTAGCAAATCAGTGCGGCATTGCGCCTTCTACGATTTATAGCATGTTGAACACCAAAAGCAAAAATCCAGGCGTTGTTTCCATTCAAAAAATTTGTGATGGATTAGAAATCAGTGTTCGAGAGTTTTTTGATGACCCACTATTTGAGAATTTGGAACCAGAAATCAAATGAGTAGTTGCTCCTAAAAGGGGACGGAACAAAACCGGCAAGCAATGCAAGTGTGGACACACATTGCAAACTGGCAAGCAATGCGCGTTTCATGAAACCCGCCTGCTTGCCGCTTGTTGGGGCCAGCCCCAAACCCCGGAACGCACAATAAATTGTGCGGCTGCGCGTCCCTGACGGGACGCTTTTTCTTTTTCGGCCCAGTCGTGCGACGAGAAATATTGACTCTTGAAAAACTCTGATTTCGCGTTGACTATGTTGCGATTATATGGTACTATAATCAGGAAAGGGGTGAGCATATGTCAAAGGAAACGATTGGTTCCCGGTTGAGAAAACTGCGGCAGAGTGTGAAGATTTCACAGCGGAAAATGGGGGAACTGCTGGGTGTCAGCCAGTCCGCCATTGACCGCTATGAGCGTGATTTGTCAAGTCCCAATGCAGAAAATTTTGTGGTCTATGCAGATTACTTCGATGTTTCCCTGGACTATATCTTTGGCCGCTGCGACGAGCCGCAGGGCAAACTTTATGAGCATCGTCCCCGCATTGAGCAGGTTAATCCTGATTTGAAATCATTTGTGGATATGTGTTTTGACCCGGCCTCACCCATGAGCGAGAGGCTAAAAGAAGTGCTGACCAAAATGCTGGAGGAGGCCGAGAAAGAAAAATGAAAGCAGTGATTTACGCCCGGTACTCCAGTGATAATCAACGGGAAGAGAGTATTGAGGGCCAGCTGCGGGAGTGTACCGCCTACTGCCAGAAAAATGAGATTACCATTGTCCGCACCTACATTGACCGTGCCTTGTCCGCCAAGACCGACAACCGCCCGGACTTCCAGCGGATGATAAAGGACAGCGCCAAGGGACTGTTCGATGTGGTCCTGGTCTGGAAGTTGGACAGGTTTGCCCGCAACCGTTACGACAGCGCCCGTTACAAAGCACAGCTCAAAAAATACGGCGTCAAAGTCCTCTCCGCTACGGAAAATATTTCGGAAGGGCCGGAGGGCATCATCCTGGAGTCCCTGTTGGAAGGTATGGCGGAATACTACTCGGCAGAGTTGGCGGAGAAGGTTATCCGGGGGCATACCGAGAACGCCTTGAAGTGCAAATATAACGGCGGTACACCAACCTTTGGCTACGCCATCGACAGTGAACGGCACTATCAAATCGACCCCCGCACCGCCCCTGTTGTGCTGGAGATGTTCACCCGCTACGACAATGGCGCTACCATGAAAGAGATACGGGATTACCTCAATGACACCGGGGTGACAACTGTCCGTGGGAAAGCAATCGACCTCAATTTTGTGGCGGCGATCCTTCACAATCGGAAATTCCTGGGCGAGTACAAATATCGGGAGATCGTTATTCCTAGCGGCATTCCCGCCATCGTTCCCCAGGACTTGTTTGACCGGGTGCAGGACAAGCTGGCGAAAAATAAAAAGGCCCCCGCCCGGCATAAGGCGGAGGACGACTATCTGCTGACAACCAAGCTGTTCTGCGGAACCTGTGGGGCCATGATGGTTGGCGAGAGCGGCACCAGTTCGACCAATCGAAAATATCACTACTACCGCTGTGTGAACACAAAGAAAAATCACACCTGCAACGCCAAGCACAAGAGCGTCAAAAAACTGCCGCTGGAAAATGCCGTGGTCAATTCGGTGATGGCAAAAATCATGGACGATGCTTTTGTGGAATACATAACGGACGCTGTGATGGATTTACAGGGACGGGAAAGCAGCGCACTCCCCGCTCTGCGGAAGCAGTTGGAGGATGCGGAGCGCGGCATTACGAATATGCTCAACGCGATTCAAGCCGGTATCATCAACGCCTCCACCAAGCAGCGCCTGGATGAGTTGGAGGACGCCAAGCAGAAGATTGAGTTGCAAATTATCCAGGAGGAAATGAAACACCCTCTGCTCTCACGCGAGGATGTGACCTATTGGATTTGCCGGTTCCGTACTCTGGATGTGACCCAGCTTGAGGAACGGCGGCGGCTGATCGACAGCTTTGTGAACGCAGTCACGATTTTCGATGACTACATTTTGATTACGTTTAACTACAAGGAAGGCTCGGAACGGGTCACTTTTGATGAGATTAAAAGTTCGGATTTGAAATTGGTCGGGGGACCATGGCGTGGCCGCCAAGGCACGTCCTACTCGCTCCCCTCTTTTGAGGGGGGCTTTCCTTTGTACAGAATCTTAATGCGTGCCTGGAGACATAGATCCTGTGGAGCAATCTTTTTAAAGAAGTTTTACTATATACTTTGGTATGAGGTGGAACTCTGGAAGAATCCCCTGCTGACATTCTGTAAACCGCTAACGTGATGGACTGCTTTATTGACGCTACGTAATTATAGTGGCAACGCCCCCGGCACCGCAAAAGGGTGCCGGGGGCGTTCGTGCCGGCGGGTCAACCCTGGGAACTGCTCTCGCTGGGGGCGGCGCTTTCGCTGCTGCTCTCCGGGGCGCTGCTCTCGCTGCCGGAGGCGGCGGAGTTGGCGGCGTCCAGCTGCTCCTGGGTCATCTTCAGCTTGGCGGGGGTGTAGGCCGCCAGGGAGGCGTTGTTGTACTTGATGTCCATCCCCTGGCTCCAGCTGGCCAGCGTCTCGGTGTACTCGTCGTACTTCATCGACTGGAGGATGTTGTCCAGGTAGGGCTGGATCGTCTCCGGGTCGCCCTCCAGCACCGGCAGCTTTTTGATCAGGTAGAAGTAGTATTCGTCCTCCACCAGCTTCACCTCGTTGTCGGCGGCGGAAAGGACGGTGCTCTCAAAGACAGGGGGGAAGTAGCCGGCCTCGTTCTCCAGGTAGATGTCGTACTGGCTCTCCTCCATCTTCTCCCCGGCGTTTGCCGGGTCCTGCTCCTTGGCCACCTCGTAGAAGAGGTCGGAGATCTTTTCCCCGGCCTGGGCCCGCTTGAGATAGCTTTCCGCCTTCTCCTTGCTGGCGTCGATCTCCTCCTGGGGGAGGGGGCTGCCGGTGGTCAGGTCGGCTTTGGGGAAGTAGACGTACTGGCTGCGGGTGTACCGGCTGGCAAACTCCTTCTCCAGGTCGGCCCGGGGCACCGCCTTTTCCCCGCCCTCCCCGTAGATGCTGTTGAAGAGGCCCAGGCTCATCATGGTGGTGTCGTTGATGAACTGCACCGATTCCTTGGCCACCCCGTTGGCGCTGTAGAAGGTCTCCCCCATGCCGTAGAGGTAATCGGTGTAGGCCACGGCCTGCTGGGTGTCGTTCTCGCTGAGGGTAAGGCCCCGGGCGCCAAACTCCTTGCGGATGGCCAGCAGCTTGGCGCACTCCTCCTTGGCGAAGTCGGCGATGTACTGGGCGGCGGGGGTGCCGTTGATGGTCTCCTTCAGGATATCGGTGGAGCCGGCAAGCTGGCTGGCGGCATCGTTGTAGCCCATCATCAGTTCCACCATGTAGACCCCCACCGGGATGGTATCCTCCCCGCTTTGGGCCACCCAGCTGGTGTCCTTCTGGGAACACCCGGCGGCCAGGGCCAGGATCAGCGCCAGCACCAGGGCCAGCATCTTGCGTGTTTTCATTGGTATAAACCTCCATACTGACGCCGCGAAGCGGCGGTTCTTTGTGATATACGCGACGCTCCTATTATATCCCTTTTGAGGACCGTTGTCCATAAACAATATATGAATGGCGGCGTGCCTCGGCGTGTCAGGCCCTGCTCGGCGGCTTCGCCGCGGCGTGCCGCCGTGTCAGGCCCTACTCGGCGGCTTCGCCGCCTTACCCGGTGGAAGGGTCTTAGCGGGTGCCTGGAGACGTAAGCAGCATTTTGGGGCCGCTGGCCCCGTTTAAAATTTCTTTGGCCTCTTGCAATAAACAGTAAGAAAATGTACACTAAATGGGTAAAGAGGTCCCCTTCACGCCATGGGACAGATCACACCATTGGACAAAAAGGAGGTATCACAGCAGATGAATAAGCGGAGAGAACATATCCTGGCAGCGATGACGGCTATCTTCCTGGCCATGTGCCTTTGCCTGCTGGGCTGCGGCGGCAGCGGCGGCAACGGCTCGCCACAGATGTCGTCGGCGCCGGCTACCCCTTCGCCGGAGCCTGCTGCTCCGGCGCCGGAGGAATCCTATGACTACGACTATGGCAAAGACACCTCCCAGATCGTCAGCAACGGCTCGGACGGGGAGGCTGGCGGCGCGCCCCAGTTCGACCTGCCGGACACCCGGAAGGTCATCCGTCACGCCAACATGGAGCTGGAGACCAAGGAGTTCGACCCCGCCCTCTCCGGCATCCTCCAGGCCGTCGCCAACGCCGGCGGCTACATCGAGAGCCAGGACCAGGGGGGCGGCAGCAGCTACGGCGGCGGCCGGTACCGGGAGCGGTACGCCAACATCAACGCCCGGGTCCCCTCCGCCAAGCTGGACGGGGTCATCCGCTCGGTAGGCGGCCTTTGCAACGTGGTGACCCAAAGCCAGAGCATGGATGACATCACCGACCGCTACTACGACGCCGAGGCCCACCTCACCACCCTGCGGGTCCAGGAGGAGCGGCTGCTGGAGATCCTCTCCAAGGCGGAGAAGCTGGAGGATATCATCACCCTGGAATCCGCCCTCAGCGACGTCCGGTACCAGATCGAGAGCCTCACCGCCTCCCTGCGGCGGATGGACAGCCAGGTGACCTACTCCTTTTTGAACCTCTCCCTCCAGGAGGTGGTGGAGTACCAGGTGATGCAGGAGAAGCCCCGTACCTTCGGGGAGCGGATGAAGGAGGCCTATGGCGACGGCATCGACGACCTGGTGAACGGTCTCCAGAGTTTTGCCATCTGGCTGGCCCGGGTGGGTCCCAGCCTGCTGGTCTGGATCGCCATCATTCTGGTTATCGTCCTCATCGTCCGGTCTGTCTCCCGGGCCAACGCCAAGCGCCGGGCGGACAGGGGCCTGCCCCCCAGGGGAAACGCCCCCAGCACCTACACCACCAACAACCCCCAGCCCCAGTTCCAACGCTACCCCCAGCCCCCGGTCCAGCGTCCCCCCATGACCAACGGCCAGCCCCCGGTCCAGGCACCCCAGAGCACTGACACCGCGCAGCCCGGCGGGGAGGGGACGGAGGAGACGAAGGAGAAATAATAGAACTTTAAAGGAACAACAGCGGCAGAGGCCGGGCCCCATTGGGGTCCGGCCTGCTATTTTTTTCTGAAAACCCAAAAAGTCTTTCTATTAGACAGATAACTCTTATCACTAGTGGATTCAATTGTTGCGTCAAGCTGGATATACTCGCTAATACCAATGGTCACACTACTAGCTGTTAGGAGGATATTCATGGACGCAGAAAAGGTAGGCAGACGGATCCAAATCGTGCGAAGGTCCAGAGGACTGACACAGACAACACTTTCAGAAATGGCAAATCTTACTCCCAAGTACGTCAGTAACATCGAATGCGGCTTCAAGACGCCAAAGCTGGATACTTTCGTCACCATCGCCAATGCCTTACGATGCGACGCCAATTCCCTCCTTTGCGATGTTTTAGATGTAGCTGTCGGACAGGAAAGCGGCCTTATCTCGCAAAAACTTTCATCCCTTCCCGTGGAACAACAGCGATACATCCATCGGGTAATGGAGTTCATGATCGACGAACTCAGCACAAAGTAACACAAAAAATACCCCCACGCCACAAAAATGTGCGTGGGGATATTTTTTGCATCATCTTGACCTTGTATTTTTCAAGCGTATCCCGCTTTTTGCGCCGGGAAACACTTCTATTTCCCCACACAAAAATTCTCGAACACCCGGTGGATGATGGCGTCGCTGGCACGCTGGCCGGTGAGTTCCAGCAGGGCGTCCAGCGCCTCCTCAATGTTCACCGATACCGCGTCCAGGGTCTGGCCCCAGCCCAGGGCGGCGATGGCCTCGTCCAGGCTGGCCGCCGCCTTCAGCACGCAGTCCAGCTGCCGCTGGTTGGCCAGTATCCCTGCCGCCGGGTCCAGGCGGGCGGTGCCGGTGACCTCCGCGATGGTCCGGCCCAGTTCCTCCACCCCGGTGCCCTCCCGGGCGGAAAGTTCCACCACGGCGCAGCAGTGCCGGGCCACCTGGTCCCGGTCCGCCTGCCGGGGCAGGTCCCCTTTGTTGAGGACGCCCACCGCCAGCCGCCCGTCCAGCTTTTCCAGCAGCCCCCGGTCCCCGGCGTCCAGGGGCCGGGAGGAATCGAACACCGCCAGCACCAGGTCGCACCGGTCCAGCAGCTCCAGGGAGCGGGCCACCCCCAGCCGCTCTACCCGGTCGTCGGTCTGGCGCAGCCCCGCCGTGTCGGAGAGGTCCAGCAGCACCTCCCCCACCCGCACCGTCTCCCGCACCACGTCCCGGGTGGTGCCGGGGATGTCGGTGACGATGCTCTTTTCCTCCCCGGCAAGGAGGTTCATCAGGGTGGACTTTCCAACGTTGGCGCTGCCCAGGATGGCGGTGGAGATGCCCCCCCGCATCAGCCGCCCGGCGTGATAGCTGGAGGCCAGCCGCCCCAGTTCCCTCTGGCACTCCCCCAGGGTGGTGCCCAGGCTGCTGACCAGCACCTCCTCCACGTCCTCCTCCGGGTAGTCGATCCAGGCGGAGATGTGGGCGGCGGCATCGGCCAGGCGCTGAGAGACCGCCGTCACCGCCCGGAACAGCGCCCCCCGCCGGGCCTCCTGGGCGGCCCCCATGGCCTGGGCGCTTTGGGCGGCGATGATATCCGCCACCCCTTCCGCCTGGGTGAGGGTCATCTTGCCGCCAAGCACCGCCCGCTTGGTGAACTCCCCCGGGTCGGCCAGCCGGGCCCCCGCCGCCAGGCAGCAGGCCAGCAGCCGCTCCATCCCGTAGCCGCCGCCGTGGCAGCAGAGTTCCGCCATCTCCTCCCCGGTGTAGCTTTTGGGGGCGTGGTAGACGAAGATCACGCCGTCATCCAGGGGAGCCCCGGCTTCATCCACAAACTGGCCGTAGGCGCCGGTGTACCCCGGCAGCCGCTCCGGCGTGCGGCTCGGGTCCTGGGGCCGGAACACCCGCCCGGCCACCGCCAGGCTCTCCCGGCCGGAGAGCCGTATCATCCCGATGCCCCCGCCCTTGCCGGTGGCGATGGCGGCGATGGTGTCTCCCTCCCGGGCCAACATACGGGACATGTTTCACATCCTTTCTCCGGGAGCGAGCCCGGTACAGCTTCTGATATCACAGCCAGGGCCCACCGGAGAGATGGCGCTCTCGGATGGGCCCGGGTCTTGGACTTGGTGCTTATAGTATACCATCCCCGGCATGGGGATGCAAGAGAGGTCCTGTTTTACAAAAAGGTGGTGGAAGCCCTTGGAGCCTGGGGCCATTTTGTGATATAATGAAATCTGACCGGTATCCTGCCGGAAACAACAAAAAGAGAGGTAACATCCAATGGAACTGGACATCAAAGGCAAAGTGGAAGAGATCGTGGAGAAGATCAAAGAGGACCCTGCCCTGCTGGCGGAGTTCCAGAAGGAGCCCATCAAGGCCATCGAAAAGGTGCTGGGCATCGACCTGCCGGATGAGAAGCTGCAGCCCCTGGTGGCTGGCGTCAAGGCCAAGCTGGCGTCCGGCGAGATCGGCGACGTCCTGGATGGCCTGAAGAAGCTGTTCTAAAAGTTTATTCATACAGAAAGGACGCCGAATATGGAACCTTTTTCTGCCATCCAGCCCCAGCGGGCCGGGAAACTTCGCTATGTCCTGTGTGATATCGACGACACCATCACCACCGACGGCAAGCTGCCCGCCGAGTCCTACGCCGCCCTGTGGCGGCTCCACGATGCCGGGTACGGTGTCATCCCCGTCACCGGGCGGCCCGCCGGGTGGTGCGACCTCATCGTCCGCCAGTGGCCGGTGACCGCCGTGGTGGGGGAGAACGGGGCCTTCGTCTACTACTTCCGGGAGGGGCACCGCCTCACCTTCACCCATCCCTCGGTGGCGGGCGGGGACATCCAGGGGCGGCTGGCCGCCGTCCGGGACGCCTGCCTGGCCGGGGTCCCAGGCTGCCGTGTCTCCAAGGACCAGTTTTCCCGTATCTACGACCTGGCCATCGACTTTAACGAGGACCCGCCCTACCTGGGCTTCGAGGCCGCCGACAGGATCAAGGAGATCGCCGAATCCATGGGGGCGGTGGCCAAGGTCAGTTCCATCCACGTCAACGCCTGGTTCGGGGACTACAACAAGCTGGACATGACCCGCCTTTTTATGAAGGAGGTGCTGGGGGAGGATGATGACGCCATCCGGGAGAAGGTCATCTTCTTCGGCGACTCCCCCAACGACGAGCCTATGTTCGCCTTCTTCCCCACCAGCTGCGGGGTGGCGAACATCAGGCCCTTTGTGGACAAGATGGCCCATCTTCCCGCCTTTGTGGCGGCGGAGGAATCCGGCAAGGGCTTTGCCGGGGCCATCGGCCATCTGCTCAATATCAGCGGCAAGTGACAAGGGGGACCCGCCATGAACTACAGCATCATCATCACCTGCGTCCTGGTGGCCATCGCCACCAGCTACATGACCGGCAACGCCCGGAAGAACACCGCCGCCGCCCGCACCCCCGACGGGATGCGGGTGCTGCGGAACAAGCGGCTGGGTGTCGTCGCCCTGGTCACCATGGTGGCCATCGGGGCGGGGCTCATGGGGCTGGGGGTGCTTTGCTTCCTGGACATCGGCCTGGGACAGGGGGGCATCGTGCTTGCCTTTTTCGGCCTGGGGGCCGGGATGGTCCTCCTGGGGTTTTTCTTCCGCCATCTCAGTGACCGCAACTGCGTTTGCTTTGACCAGGAGAAGGTCATCCGGTACCGGGCCATTGGCGCGCCGGTGCAGATCTTCTGGAGCGAGGTGGTCAGCTACAGCTGCGATCCCCGGAGGACCTTTATCGCCGCCGCGGACGGGCGGAGGATCACTGCTGACTACACCTTTGACGGGTTGCAGGAGTTGGTGGAGATGATACAGCGGTTGGGGTGAGAGCGGTGGTGGCGCGCCTTAATTCCTTTGTTTAAAACAGTCCGTTCGCCGGTACGGCGGGCGGGCTGTTTTGAAGGTCAGACCCTGCAAAGAAGGCCCCCCCCTAGGCCCTCCCCAGCCGGGACCCCATGCTCCCCCCAGCACTCTGGGAATAAAACCTCGCCGCCTTGGCGGCCCCCCCCTGGTTGGCAGCCTTGATCTTCTCCAGTATCTCCAGCTGCTCCTGCTTCAGCCGAAGCATCGCCTGGGATTCGCTCTCCCGCAGGCGGCTCAGTACCGTCCGCAGCCGTTGGGCCGCCTGGCCCACCTCCTCCAGCCTGCCGCTGGGCGGCTCCTCCCACCGGCCGCTGGCGGCGGCAAGCACCTGCTCCCCGTCCTCCTGGTCACGGCACGACTCCTCCAGTTCCGCATCCGCCTTCTGGAGCCCTTTGATCAGCTTCTCCCGCTCCCACATCAGTTCCTCCAGCTGCTCGCCGGGGCAGTCCAGCATCCTTTGGGTGGCTTCCTCCACCTGGCGGAGCAGCTGCCATTTTCTCTCCAGCAGCCGGGCCACCTGGGCAACATCGCACATAACGGCTCCTTTCCGGCGGCTTTTTCCAAAATCCCCTTGAAAAAAGCCGCAAACCATTTTATCATAGTAGGTAGTATCTTCCGGCTGCCCCGCTCTCCCCCCGGGGGAGGGCGCGGCAGCGGTCAGTGAGGTGTTTGCAGTTGGGCTTTGCCAAGATCGAGCACGATTTCCCGGCGGTATTAAAGACCCCGGAGGACAAGGTTTTAGAATACGGCGTCGCCTGCGCCTCCATCCAGGAGCAGCGTGTCGATTTTAAAAACGAGTTTGTCCCCCTCTTCAAAATGGGCACCCGGCTCAAGGTGGTCCGGGTCCACGACGGGGTGGAGACCCACAGCTTTTTGGGGGAGACCTATCTCTCCTCCGAGAAGATGCTCCGTTTGGTCTCCATCACCGACCAGGTGCTTCCCGGGGCGGCTTCCGCCTATCTCTACGACGTGGAGATGGGGGGCAGCGCCAGCGCCCTGCTGCCCCCCCAGGGGCAGCGGCGGCTGTTCCGCTTCGGGCGGCAGGAGGAGTTGCCCTCCCTCCAGGTGTTCCCTGTTTCCATCTACGCCCTGTCCCTGACCCAGCTGCGGTTCACCTGCGGGATGACCCTGTCCCAGGGGCAGCGGCTGGCGGTAAGCGTTTGGCAGCCCCCCCTGCTGGAGGATCTCCCCATCCAGGTGGAACTGCCGGTGGATTTTGGCGAGGGGGCTACCGGCAGCTACCGCTGCCGCATCCTGGACCTCCCCGGGGAGAACGGTCCCCGGCTGGAGAAATACCTCCGGGACCTGAGCCTGCGGGTGAACAAGTCCTTCCCCCCGCTGCCGGAAGACTAAAGTTTCTTTAAAAGCCCCTTCATCGCCTCGGAGATGGGGGCGTGCTGGGCGGCGGACTGGTTCTCCTGGATGGTGGCGTAGAGTTCCTTGCGGTAGACCCGCACGTCCGCCGGGGCGGCGATGCCGACGCGCACCTTGTCGCCGTAGATCTCGGTGATCTTGATCTCGATGCCGCCGTCCAGGATGAGGGATTCCCCCGCCTTTCTGGAGAGGATCAGCATGCCCCTTCCCCCTCCCGTAGCAACGGATGCCGGATGGGCAGATTGCCCTCCAGCACGAACTGGGCGGCCTGGCGCAGTTCCGGGTTCACCACGATGGGGCTGCGGAGGTTGACGGTGGACTTCTGGAAGGGCTCCCGGAGGGTGGCCATGAGCCAGCACATATAGTCCCCTTCCCCCAGCAGCGTCCCGGCCTCCCGGGGCAGCTGGGGCTGGTAGTCGTCGGTGACCAGGTCCGGCTGGACCAGGATGAAGCAAAGCCCCGGCTCCTCCACCGACTGGAGCCAGATAAAGTGCTCGCTCAGTTCCTTCTCGTACAGGAACACGTAGCGGCGGTACTCCTCAAAGCCAAAGATGGGCCCGGTAAAGGTGACGATATCCTTCTCGTCGATCTCCATTTCCCCCAGGTCCCTTGTCTGCAATTTCACAGCGGGTACACCTGCCTTTCTGTTTTGATACAAAAGAGGGCGGCCCCAAGGAGACGATCCTTGCGGCTGCCCTCTCGCTGTTCACACCGCGCCGCTCTTTGCATCAGGCGCTTTTTTCCTCGTAGTTTGGGTCCGCGCTGGGCGGCACATAGGTGGGGGTGCCCAGGTACTCCACCGTGATCTTTGGGTATTGCAGGATATCCATCTGGTACTTGCCGGGGACATACTCCATGGTGTTCTTCATGGTCTGCCAGTCGAACTCCAGCTGGGTGGGCTGGTAGTCCAGGTCCAGCTGGGCCGGCTGCCAGGAGATGTCGATGCCGGCGGAGGGGATGAAGGTGGTGTAGGTGGTGGGCTGCTGCAGCATCTTCTGCTGCACCACCTGGCTGATGCTCACCCCATCCTGGATCTGGGCGATCTGGTTGCCGAACTGCACCCGTTCGCCGATGTTCTCGTAGGCGGTCTGGCGGCCCTGGCTGCCGTAGTACCGGGCGAACTCGTCGGGGGTCCGCAGGTTCAGGCTGGCCTGCATCCGGTTGGAGTTGAGTCTCACCTGGATGTTCTGGGAACGGATACTGAGCCGGGAGGGGTCCACGGTCATCCTCTGGCGGGCGTTGTCCGCCTGCTTCATCTCCAACCGGGCCGGTTCGATATTGATCTTATAGTCGATTGGGGTACTGGTAATGTTGATCAGCTGCACACAAACACCTCCGCTTCACAGAGAATCTTTTTTAATGCATGAAATCTAACAGCGACGCCGGAAGGACCTTGCTCCCCAGCTGCATCAGGGCCAGCCAGACGTATTCGCATTCCTTCATCTTGATGGCCTCCTCCGCAGGGTCGGAGGAGATGAGGTCGGTCTCCAACGCGGTCATATTGGTGATGTCGTCCTCCAGCCGGGTCTGGGTCAGCTGGAGATACTCCATCCGGTTGCCCAGGTCGGTGCGGACCATCCCCACATCGTCGGTGAGGGCCACCAGCTGGGTGTACATGTCATCCAGCGCCTTCTTATCCATGGGCTCGGACAGGGCCTCCTGGATCTGGCCCAGCAGGTCGTAGAGGTTGCCGGACACCTGGGTGCCGTTGGCGCCAATGATGGGGTTGAGGTTGAAGTTGTCGTCCCCGGCGTTGCCCATGATGGTCAGCCCGGAGAAGGAGACCTGGTAGGCGGTGCGGGGGTCGGCCCGCTGGTCGCCGGAGATCTTCAGCCCCAGCCCGATGTCGGCAAAGGTGTCGCCGCTGTTGGGGACCACCTCGGCGGTGGTCTCCATCCGGGGGGCGCTAAAACTTACGGTATTGCCGCCAACGTCGGTAAAGTTCAGACCGTCAGTCGACGTATAGACAGTTGCACCAGTATTATCCTGATAGTTGCCGTTCCCGTCATTCGTATACTGATTGCCGTTGACAGTAATAGTGTCGTACCCGCCGTTGCCGTTGGTCTTAAAGGCGACCGCCCTGGTTGCGTCGGTGAAGGTCTCCCCGTCCTTGGAGAAGAAGGAGCCTGCCACCGCCGGCTGCCCGGCGATGCTGTACTGGGTACCCAGCTTCTCGTCCACCACCGGCTTGTTGTAGTAGTATTTCCCGTCACTGGTGTCCTTCCAGATACCCTCCACCTCGATGCCGTTGAAGAGCAGCTTGCCCTCGTCGCTCACCGTGAAGGGAGGGGTGCTGTTGTTGGTGCCGCCAAAGAGGGTGTGGCCGCCGAACTGGGCGTTGGCGAACTGGAGCAGCTGCTCCCGCTTCTCCCCGATCTCCTTGGCGATGACCTCCCGGGCGGTGTCGCCCCAGTCCTCGCTCATGCCGGTCAGCACCCGCTCCTGGATGGTCTGGAGGATGGAGTGCATCGAGGACAGGTTGCTGTCGATGGACTTCTGTTCCGCCAGCAGGTCCTTGACGTTCTCCAGCTGCTGGTTGGTCTGGTACCGTTCCTCCTGGATATGCATAGCGCGGCTCCCCGCTGCCACGTCGTCGGACAGCTTGCTGAACCGCAGGCCGGATTCGCTCCGCTCCAGGGTGGCGTTCTGCTTGGCCAGGCTGTTGTTGATCTGCCGCCGGTAGTTGCGGCTGACCATTCTCTGCGCGATCCTCACCCTTCGTTCACCCTTTCTTTTGATCTAATGTGTTAGGATACGGCCGGTGGTCAGCGTCCCACCATGCCGGTCTTGTTGATAATGGTATCCAGCGCCTCGTCCATGGCGGTCATCAGCCGGGAGGCGGCGGAAAGGGACTTGTTGTAAAGCATCATGTTGGAGACCTCTTCGTCCACCACCACGCCGGAGACGCTGTCCCGGTTGTCCTCCAGGTTCCGCTGGATGTTGCTGGTGGCGGTAAGACGGCCCTCGGCAAAGTTGGTGTCCTCGCCCAGGGTGGTGACGTAGTTCTTGACGTAGTCCAGGAAGGTCCCGTCAAACTCGGCGCCGTTGGGCTCGAACCGGTGGCTGCTGTTGGTGATGGCGTCGGCCAGGGCCAGGGCGTAGTTGCCCACGTTGTCGGCGGTGTCGTTGGCGTCGGGGTTGCGCTGGAAGATGACATAGCCGGAGTTGTTGGCCCACTGGTCGGTGACCGAGATGTTGTCCGCCGTCACCGGCACCCCCTGGACCACGCTGTAGCTGCCGTCGGTGTTGGGCAGGTCGTTCATCGCCCCCAGCAGCTGCTTGTAGATGATGTTGCCGTTGGCGTCCAGCTTGGGCTGGCCGTTGCCGTCGTCCTCCGGGATGACGCTGTTGGCCACGTTGGCCAGGGTCTGGGCAAAGTCATTCAGCTGGTCCTTGTAGTAGAGGAAGCCGCGGACGGTGCTCTCCCCGGGGTTGCGGAGGTTGGGGCCACGGCCGTTGATGTAGTCGGTGGAGGCCTTGAGGGAGCCGCTGGTCAGTTCCACCGGGGCGTTGGAGGATACCCACTTGAGCCCTACCACCCCGGTATCGGCGTTTTCCGCCAGATCGATCTTGTCGTACTTGGTGCCGGTGATGGCCATGTGGCCGTTGACCTCCACGTTGATGGTGCCGTCGGCGTTGGAGGTGTAGTGGATGTCGGCGTACTCGGACAGTTCATCCAGCAGCAGGTTCCGCTCGTCGTACAACTCGTTGGGGCCGAAGTAGGGGTTGGAGAGGATATCGGAGGCGTCCTCCATAATGGAGCGGTTGAGTTCCGCTATCTTCTGCAGCTTGCTGTTCACCTCCTGGACCGAAACATCCAGGTCGTAGATCTGCTGGGAGCGGGCGCTCTCCAGCTTGGAACTGATCTGCCGCAGGGTCTGGGTCAGGTTCTTGAAGGAGGACAGCACGATGTTGGCGTGTGTCTCGGAATAGGCGTGGGTGGAAAAACTCTGGAGGGCGTCGCTCATGGCCATGATGCTGGCCCGCAGCCCGGTGTCGGTGGTGGGGTTGTACTCGTTGAGGGCGGCCTGGATGTCGTTGAGGATGGTGCCGGCCTGGTCGTAGTAGCCCACCTCCGCCGTCTCCTCCCGGAACCGCTTATCCAGGTAGACGTCCCGGATCTGGGCCACGCCGGAGATATCCACCCCCTGGCCGGCGCCGCCGGTCCTGCTGGAGGAATACCGGTTGCGGAAGCTGTCCGGGGCCACCGCCACCTGGGTGATGCGCTGCCGGGTGTAACCGGCGGAATCCCAGTTGACAAGGTTATGGCCGGTGACGTCCAAGCCCTTCTGGGCGGTGGTGAGACCCTTCTTGGCGGTCTCGAACCCTAAAAATGTTGGCCTGATCAAAGTGTTGTCCCTCCATTTTGTACCGTTATACCTTTGCCTCGAAAAGGGAACTGCCCTGGAGCCCCTCTCCCCCTGCCTTGCCGCTGTGGGTGTAGGGGGCCTTGGGGGTCTCCTTATCCATCCCCAGCATCTTCATGCCGTCCTGGACAAAGGTCATGGATCTTTCGTTGAAGTATTTGATCTCGTCCACCGCCTTCTGGAAGCGGCGGGCGAGGCTTTCAAAGCCCTCTTTCTCCGCCCCCTCCAGCCGGTCCTGGATCTGCTGGAAGGTGAGGCCGGCGATCCCCGCCTCCTCCTGCTCCTTCTCCCGCTGTTCCTCCAGCTGGGTCAGCCGCATGTTCATGGCCTGCTGGCGGCTGACTACCTTATCCATCCGCTTGGGGTCGTAGGATAGGATGGCGGCGTACTTTTCCTGTTCCCCCGCCGCCATCTCCTCCAGGAAGCTGACGTAGCCCTCCATAAAGGCCCGGAATTTTGTGATCTGCAAGCTATTTCTCCTCTTATCAGGCCACGAACCACTGCTTCATCACCGCGTCCACCAGGTCAACCGTGGGAACGTGGTAGGTGTGGTTCTGTACGGCGGTGCGCAGGCTGTCCAGCCGCTGGGGGCTGGCCGGCTCCCGGATCTCGGCCAGGATGCTCTGGGTCAGCTGCTCCACCTCCCGCTGGCGGGTGGCTTCGGGGCTGATCTGGATCTGGTCGGTGTTGCCGGTCCGCTGAGCCGTTGCCTGTACCCGCAGCTCCGGCCGCCGGGGGGTGGAGTGGTTGTGCTCCGTTACTTTATTATATGCCTGGTACGCTGCTGCGGGATTGATCTTCATATGGGTACCTCCCCCGGTCTCCCGGTACGATTTTGTCCCCTTCCGCCGCCCGGACAGGGTCTTTGCGGGCAGCACTGTCACGATGGGAATATGATTTCTTGTTATTTCTATTCGCCCAGCTTTGGAAAAACTAAAGCGCCCTTCCGCTGTCCGCCGGGAAAAAAGGGAGAAAAATATCCCGGCCGGCTGTTCCATTTTCCCCCAGGGCCTTGTCAATATCCGCCCGTGTGGTATAATATTCCTTATATGAATGACCACCGACACATCGGGGACAGAGGGGGTTTTTTCTATCAACAGGGCAAAGATACTTTGCGTTTCCAACCAGAAGGGGGGGGTAGGCAAGACCACCACCACCAATGCCATCGCCATGGGGCTGCGGCATATGGGGCGGCGGGTCCTCTGCATCGACTTCGACCCCCAGGGGGACCTTTCCTTCGGCCTGCGGGCGGACAACCGGGTGGAGATGCAGAACTCCATCTACCACGCCCTCAAGGGGGAACTGCTGACGGTGCAGACCATCCAGCACACCCCCTTCTGCGACGTCATCGCCGCCAACATGCTGCTCAGCGGCATCGAACTGGAGTTCACCGGCAAGGGCCGCGAGTACCTGCTCCGGGACTGTCTGAAGCCGGTACTGCACCTTTACGACAACATCCTCATCGATTCCCCGCCCGCCCTGGGCATCCTCACCGTCAACGCCTTCACCACCTCCGACTGGGTGCTGATGCCGGTGCAGCCGGATATCTTCAGCCTCCAGGGGCTGGTGCAGCTTAGCGGCACCCTGGAGGAGGTGCGGCGCAAGAGCAACCCCCGGGTGGCCGCCGCCGGGGTGCTGCTGACCCGCTTCGTGGCCCGGGAGAACGCCAGCCGGGTCATCCGGGACGCCGCCAAGGACATCACCCGGCAGCTGGGCATCCCGCTGCTGGAGACCACCATCCGCAACAGCAACGCCCTTACCGTCGCCCAGATCCACCGGGCGGACGTGATGAAATTTACCAAGAACCGGGCGGTAAACGACTACCGCGCGCTTTTGGATGAGTTGATCCAACGGGGGGTGCTGTGACTATGGCTTCTAAAAAAGGCTTTGATAAGGAGTATATCTTCAACCTCATCATGCCCACCGCCCCCGGGGAGGAGGAGCCGGAACCGGAGGAGCAGCCCGCCGCCCCCGTCCAGCCCCAGGAGCCGGAGGAGGAGCAGCAGCCCGCCGTCCAGGACAGCCTGTCGCTGCTGCGGGAGAAGCTGAGCCAGCCGGTGGCGGCCCCGGTGCAGCTGCGCCAGGCCAAGGAACTGGTACTGGTGAACCTGGTGGAGCAGCTGGTGGCCGACCGGCTGGACGCCGTGTTCGAGAAATTCAACTGCTGCCGCTGCGATAAGTGTCGCCGTGACGTGGCCGCCCTGGCGCTGAACACCATCCCACCACAGTACGTGGTGGCCGAACCGGAGGAGATCCCCGCCCTGCTGGCCGCCGCCCCCACCAAGGACATCCCCGGGGCACTGGTGAAGGCCATTTTGCAGATCAAGGGGAACCCGCAGCACTGACCTGTTGCAAGAAGTATCGTCACTTCCGCCAAAAGAAGATCGCCCCACAAGGCGCCAGAAAGCCCCGCCGCTACGGCGGGGTCTATCCGCTCCCTTCGGTCGCTCGACGCGAAAAGAG
>CAJUFR010000019.1 GCA_910585525.1 uncultured Angelakisella sp.
CGCAGCTGGTAAAGTGGGTGGTTTCGCCCGCTCCCTCCTTGAAGTTGGCCTGATAGGGTGCCTCCGGCGGATTGGAAGTTCCCTGCGGGGGGAGGGGGGTGGACGCTTGCGGAGTATCCTGCCGCCGCATCGTCCCCACCTACCCCAACGGCTACCGCTTCGTCGTCATGGGGCGGCTGGTGGAGAAGGGGAGGGTGCTGGACTACGACCGGACCGTCACCGACAACCCCACCGCCCTGGCCCCCTGGAACATCTATGAATAAGAAGCCCCCGCCTTTCCGGTGCCGGAAGGGCGGGGGCTGGATCATTTTACCGTCTCCAGGAAGCGCAGGAAAGCGGCCTGGCCCTGGGCGTCCCGGCGGTAGACCCCGGCGTGCTCCAGCACCTGGGCGAATACCGCGCCGACCTCCCGCTCCAGGATGCCGGGGGCGTTGTCCCGGGTGAAGGTGTATCTTCCCCGCAGTTCCTCCGCCCAATCGGCGTGCTTCTCCAGTTCCGGGATGGCCCGGATATCGGCCCCCTCCGCGAGGGCGCCGGCCAGCGCCGTCAGTTCCTTCTCCAGCCGGGCGGGGAGGACGGCAAGGCCCATCACCTCGATGAGGCCGATGTTCTCCTTCTTGATGTGGTGCAGTTCCTGGTGGGGATGGTACACCCCCAGGGGATGCTCCGCCGTGGTGATGTTGTTGCGCAGCACCAGGTCCAGTTCGTAAGCCTCCCCCCGGCGGCGGGCGATGGGGGTGATGGTGTTGTGGGGCTCCCCCTCTGTTTCGGCCAGGATAAAGGCGTCGGGGTCGCTGTACCCCCGCCAGGCGTCCAGCACCTTGCCGGCCAGTTCCACCAGCCGCTCCGGGTCGCCGCCGGTGAGGCGGACCACCGACATAGGCCAGCGGACGATGCCCCCCTTGATCTCCGGGTAGCCGGGGAAGGAGAACTCCCGTTCCACCGGGGCGGTCTCCATGGGGAAGGTGCAGCAGCCCCCCTGGAAGTGGTCGTGGCTGAGGATGGACCCCCCCACGATAGGCAGGTCGGCGTTGCTGCCCAGGAAGTAGTGGGGGAACCGGGAGACGAACTCCAGCTGCCGCCGGAAGGTGCCCCGGTCGATGCGCATGGGGAGATGCTGGCCGTTAAAGACGATGCAGTGCTCGTTGTAGTAGACATAGGGGGAGTATTGGAGGTACCATTCCACGCCGTCCAGGGTCATGGGGATGACCCGGTGGTTCTGCCGGGCGGGGTGGTTCATCCGTCCGGCGTAGCCCACGTTCTCCCGGCAGAGGAGGCACTTGGGGTAGCCGCTCTGGGGGGCGTTTTTGGCGGCGGCGATGGCCCGGGGGTCCTTCTCCGGCTTGGAGAGGTTGATGGTGATGATCAACTCCCCGTAGGGGGTGGGGGAGAGCCATTTGCGGTCCTTGGCGACACGGTCCCGGCGGATGTAGTTGGTGTCCTGGCTGAAGGTATAATACCAGCCGGTGGCCTCCCTGGGGGAACGCCGGTACCGGGCCCGGAACTCCCCGATGACCAGGGAGGGCCGGGGGGTCAAAAGCCCCATGAGCCGGGTGTCGAAAAGGTCCCGGCTGGTGATGTCATCCCCGCAGAGACCCTTTTCCACGGCGTGGGTGGTAAGGGCGTCCAGGATATCCGCCAGGGGGGCGGAAAAAGGCTGGTCCGGGGGGGAAAAGCTATCCTCCTCCAGGGCCTCCAGCAGGCGGTTCACCGCCCAGGTATGGTCATCCGGCTGGATCAGCCCCTTCTCCCGGGCGTAGTCCGCCAGGGCGGCGACAGTGCGGCAAAGCTGGGGGTTGGTCATGATTGTCACTCCTTTACCCGATCTTGACCCCGCCCACCGGGCGGATGGATACCACGTGGCAGCTGCCCTCTCCCAGCACCGCCTCGATGCCGGAACGGAAGGCGGGCAGCCGGTCCAGGGGAACAAAGGCTTGGGCGGTGCCGCCGAAGCCTCCCCCGTGGACCCGCACCGCCCCGGTGCCCTCCAGCAGCCGCCGGGCCAGGGCGATGGTGAACAGCAGTTCCTGGTGCCGGGCCTGTCCGGCGGGCACCACGTTCTGGAGGTAGAGGGCGGAGGAATCCCCGGACTGGCGGACCAGTTCCAGGAAGGCGGGGAAGTCCCCCTGGGCCAGCGCCCGGGCCTGGGCGGCGGCACGGCGGTTCTCGTCGTAGACATGGAAGGCCCGCAGCGCCCCCCGGTCCCCGGCGGCGGCCCGGACCTTGGGGAGGGCGGCCAGGAACTCCTCCTCCGGCAGCTGGCGCAGCACCTCCTTGCCAAAAAGGGCGCAGACCGCCTTTAACTCCTGGGTGACGGCGGCGTACTCGGCGGTGAGGTCGGCGTGGCCCGCCCCGGAATCGATGATGCAGAGGGCGTGGCCGTTGGCCGCCAGGTCCAGGGCGATCCGTTCCACCACCGGCTCCTCCGGCCGGGCGAAGTCGATGGCCACCACCCCGCCCACCGAGGACGCCATCTGGTCCATAAGGCCGCAGGGCTTGCCGAAGTAGACGTTCTCGGCGTACTGGCCGATCTGGGCCAGTTCCACCGGGGAGCGGCTGTCGTCCCAAAACAGGCTGTTCAGCATGGTGCCGGTCAGCACCTCAAAGGCGGCGGAGGAACTGAGGCCGCTGCCCCCGGGGACGCTGGAGGTGAGCCAGGCGTCCAGTCCCGCTTTTTCCAAGGGGCAGCCCAGTTCGGCCATCCGGGCGGCCACCCCCCGCACCAGGGCGGCGGAGGTGTTCTCCTCCTCCGGCAAAGGCTCCCGCCGGCCCAGGTCCACGGTGAGGAGGGAGTACCCCTCCGACTGGATACGGATCACGCCGCTGTGGTTGGGGGCGGCGGCGGCTAAAATATCCAGGTCCACGCTGGCGGCCAGCACCCGGCCCCGCTGGTGGTCGGTGTGGTTGCCCCCCAGCTCGGTGCGGCCGGGGGCGCTGAACAGGGCGGCGGCAGGGGCGCCGAAGGTCCGGCGGAAGCCGTCCAGCGCCTTGGCGCAGCGGCTCCGGGCCGTTTCCACGTCGCCGTAAAGGGCGGCAAGGCTGGCGTCAAGGCCGCCTTGGTCCAGGCGTGTCTCCAGGGAAAGGGTCTCCATAGGGGGATACCTCCTTTTATTCTGTGGTGTCGTCCACCCGCTGGGCGGAGAGCAGCATCCAGCTGCCGTCGTGGTTCTTTTCCAGGGTGTAGCGAAGGGTGCGCAGGGGGGCGGTGCAAAGGACATCGCCGTAGAAGGTGACATCCACCTGGGCCTGGCTGCTCCGTATCCTGGGGGGCTGGATCAGCAGGTCGTAGATGTTGCCCCCCCGGCCCCAGAGCAGGTAGCGGTCCTGCTCCTTGACATAAAACTTGGTGCCCCGGCCGTCAAAGCCGGTGATGCCAAAGGTCTTTTGGATGGCGGCGTCCAGTTCCGCCGGGGTGTACCGCTGGTCCCCCTCCGACGACTCGGCAAAGAGGAGGGAAAACTCCACCACCGTCTCCGGCGGCAGGTCCCAGGGGGTCGCAAAGGTGGCGCTGCCGTAGAAGCCGATAAAAGCGTCCACATACCAGGCGGGGCCGGGGCCGTCCTGGTTCTGCTCCACATAGCCGCCCCAGTTGTAATATTCCTCCGAAGCCGGGCGGAAGTAGGCGGGGTAGACCCGGTCGCCATACCGCATCTCGTTGCAGTTCATCACCAGCCGGAACTGCTGCTCCCCCTCCGGGAAAACGCCGGCGCCGTTCTCCACTGTGACGGCCACCCGGTAGTCCCCCCAGCTGTCCCCCTCCTCCACCGTCTCGGTGACCTTGGCAGAACTGACTTTTATCTCCTGCCAGGCGGAAAGGTCCCCCAGCATCCCGCTTTGGTCCTGGGGCAGACTGCCGTTCACGACAGATGCCAGAAATTCCTCGGCGGCCAGCCGGGCGGCGTCTGCCTCCACCAGGGAATCCTGGTCGGAGCCCTCCCGGATGAGGGTCCGCTCCGCCTCCCACCGGGGGGCGTCCAGCCGCCAGCCGCCGGCGGTCTTGGTCATGGAGAGCCGGGTCCGGTAGAGGGAGCCGTCCAGCCCCGTCTCCTGGAAGAGGAAGGCGGCGGCGCTGTCGCTCTGGCTCTCCGCCTGGATGGAGGTGTCATCCACCTCGTACCCCAGGGTCAGGAGGGTGGGGCGGGCGCTCCGCAGCAGCTGGCCGTTCTCGATCTTCAGCAGGGGGGCGCCGGTCTGGTCCGGGGCCTCCAGGATGTCCCGCACCGTCTCGCTGCGGAGGTAGATGCTCTCCAGCCGCTTTTGCAGGGCGTCGATGGTCTCGTACCCGGCGGAGTTCACCGGCTGGTAGCCGGTGCCGCCTTGGCTGCTGTCCACCGTCAGCCCCCCGCCGTAGATGAGGTAATACACCTCGTAATCCGCCGCCAGCAGCCGCCGGAAGGCGTCCTCTGGGCTGGCGTCCGGCTGCTGCTTCTCCCCGCAGCCCCCCAGGGCCGCCAGGCAGAGGCAGAAGGCCAGCAGGGCGCAGGCCAGCCGCTTCTTCATAAAGCCCCCTCCATTCTTCTCAATAATAAAAATATTATAGACCCGGGAGGGGCGTTTCGTCAATGCAAAACGGCCCCCGGGCGGGGCCTTTGCCGGGATATTTTGAATTGAATTTCCCGGGGAAAGGTGGTATGATAATACCATCTATAATAACAAAATGGAGGGTGGAACAGGATGGAGAAAAAGATACTGGTTATCGGCAGCTTGAATATGGATATGGTCATCCCGGTGAAGGAACTGCCCCGGAAGGGGGAGACGATCCTTGGGGGGAGCCCCGATTACATCCCCGGGGGGAAGGGGGCCAACCAGGCGTGCGCCGCCGGCAAGCTGGGGGGGAAGGTCACCATGCTGGGCAAGGTGGGCCGGGACGAGATGGGCAAGGCGCTGAAGGCCAACTTAGCCGCCGCCGGGGTGGATGTTTCCCATGTGGAGGAGACCCCTGACGCCCCCACTGGCATGGCGGTGATCTATGTCAGCGAGACGGGGAGCAACAGCATCGTGGTCATCCCCGGGGCCAACGGCTGCTGCGACGTGGCGTACATCGAGGCCAACGAGGAACTGATCGCCGCCCATGATATCATTGTCCTGCAGCTGGAGATCCCCTACGAGGCGGTGTTCCGGGCCATCCAGCTGGCAAAGAAGCACCACCGCCTGGTGGTGCTCAACCCCGCCCCCGCCCCCGATTCCCTGCCCGGGGAGGTCATCGCCAGCCTGGACTACTTCACCCCCAACGAGACCGAGATGGCCCGCATCGCCGGCCTGCCGGTGGGGGGGACCGAGGAAGCCATCGCCGCCGGCAAGGCGCTGGTAGGGAAGGGGGTGGGCACCGTCCTGGCTACCCTGGGGGAGGCCGGGGCGCTGCTGGTCACCAAGGATCAGGCCCAGGTCATCCCCTCCCTGCGGGTGCAGGCGGTGGACACCACCGCCGCCGGGGACACCTTTAACGGCGCCTTCGTCACCGCCCTGGCGGAGGGCCGCCCCGAGGCCGAGGCCATCGCCTTCGGCAACAAGGCCGCCGCCATCTCGGTGACCCGCAAAGGCGCCCAGACCTCCATCCCCACCCGGGCCGAAGTGGACGGGTACCGGGGGTAGGGGGAATATCGAGACGGTCAGTCAGCACCTCTTAAATAGTCACACACGATATCATGCAATTCGATATATGGAGCATCTTTCAGGCTTTCTCCGGTTTTTTCCGAAGTGACCTTTAACCTCCCGATATTCTGATCCCGGTAGCCGTCGATGACCTCCATGATCCTTATGATGACCTCGGAAGTGATCTCATAATATTTACCCTTTATCCCTTCATTATCATCCTGCCCTAGTGCTGTTTGGACACAGCTTTCTTGAATATCAGCAAGTGCCCCTAAAAATTCCCTTTGAAATCGATTCAGCTTATCCATTATCATCCACCTGCTCATCGTGATCTGTTGCTCTGATGATAGCACGGCTGATCTTTACTTTCAAGCCAATGAACGGGCAGACCTGAAACAGCCCCCGGAGGAGCGTTCCCCCGGGGGCTGATCTCATCCCGACAGCGCCATAACGAACAGCACCCCCGCCGCCAGCCAGGCGATGGGGCGGGTGGGGTGGTCCTTGCCCGCCTCCTCCTGGGCGGTGGGCAGCAGTTCGGCGCAGCTGATGTGGATCATCAGCCCCGCCACCGAGGCCACCATCACCCCCATGGCGAAGGGCTGCATCCCCCGCAGCAGCGTTTTGCCCAGCAGGTACCCCATCAGCACCGGCAGGGCGGTGGAGGAGGACAGGAGAAAGGCCCGCAGCCGCCGCCCGGTGGCCAGGTAGTAGGGGGCGGAGGTGCAGATGCCCTCCGGGATGTTGTGCACCGCGATGGCCAGCGCCACCGTCACCAGCGCCCGGGGGTCCTCCATGGCCCCGGCGCTGGCCATGGCCATCCCCTCCGGCAGGTTGTGGAGGAAGATGCCGGCGATCATCAGCAGCGAGGTCCGCTCCAACTCCCCGCCCGTTCCGGCGGCCCTCCGGGGCAGCATCCCCTCCAGCACCGCCATAGTCAGCACCCCAATGGCCAGCCCCGCCGCTGTCCCGGCCAGGCCGCATTTGGCAAGGCTCTCCGGCAGCAGCTCCAGGAAGGAGATGGCCAGCATCGCCCCCCCGGCAAAGGCCAGCATCCCCCCGGTGAGCCGCCGCCCCGGCGGGAAAGCCACCCCCAACCCCGAGCCGATCACCGGCCCAGCCACCGCCACCGCCAGCACCCAAAGTTCATCCGACACGCGCCAGCCCCCCTTTCGGGTATAGTTTATGCGGGGGACAGGGGGGAGATACGGGGGGATGCGGGGGCACCGGGATATTCCAGGGGAGGGGCGGTAGAGGTCATGAAACCAAACGCAGACTATTGACACACAACAAAAAGCATGCTATCATTACTGTCAGGAGGGATGCAGGATGGAGCCCCGGAAAGACTGCGGATCACTTCTTAAACAGATCAATGACGAGATGCGGAAAAACGCCAATAACGCCATGCGGGCCCAGGATATGACGCTGGCGCAGCTGGAGGCGCTGGTCCAGCTGGAGCAGGCCCCGGATGGCCAGCACTCGCTGAAGGAACTGGAGCAGCTGCTCCATGTGGCCCAATCCACGGCGGCGGGGATCATTTCCCGGCTGGAGCAGAAGGGCTATGTGGAGGGGTTTGGCGATGCCGGGGACCGGCGGGTCAAGCTGGTGCGGATCACGCCGGCGGGACGGGTGTGTGTCGGCGCCGCCCTCCACCACCGGGCCGAGGCGGAGGAGCGTCTCCTCTCCGGCCTGACAGAGGCGGAACGGGATATTTTCTACCTGCTTTTAAAGAAGGTGCGGGATTCCCTGTAAAAAAATGCCGCCACGACGCTGCGGCGGCATTTCTTTGCGCAAATCAATAGTATGCTATTAAAAGTATCATTTCAAATCAAGGAGGTATTCTTATGAACGATACCGTAGGACTTTTTGAAAAAGCGCCGGTGCCCCAGGCGGTGCTGAAAAACACCATCCCCGCCATGGCGGCGATGCTGATGGTTTTGATCTACAACCTGGCGGACACCTTTTTTATCGCCCAGACCCGTAACGACATCCTGGTGGCGGCGGTATCCCTGGCAACACCGGTGTTTTTGATCTTTATGGCATTGGGGACCGTTTTTGGCATCGGCGGGACCTCGGTGATCTCCCGCTCCCTGGGCCAGGGCCGGACAGAGCATGCAAAGAAGGTTTGCTCCTTCTGCATGTGGGGGTGCGTCACGGTGGGGGTGGTCATCTCCGCGGTGTTCCTGCTGCTGATGGAGCAGATATTGGAACTCATCGGGGCCAGCGCGGACACCTGGGGACCGGCCAGGACCTACCTGACCATCGTCGCCCTGGGCGGCCCCTTTGTGCTGATCTCCAGCTGCTTTTCTAACATCCTCCGGGCGGAGGGGCAGCCCAACAAGGCCATGATGGGGCAGATACTGGGGAATCTCCTCAATGTCCTTCTGGACCCGGTGCTGATACTGGGGTTCCGGTGGGGGATCGCCGGGGCGGCCATAGCCACGGTGGCCGGCAACCTGGCAGGGGCCGGGTACTACCTTCTTCACTTTCTGCGAGGCCGCTCCACCCTCAGCGTCCACATCAGGGACCTTTCCTTCCGGGATGGCATCGGCGCCGGTGTTCTGGCTATCGGTATCCCGGCTTCTCTGGGCTCCCTGCTGATGAGCCTGTCCCAGATCATCATCAACGCCCGGATGGCGGGCTACGGGGACATGGCCCTGGCGGGGATGGGGGTGGCCATGAAGGTGACTATGATGACCGGCATGGTCTGCATCGGCTTCGGGCAGGGGGTCCAGCCGCTGCTGGGCTACTGCGTGGGTGCCGGGCTGTGGGAGCGGTTCAAAAAAATTATGGGCTTTTCCATCCTGTTTTCCTTGGGTCTCAGCGCCGCCATGACGGGGCTGTGCTATCTGTTGCGTGGCCCCATCATCCGTGTATTCTTGACTGAACCGGCCTCCTTTGATTTTGCCCTGACCTTTACCAACATCCTGCTGACCACCAGCTTCCTGTTTGGGGTGTTCTATGTGCTGGCCAACGCCTTGCAGGCCATGGGGGCGGCGGCTCAGGCGCTGGTCATCAACCTCAGCCGCCAGGGGCTCATCTATATCCCGGCGCTGTACATCCTCCAGGCGCTCCTGGGGGCCACCGGCTTGGCCTGGGCCCAGCCGGTGGCCGACCTGCTCTCCACCGTGCTGGTGGCGATGCTGTATTTTTGGACCTCCCGCAGGATGATGGCGGGGGAGTGAGGGGCCTCTACTCCACCCTCCCGATCGCCCCCACGACACTCATCCGGCTGATCCTCCCCAGGGGGACGCAGGTGGCCAGCAGACAGGCGGCGATGGCCAGGGCCGACGCCTCCAGGATGGGGACCACCGGCACCGGCGCCAGCCGGAGGGCGCCGGTCGTGGCCGCCTCCACCAGGATGGTGCAGAGGTACCCGGCAACGCCACCTATCACCGACGCCATGATGCCGTAATAGGCCCCCTCCCACAGGAATACCCGGTACAGGCTGCCGGCGCTCATGCCGATAGCCCGCTGCATCCCGATCTCGGCCACACGGGTGTGGATGCTGGTGTAAACGGTGTTGATGATATTCAGCAGGCCGATGAGGGCCACAAAGAGGATGAGCCCCCAGGCCAAGAGCCGTATCTGGGCAAAACTCTCCGCCAGCTGCCGGTCGGTGTCCTCGTAGGAGAGCCAGAGGGTGCCGGGGACCCGCTTTGCCAGGGTCTCCACCACGGCGTCGAACTCCTCCCGGTCCACCCCCTCCGCCAGGGCGGGCAGCAGCTCATGGTAGGCCGTCTTGCCGGTGAGGGCGGTGTACAACGTCTCATTTACAATGACCTGGACACCGTTGACAAAGCCGTTGTTCCCCACCGCCAGGTAGCCGTCATAGTCGTCCAGGGTGTACAGCACCTCCAGTTCACGGCCCGCCACGGTGATGGTCTCTCCCGCCGGGATGGTGGTGCGGGGGATATCCTGCCCGTCAAAGTTCAGGGGGATGGGGTTGCGGACGATACAGCCCTCCCCGGCCTTCAGCTTCGCCAAAAGTTCCGGCGGCAGATGGGAAAACGCCTTGTCCCAGTAGGCGCCGTTGAGCCCCGCCACCTGGAAGGTCTCCGCCGGCTGGAGGGGGAGACCGAATTGGATGCCGTCCAGGCGGCCGTCCGGCCCCTGATCGTAAAGGGAAAACTGTATGGCGGTGAGTTCCGCCACCCGGGGATCGTCCCTCATGGCCTGGTACTCCCGGGGGGAGAAGCCCATGGCCTCGTTGGTGATGGAGTAGTCCCCGTAGTGCTCCGCCAAGCCGCCACCGGCGGTGTTCAGCAGCCCCACGGCGCTTTGGAGGGCGATGAAAACAGTGATGCTCATCACCAGGGACAGGACGGTGATGACGGTGCGGCCACGGCTCCGCCCCAGGTTGAGACGGGCGTAATAGGCTTCAAAGCTGCGGATCCTCTTCGCCCTCCGGTCCCGGCGCCTGATCTTAACTTGGGTGCCGCTGATGGCCACCGTGGGGGCCACCTTGGCGGCGTGTCGGGCAGCAGGGAGGGCGGCGGCCAGGGCAAAAAGCAGGGTGACGGCGGCGCTGGCCAGCAGGAAAAAGCCCTTTCCGCCGCTGTTTTCGGCGATCAGCCGGTCCAGTTCCCCGGCATCCCGGGCCAGGAATATCTCCGGGGAGAGCAGCCCGGTGGCGGCGGTGAGGATGCCTTTGGCCGACAGGCTCCCCAGCAGCAGCCCCAGGGGGATGCCAAGGGCGCAGAGGGAAAGGACCTGGGCGATGACAAGGAGATAAAGCTGCCCCTTGTCCGCCCCCATGGCCCGGAGGATGCCGTACTGGGTCATCCGCCGGGAAACGGCGATCTTCAGGATGTTGTAGATCACCAGCCCCGCCGCCAGCAGGAGCAGCGCCCCCACCAGGATACCCGCCGCCAGCAGGTAGGAGAACCCCTTGTCAGAGGCATCCGCCACGTCGGCGGCTTCGCTGTCGTACCGGATGCCCAGGGCGTCCAGGTACAGGATGTTGTAGGTGGTGTCCAGGGGGTGGATGTCCATCGCCGAAACAAGGCTGTCCATGGTGGACTGGAACGACCCCTTGTCCGCCACCTTGATATCCACGTTGTAATAGAAATATTCCTCCGGCAGCAGGGCCTCCGCCGTCCCCGGCCCCACGATGCCGTTGACCGTACCGGCGGTGTAGCTCATGTAGTTGCTCCGGGTGATGCCCACCAGGGTGAGGTCCGCGGTGAAGTTGTGGGACTGGGTCATCACCCCGTGGCGCAGCGCCTTGGAGAGGGGGAGGGAGACCGTTTCCCCCAGGCTGCCGGTGAAGCCCAGGTATTCCAGCACATCCTCCGGCAGGGCAACTTCCATGGGGGCCTGGGGCAGCCGCCCCTCCTTGATGGCGGAGATGGAGGGGTAAACGGCGCTCACATCCTCCTGGAATTCGCTGAGTCCCAGTAAGAGGGTGTTGTCCAGCCGCATGCTCCCCAGCACCACATAGCTGCCCGCGAAGGAGAGGCGGGGGTCGCTTTGCAGCGCCGCCAGCTGCTCCCGGTCCATCTGGACCAAGCCGGCGTGGCGGTCGCCGCCGATGGCGATGGCCTGCTGCTGCCGCATGGCGGACAGGATCCCCGCCGATTGGCCGATGGCCGCCGTCATCATGGTGGAAAGGACGATGGCCAGGAGGATCAGAACAGAGGTGATCCGCTGGGCCAGCAGTTCTTTCCGGGCCAGCGCAGAATAGTGTTTCATCCCGCCGTCACCTCCGTCAGTACCCCGTCCACCATCACCAGCCGCCGGGCCGCCATCCCGGCCACACGGCTGTCGTGGGTGATGACCACCAGGGCCTTGCCCAACTCCCTGCCCACCTGCTTCAGCAGTTCCATCACCTCGCTGCCGCTCCGGCTGTCCAGGTTGCCGGTGGGCTCGTCGGCAAAGATGACATCCGGCTTGGCGATCAGGGCCCGGGCGATGGCCACCCGCTGCTGCTGGCCGCCGGAAAGCTCGTGGGGCAGGTGGCCCAGCCGCTCCCCGATGCCCAGCATCCCGGCCAGTTCCTCCAGGTACCCTTGGTCCGGCTGCTTTTTGTCCAGCAGCAGCGGCATGATGATGTTTTCCCGGGCGGTGAGGACCGGCAGCAGGTGGAACTGCTGGAAGATGAAGCCGATACGCCGGCGGCGGAAGGCGGACAGTTCCTTGTCCCCCAGGCGGTAGATATCCTTTCCGTCGTAGGTCAGCTGGCCGGAGGTGGGCCGGTCCAGCCCGGACAGCAGGTGCAAAAGGGTGCTCTTGCCGCTCCCCGACGGCCCCATGATGGAGATGAGATCGCCGGGGGCGATGGCCAGCGACGCCCGGTCCAGCGCCACCACCCGGTTTTCTCCCTCGCCGTAGACCTTGGAAAGTTCCGTTGCTTGGATAATCATAGAAAAACACTCTCCTTATCTGAGATAAGAAGAGTGTAAAGGAGAAAACTCAAGAAATCCTCAAGGTCAGCCGTCCAGCCGGAAGGAAGCGGTGGCTGCCCCGCCGGTCTCCCGGTTCTCCAGCCGGAGGCCGCCGCCGTGCTTCCGGCAGAGGAGGCCGCTGGTGTACAGCCCCATCCCAAAGTGCCCGTCGCCCCCCGCCGCCTTCCCGAAGGGCTTGGGCCCGCTTTCCAGCAGCCAGGCGGGGAACCCGGGGCCGTCGTCCGCTACCCAAAGGGACAGCGTCCCATCCCCCGGGGAAAGGGCAATCTCCAGCCGGCTCTGGGCAAAGCGGGCCCCGTTGCCTATGAGGTTTTCCGCCACGGTGAGAAAGAGCCCGTGGTCCAGCCGCGCCGCCCCGGCATCCGGCCCGGTGGCGGTGACAGCCAGCGCCGGGGCCAGCAGCCGCGCCGTCTCCTCCAGTTCCGACACCAGGGTGGCGTAGTCCACGGCGGAGGCCCGCACCGGCAGCTGCTCCAGCCGCTGGACCGAACTCATGGCCTCCACATACTGCTCGATCCGTGCGGTGTAGCGTTCCAGCCGGTCCAGGGCCTGGGGGTCGGAGGGGTCCTGCCGCAGCAGCTTGACGCTCCCCTTCAGAACGGTGACAGGGTTGCGCAGGTCGTGGGCAAAGGCGGCGTTGAGCCGTTGCCGTTCCTCCGCCTGCCGCCATAACTCCCGGTTGGTCTTTAGCAGCTCCCGCCGCATCTGTTCAAAGGCGGCGCAGGTCTGCCCCAGTTCGTCATCCGAGACAGGGGGGATGGTGAAATCCAGATCGTGGGCCTGGATGCGCCGGGTCCCCTCCCGCAGCAGGGCGATGGGCTCCGCCAGCTTCCACCGGTAAAAGAGCGCCCCGGCCGCCCCCAGCCCCGCCGCCGGGAACAGGACCCAGCCCAGCAGGGCGATGATATCCAGCGTCCCCCGCAGCCGCTGCTGCTCCGGCGTTGGCTCCGGCAGGGGGGTGACGACCCCGTTGCTCCCGATGACCACCCCCGCCGAGGGGTACCGGGAGGAGGACCGCCAGCACCCCCACCACAGCGCCGCCGCCAATACCACCGCCGCCAGCAGCCCGCAGAGGGTGAGCAGCAGGAAGGCCCGCCGCAGGCTCATGTTTTTCAGCCGTTCCACCGGTACCCGCACCCCCAGACCGTTTCGATGTAGCTTTGCTGGGTATGGACCGCCAGCTTTGCCCGTATCTTTCGGATATGCTCCATCACGGTGTCGCTGTTCCCCTCCCCGTCGATGCCCCAGACCGTTTCATAGATGCGCTCCCGGTCAAAGACCTGCCCGGCGTTGAGGGAGAGCAGCTCCAGGATATCGAACTCCCGGCGGGAGAATGACACCGGCTGGCCCCGGACGGTAACGGCCCGGGCGGAGTAGTCCACCGCGCACTCCCCAAAGAAGCGCACGGCGGAGGGGCTGCTCCGCCGCCGCTCCCGCCGCAGGTGGGCGGCCACCCGGGCCGCCAGCTGGTCCAGGTCGAAGGGCTTCACGATGTAGTCGTCCGCCCCCGCCTGGAACCCGGCGATCTGGTCGGCGGACTCCACACGGGCGGTCAAAAACAGGATGGGGCAGGCCATATGGTCCCGGATGGCCTGGCAGACGGCAAGGCCGTCCATCCCCGGCATATTGATATCCAGCAGGATCAGGTCCGGCTGCCTGCCCGCCTTTTGGATGGCCTCCCCGCCGCTGTAGGCGGTGAGGACCTGGTACTGGGGGGAGAAGTAGGCCTTCATGGTATCCACGATACCGGGCTCGTCGTCCACGATCAGCAGGGTCGGCTTCAAAGGGGATGCTCCTTTCCGTGAGGGTGTTGGTCATCTCATGGTAAAGTAAAATTCTCAAGAAAGGCTCAAGGGCAGGGGGGAGGCAGGAATAAAATTCCCGCCGGCCCCCTGCCATTATCCTGCCCTCAATAACGGTAATAATCGAACTTTTCCACCCGCAGCAGCTTGTACTGCTCGTCACGGATGATGTAAACATCCACCTCCCCCTGGCTGTTGGAGTAGTATTCCCCGGCAAGCTGGTCCTCCAGCACGTGGACCTGCTTGCCGTCGGCCAGCCAGTGGCCCTCCTTGTCCTTTTCCAGGCCGTACTCCTTGTACTGCTTCGCTGTCTCCTCCGGGTCCAGGGCCGGGGCGATGCGCACCCGGAAGGCCCCCGGCTCCACCCCGAACTCCAGGGCCAGCCGCTTCTGGATATCCTTTTCCAGCGCCTCCACCCGGATGTCGTCGGAAGCGTCGTTCACCACCTCGTGGACCACACGGTTGGCCCGGCTCCGGGCGTAGTCCCGGCTGCCCCCCAGCTGGATGGGGCGGGTCAGTTCCGCCTTGGCGACGTAGGTGCCGCCGCCGTAGCACCAATCACCCAGGTAGCTGGAGAAGAAGGTCTGGCCGCAGGTGGCGAAGGCGGTGGCGGAGGTGAGCACCACCACAGCGGCGGCGGCAAGGGTCATCACCCCCAGCTTGCGGTAGGAGAGGACGCCTTTGATCCGCCGCTCCACCTCGGTGCGGCTGAAGGCGCTGGCGAAGAGACCACCCCCCAGGCCGGGCACCGCCAGGGCCAGCAGGCTCTGGGCGTAGGGGGCGCTCTCCTCCTGGCCCATCACCGCCAGGGCGGCTTCGTCGCAGGCGGGCTCCAGGTCACGGCAGAGTTCCCGGGCCATCACCCACACCAGGGGGTTGTACCAGTGGATGCAGAGGGCCGCCATCATCACCAGCTTCATCAGGTTGTCGCGGCGGCGGACGTGCATCGCCTCGTGGGTGAGGATATGCCGCACCAGCCGGGTGTTCTCAAAGTCCAGGGAGGCGGGGAGCAGGATGGCGGGCTGCAGGATGCCGATAACCACCGGGCTCTGGATGGTGTCGCAGCTGTATACCTTGGCGTTGACCCCGCAGCCCAGCAGCGTCTGGCGGACGGTGGAGTTTTCCTCCAGTTCGTAGACCCCCTGGAACTTCCGGCGGCTTTGGAAGTACCGCCAGCAGAGGACCAGGGCCGTCACCGCCATCCCCACCAGGCCGATGCCGCCGAAGCCCATCCCCAGCTGTCCCATCAGGGAGGGGGCGCTGGATAGGACAGTGGCGAACTCCCAGTCGATAGACGACAAGTCCTCCGTCACCTGGGCGACCGCCTCGGGAGGGGAACTGTGAAAAACGATCTCCTCCGAAGCCAGCGAGGTGGCCTGCTCCTTGGGCACCACGTCATAGACAGCGTTCAGCCCCCGGTCCAGAAGGGCCACCTGGTCGAACTCGGCCCAGGAGGTGCCGGACCACATATCCTCCAAAAACCCCGGCACCGGCAGGGACAGGGGACTGGATACCGAGAAGGGCACCAGCAGCCGCACCAGCACCAGCGCCCACAGCACCGGTATCACCCGCTTGGGCAGCCATTTTCCAAACAAAAACCGGATGGCCAGCACCGCCAGCACCATCACCCCACCGTAGAACCCCATCAAAAACAGGGGCATACCAAACTGTAATTGGATCATTTCTGTTCCCCGCCTTTCTCCCGGATCATCTCCGCCAGTTTTTTGGCATCTTCTTCCCCGACCCCCCGCTCCCGCAGGAAGGAGGAGAAGAACAACTCGCTGCTACCCCCGAACAGCCTGTCGATCAGGGCGTTGGTCTCGTCCCGCTGGGTGGCTGTCCGCTCCACCAGGGGGTGGCAGACGAACTCCGGCTCCTCCCGGCGGACCGCCCCCTTGTCCACGCACTTTTTGATGACGGTGTAGGTGGTGTTCTTGTTCCAGCCCACCCGCTGGGACAGCACCTCCACCACCCTGCGGGCGGGGACAGGGCCCTCCTCCCACAGCACCTCCATCACCTTCAGTTCCGAATCAAAGAGTTTCATCCTTTGACCTCCTTTTGTCATGAAACGAAACAGACGATTGCAATAGTCTCTGGGATAAGACTACCACGATAGTCCCATGCTGTCAAGACGATCGAAGTAGTCTTTACAGAAGATTCATATTCTTGGGCAAAATGTTACCAAACTAAAAACTATTAGCACTCTATATTGACGAGTGCTAACAAAAGTGATACAATGGGAGCCACAGGGGGAAAGAGACCACACCGCCCCTGGGTTTTCCCGGGAAAACGGGAAATGATAATGATCATATATAAGGAGGTCAGCAGCATATGAACGCGCAGAAATACACCCAAAAATCCCTGGAGGCCATCCAGCTGGCCCAGAATATCGCCCTGGAACGGGGCAACGTCCAGATCGAGGAGGCCCATCTCCTTTCCGCCCTTCTGGCCCAGGAGGGGGGGCTCATCCCCCAGCTGGTGACCAAGATGGGCGGGGACGCCCAGGCGGTGGCCCGGGACGCCAAAAGGCTGGTGGAGAGCCTTCCCGCCGTCAGCGGCAGCGGCCGGGAGCCGGGGAAGGTCTATGTCTCCCAGCAGGTGGACAAGGACCTGCTGGAGGCGGAGCGCCAGGCGGAGCGGATGAAGGACAGCTATGTTTCGGTGGAGCACCTGTTTTTGGCGGTGCTGGAGCAGCCCGAAGCCGGGGTGGAGCGGCTGCTGAAAAGCCATGGCATCACCAAGGAAAAGTTCCTGGCCGCCCTGGCCGCCGTCCGTGGCGGCCAGAGGGTCACCACCGACAGCCCGGAGGAGACCTACGACGTGCTGGCCAAGTACGGCCAGGACCTGGTGGAACTGGCCAGGAACCACAAGCTGGATCCGGTCATCGGCCGGGATAACGAGATCAGAAATGTCATCCGCATCCTCAGCCGCAAGACCAAGAACAACCCTGTCCTCATCGGGGAGCCGGGGGTAGGCAAGACCGCCATCGCCGAGGGGCTGGCCCTGCGCATCGTGGCGGGGGACGTGCCGGCAAACCTCCGGGACCGGAAGCTGTTCAGCCTGGATATGGGGGCCCTCATCGCCGGGGCCAAGTTCCGGGGGGAGTTTGAGGAACGGCTCAAGGCGGTGCTGGAGGAGATCAAACGGAGCGAGGGGCGGATCATCCTCTTTATCGACGAACTGCACACCATCGTGGGGGCGGGCAGGACCGAGGGGAGCATGGATGCCGGCAACCTCCTCAAGCCGCTGCTGGCCCGGGGGGAACTCCACTGCATCGGGGCCACCACCCTGAACGAGTACCGCCAGTACATCGAAAAGGACGCCGCCCTGGAGCGGCGGTTCCAGCCGGTGCTGGTGGCGGAGCCCACGGTGGAGGACACCATTTCCATCCTCCGGGGGCTCAAGGAGCGGTACGAGGTGTACCACGGGGTGAAGATATCCGACCAGGCGCTGATCACCGCCGCCGTCCTCTCCCACCGGTACATCAGCGACCGGTTCCTGCCGGACAAGGCCATCGACCTGGTGGACGAAGCCTGCGCCATGGTCCGCACCGAGATGGATTCCATGCCCACCGAACTGGACGAGATCAACCGCCGCATCATGCAGCACGAGATCGAGGAGACCGCCCTGAAAAAGGAGGACGACAAGCTGTCCCGGGAGCACCTTCTGGAGATACAGAAGGAACTGGCGGAGCTCCGGGCCCGGTTCGCCGAAATGAAGGCCCGGTGGGAGAACGAGAAGGCCGCCATCCAAAGCGTCCAGAAGCTGCGGGAGGAACTGGAGACGGTGAACGCCGACATCGAAAAGGCCCAGCGGGAGTACGACCTGAACAAGGCCGCCGAACTGAAATACGGCCGCCTGCCGGAACTGCAAAAGCGGCTGGCGGAGGAGGAGGAACGGGCGGAGGAGAGCCAGCGGGGGAGCGGCGACCGCCTCCTCCGGGACAAGGTCACCGACGAGGAGATCGCCAAGATCATCTGCCGCTGGACCCACATCCCGGTGAGCCGGCTGATGGAAGGGGAGCGGGAAAAGCTGCTGCGGCTGGAGGAGATCCTCCACCAGCGGGTCATCGGCCAGGACGAGGCGGTGCAGAAGGTCACCGAAGCCATCCTCCGCAGCCGGGCGGGCATCCAGGACCCGGGACGGCCTATCGGCTCCTTCCTTTTCCTGGGGCCCACCGGCGTGGGCAAGACCGAACTGGCAAAGGCCCTGGCCCAGGCCCTCTTTGACGACGAGAAGAACATGGTCCGCATCGACATGTCGGAGTACATGGAGAAGTATTCGGTGAGCCGCCTCATCGGGGCGCCTCCCGGGTACGTGGGCTACGAGGAAGGGGGCCAGCTTACCGAGGCGGTGCGCCGCCGCCCCTACAGCGTCGTCCTCTTTGACGAGATCGAAAAGGCCCATCCCGACGTGTTCAACGTCCTGTTGCAGGTGCTGGACGATGGCCGTATCACCGACAGCCAGGGGCGGACGGTGGACTTTAAGAACACCATTTTGATCCTCACCTCCAACCTGGGCAGCCAGTCCATCCTGGAGGGCATCGGGGAGGACCTCCAGATCAGCCGGCAGGCCAGGGAAGAGGTGGAGCAGCTTCTAAAACGCAGCTTCCGCCCCGAGTTCCTCAACCGCCTGGACGAGATCGTGTTCTACAAGCCCCTGACCAAGACCGAGATCACCGGCATCGTGGAACTGCTGCTGGCCGACCTGCAAAACCGGCTGAGAGCAAAGCAGCTGGAACTGGTCATGACCCCCGCCGCCCGGGACTACATCGTGGAGGCGGGATACGACCCCGTCTACGGCGCCCGGCCGTTAAAGCGGCTGCTCCAGTCCAGGGTGGAGACCATGGTAGCCAAGACCATCATCGCCCAGGACCTGGCCCCGGGCACGAAACTTACCGTCGACTGCAAGGACGGGCAGCTTGTTTTGGAGAACGGAGAAGCTGTTTAAATATTACCCTCCCCCTGGCCGCCAAAGGCCGGGGGGAGGGTCTGCTGTTCCCGGAACGACAAGGGGAGGGGCGGAGGGTCAACCCTCCACCGCCTCCCGCAGCATCGGTGTCAAATTGGTGTACCGCCGGGTGCGGCGGTGGTTTTTTACCATCCGGGCCACCGTGGCCTGCTCCCCGGCCATCACCAGCAGCCGCCGGGCCCGGGTGACCCCGGTGTAGAGAAGGTTGCGGTAGTGCAGCTTCTGGTGCTCCCCCATCAGCGGCATCACTACCGCCTCGAATTCGCTGCCCTGGCTTTTGTGGATGGTGATGGCGTAGGCCTGCTCCAGCTGGCCGGCGGCGTCGAAATTATAGGGGACCACCACCTCGTCGAACCGCACCAGGATGGTCTTGGAGGGGGGATCGATCATCTCGATGATGCCGATATCCCCGTTAAAGACCCCCTGGCCCTCCCGGCCCTGGTCGTCCTTCCAGGGGATGTCGTAGTTGTTGCGGACCTGCATCACCTTGTCCCCCTCCCGGAGGGTGCGGCCCAGGTCGGTGTACTCGCTCTTCTGGGGGTCGGGGGGGTTCAGCCGGGCCTGGAGCACCCGGTTCAGTTCCCGGGTGCCCAAGGGTCCCTGCTTCATGGGGGTGATCACCTGGATATCCCACAGCGGCCGGAAGCCGTAGCTGGCGGGGAGCCGCCGGGCGCAGAGGTCGGCCACCAGCTGCTGGGCCTTTGCCGGGTCCCGCTGGGGGAGGAAGAAAAAGTCCTTGTCCTTGCAGTCCAGCCGGGGCAGCTGACCCCCCACGATGGCGTGGGCGTTGACCACGATGAGGCTTTCCGCCGCCTGGCGGAACACCTCGTCCAGGTGGACGGTGGGGATACAGTCGCTGGCGATGAGGTCCCCCAGCACCCGCCCCGCCGCCACCGAGGGCAGCTGGTCGCTGTCCCCCACCAGGATCAGCTTGCACCCCAGCCGCATCCCCCGGAACAGCGATTCCAGGATAAGGGTGTCCACCATGCTCATCTCGTCCACGATGATGGCGTCGGCGGGGAGGGGGTTCTTCTCGTTGCGCTTAAAGGTGAGGGTGTCCCGGAAGGGCTCCACCTCCAGCAGGCGGTGGATGGTTTTGGCGTCCCGGCCGGTGACCTCCGACATCCGCTTGGCGGCACGGCCGGTGGGGGCGGCCAGCGCCACCTGCAGCCCCTCCCCCTCCAGCAGGGTGAGGATGCCATTGAGGGTGGTGGTCTTGCCGGTGCCGGGGCCGCCGGTGAGGATAAAGACCGGGCTTTGCATCGCCTCCCGGATGGCCCGGCGCTGCTGGGCCCCGTAGTGGATGCCCAGCTGCTCCTCCAGCCGGGCGGTCTCCTGCTCCCAGTCCCGGACAGGGGGCGGGGCCAGCTGGAGCATCAGGGCGATGCGGCCGGCGATGGTGGTCTCGGCGGTGAACAACTCCGGCAGGTAGAGGCAGGGGCGGCCCCCGCCGTCGTAGGCCACCAGGCTGCCGTCCTCCTCCATCCGCTGGATGGTGTCCTGAACCAGTTCCGGCCCGATGGCCAGGAAGGGGGCGGCGAAGCGTTCCAGGGTGGCCCGGGGCAGGCAGGTGTGGCCCTCCCGGCTGTTGTGGCGGAGGATGAACCGGATGCCGGCGGAGAGCCGGTGGTAGTCCTCCGGCTGGTAGCCGTCGAATCGTTTGGCGATGCCGTCGGTGGTGTCGAAGTCCAGGCCGGTCTCGTCACAGCAGAGGATATAGGGGTCCTCCCGGATCAGTTCCATGGCGGGGCCGCCCCACCGCTTCCAGACCCGGATGGCCACGGCGGGGGAGAGGCCGCAGCCGGTGAGGAAGATCATCAGGGTGCGGATGCCGAACAGCCGGGCGAACTCCTCCCCGATGGCCCGGGCCTTGTCCGCCGAGATGCCCCGGACCTCCGCCAGCCGCTCCGGCTGCTTTTCCATCACCTCCAGGGTGCTGTCCCGGAACCGGTCCACCAGCCGCCGGGCGATGGCGGGGCCGATGCCCTTGATGGCCCCGGAGGAAAGATACTTCAAAATGGCGTTGGAGGTGGTGGGGAGGGTGCGGAGGATAACATCCGCCTTGAACTGGTGGCCGAACCGGGGGTGGACGTCGTAGTGCCCCTCGGCGGTGATCTCCTCCCCCTCGGCCACGCCGCTGGTCTTGCCCACCAACGTGATCAGCTCGTCCTCCACCGAGACAGCCAGGACGGTGAAGCCGCTGTCCTCGTTGTAAAAGATGACGTCCTCCACCGTGCCCTCCAGGTGCTCCGGCTGCTTGTCGTCCCGCATCTCCGTCCCTCCCTTCCCGGATAAAAACAGGGGCGTCCGGCGCCCCCGTTATTACTTGATCGCCTCCAGCAGAAGGTGGGTCAGTTCCTCCACCGTGTCGGCCAGGCGGTCGGCCCCGGCCTCCACCAGCACCTTCCGGGGCTTCATCCCCCAGGTGACGCCGATGGTGTAAAAGCCGCTGTTCTTGCCGGTCTGCATATCCACTTCCGAATCCCCCACGTAGGCGGCGCAGCGGCCCCCCAGGCGGCGGAGCACCTCCCGGGGGCCGGCGGGGTCCGGCTTTGTGGGGATGCCCTCCAGCTGTCCCTGGGCCAGGTCCAGATCGGTGCCGAAGGTGCTTTGCCACACCAGCCGGGTCTGGAGGTCCGGCTTGTTGGAGATGACGGCGGTCCGGGCCCCGGCCTGGCGCAGCGTCCGCAGCATCTCCGGGATGCCGGGGAAGGGCTTGCAGCCCTGGGCGCAGAGGTCGCCGTAGATGGTCATATAGTCGTTCTTCACCTGGGCCCCGTGCTTTTCAAAGTCCTCCGGCGAGAGCATCCGGCGGATGAGCATATCCGCCCCGTTGCCGATGTAGCCCCGGTACTCCTCCAGGGTGTGGGTGGGCAGGCCGGAGATCTCCAGCGCCGTGTTGCCGCAAAGGGCGATATCCGCCAGGGAATCCAGCAGGGTGCCGTCCAGGTCGAATAAGATCACAGGGTCCATGATGCCACCGCCTTGTCGTCATTATCCTCTCTATTATAGGATAGTTTTTCTTGACAGTCAACCGGAATGGTGGTATGATAGGGTCACAAACCAGGGGGGTCCGTATGTGCGGGCTGAGATATGGGACGGTATCCCATGACCCTTAAACCTGATCTGGATCATGCCAGCGTAGGAAGGGAATAAGCCGGACTCTTTGTGCGCTTTGTGGTGTATCCGCAAAGCGCCTTTTTTGCACCTCTCTTTCCATCTGTCACGGTTCCGGTCGCCGATGAATAAGGAGGACTGACCAATGAGAGACCAAAAGACCAAGACCCTTGTGGAGTGCGCCCTGATGGTGGCCCTTTCCACCATCCTCAGCTTCATCACCATCTACAAGCTGCCCCAGGGGGGGGATATCACCGCCGTCAGCATGATGCCGCTGGTGCTGGCGTCCTTCCGCCACGGCCCCAAGTGGGGGGTGTTCACCGGCTTCGTCTACGGCGTTATCCAGATGATGATGGGGTTCGAGAACGTCATGTACTGCGCCACCTTCGGGGCCATGGTGCTCTGCGTGATACTGGACTACCTGCTGGCCTACTCGGTGATGGGGCTGTCCTGCGTCTTTGGCCGGGGGCTGAAAAAGCGGGAGTGGAGCGTGGCGGCAGGGGTCACGGTGGCGGGGCTGCTGCGGTACCTGTGCAGCTTCCTTTCCGGCATCATCATCTGGCGGGAGTACGCCCCGGAGACGATGCCGGTGTGGCTCTACTCCCTGGGGTATAACGGCAGCTACATGATCCCGGAAATTATCCTCACCGCTGTCGCTTCGGTGCTGGTCATCCGGGCCCTGGACAAGCAGATGAAGGAAACAGTGTAAAAACAAAAGACACCCGGCCGCTGGAGCAGTGGCCGGGCGTTTTTTGTGTGGGGTTATTGGGGCGGGTCCAGGGGGATGGGGCCGTTTTCTTTTTCCAGCTGGGTGATACACTGATGGAGCAAGTACTCAATTTCCCGGTTCAGAAAACGTTTTTCGGTTCTTGCAAGATACCGCAGCTTTTGGAGCAGTTGACGGTCTATCCGAAGGGTATACTGGACAGTTTCTTTTTCCATAGGGAACACCTCTTTCGTTTGGGATAATACAATAATAGCAGATTTTTGGGAGCCAAACGAAAATGGTGGTATGATGATGGAAAAATGACGCAATATTGGTGGTGTAATGAGGGTATGAAGGTGCAATAATCGCTCATCGAGATTTGCCGGTGGCTGATATACGGCGTTTTTTGCCAATAGGGGCAATAGAAATCATGTCGGGCAGGGGGCCACCTCAATCCCGGACATGATACCTAGACAGCACCTCCCGCACCGCTTCGGTCTCCCCGGGGCCTCCCTCCGGGGACCAGGAAAGGCCGGTGCGCCAGGGCACCGAGTAGGGGCCATGGGGGGTGGCCCGCAGGTCCAGGAGGATATCCCAGGCCAGGGCCCGCTGCCGGCCGTCGAACCCGGCGAGACAGCTTTGGGTCAACTCCTCCCAGGAGGAGAAGCAGCGTTGGGCCAGCTTGCCGGTCCGGCTCAACTCCCGGTCCAGGGCGGACCGGTCCAGCATCCCGGCGTGGTAGAGCATGGCCAGCAGCCGCATCGCCCGGCAGAGGTCCCACCCGGCCATCCGGGTGTCCCCGGTCTCCCAGGCCCAGGGTTCGGCAAGGCGGCGGGCTGCCTCCAGGCCCTGGACGCCGTTGGTGATGCCGTGCTCCGCCGCCAGGGCGGCCTTGGTGTTGGCCACCGCCCGGCGGGTGCGGTGGGCCCCGGTGACCAGGGGCCAGCCCTCCAGTTCCGGGTCCATCCGGTCCAGCAGGGCGTAGGCGGAGGCGCACCAGAGTTCCAGGTCGTTCCGGGGAAGCAAAGGGTCCGCCCGGCAGAAGAAGGCCGGGGCGAATTTCCCCCGCCACACCCCCCAGACGGGGTAGAGGATACAGCAGAGGAGGAACACGATGCTCCCCGCCGTGTTGGCCAGGCCACGGCTGAAGTCCCACTCCGACAGCGCCGGGCGGTAGTCCCCCACCATGTCCACGTAATGGCTGGTGACTAAAAGGCCGTCAAGGACCATCACCGCCGGGGGCGGCTCCCCGGGCCACTCCCGCCAGCAGCCCACCGGCAGGCGGTAGACGCCGGGCTCGCCGGTCTTTTCCATGTTCCGCTGGTTGATCCGGGCCACGACCTTCTCCCCGCTGGGCAGGAGGAGACGGTGGTAGATGGTGCCCTGGTCGTTGATGGTGTCGTATTTGAGGACCACGCCGGTGGTGACAAGGGTGAACCGCTCCAGCTTCTCCATGTCGGCGATGGATTGGGCCACCGGGGTGCCGGCGGTGGGGGATGCCCCTGCTTCCTGGTCGTCCAAGGTGTTGCCGGCCAGGTAAACGGGGTAGAGGGCCGGCCCGATGACCAGCTGGGCCAGCAGGGCGGTGACCAGAAAAGCCAGACCGGCCAACAGGCCGGTGGTGGTGACGCGGGTGGAAAAGCCGTAGATATTTTTGTTCGAGACCCTGTACCGTGCCAAGATAACGTCACCTCGTCAATATGTACCCGCCTGGCCGCCGGTGAGCAGCTTCACCGCCGAACTGGTGCCGATGCGGCTGCAACCGGCCTCCAGGAAGGCCACCAGATCGGCCTCGGTCTTGACGCCGCCGGCGGCCTTGATGCTGACCCCGGGGCCGATGTGCTCCCGGAAGAGTTCCACGTCCTCCAGGGTGGCCCCGGCGGTGCCGAAGCCGGTGGAGGTCTTGATGTAGTCCGCCCCGCCCCGGGTGACGCAGCCGCAAAGGGCGATCTTCTCCTCCCGGGTGAGGTAGCAGGTCTCGACGATGACCTTGAGGGGGCGCCCGCCGCAGGCGGCCTTGACGGCGGCGATCTCCCGGGTGACCTGGTCAAAAAGACCGTCCTTCACCCAGCCCAGGTTCACCACCATGTCCACCTCGTCCGCCCCCTTGATGACGGCGTCCGCCGCCTCGGCGCACTTGGCCTGGGTGGTGGTGTAGCCCAGGGGGAAGCCGATGACGGTGCAGAGGGCCAGCCCGGGGAAGGCGGCCCGAGCCTGCTCCAGGTAGGAGGCCGGGATGCAGACGGTGGCGGTGCGGCAGGTCACCGCCTCCTGGCAAAGGGCCTGGATATCGGCCCAGGTGGCGGTGGGCTTTAAGAGGGTGTGGTCGATGTGGGAAAGGATCTCTTGACGGTCCATAAAAACACTCCTTATTTTATCTGATCCAGGGAGAAGGGCAGTTCCGGCAGCCGGAAGCTGCGGCCCTTGAGGTAGTCCAGGTGCTCCGCCGGGGTGGAGAAAACAAAGGTTACCTGGCAGGCGCAAAGGGCCTGGAAGCGGAAGGGGAGCCCCTGGTTCCGGCGGTTGGTGCCGTACTTGGTGTCCCCCACCAGGGGGTGGCCCAGGTGGGCCATGTGCGCCCGTATCTGGTGGGTGCGGCCGGTGTGGAGGGTCACCTCCAGCAGGCTGACGCCGTTTTTGGAGCCCAGCACCTGGTATTCGGTGAGGATGGTCCGCCCCCCGGGCACCGGCTGGTCAAAGACCTGGACCTGGTTGTTGGCGGCGTCCTTGCGGAGGAAGGCTTTCTCCAGGGCGTGGGCGGGGGAGGGGACGCCAAACACCAGGCAGCGGTAGACCTTGGAGACCTCCCGGTCCCGCAGCTTCTGGTTCAGCACCCGGAGGGTGGGGGCGTTCTTGGCGCAGAGGACGATGCCGGAGGTGTTGCGGTCGATGCGGTTGCAGAGGGCGGGGGTGAAGGAGGCCTCCCCCCGGGGGTCGTACTGCCCCGAACCGGCCAGGTACTTTAAAACACGGTTGATGAGGGTGTCCACCTGGCCGTCGTTGTCCACATGGACCACCAGCCCGGCGGGCTTGTTCACCAGCAGCAGGTTGTCGTCCTCGTAGAGGATATCCAGCTGGTCCCGAGCGGAGAGAAAGGCGTCCTCCTGGCCGTCCCGGGCAAAGAACTCGTCGTTGATGTACAGCTCCACCACGTCCCCCAGGGCCAGGCGGTAGGCACAGTCGCACCGCTTGCGGTTCACCTTGATGCGCCGCAGCCGCAGGTATTTGTAAAGGAGTCCCTGGGGCAGCAGCGGCACCGCCTTGGAAAGGAACCGGTCCAGCCGCTGCCCGCAGTCGTTCTCCCCGATCAGGTAGCTTTTCACCTCTCCACCCCCTGTTAAAAACCATCTGTCCGGCCCATTATAGCACAAACAAAAAGAAAGAAAAACCCCTCCCCAAAGGGGAGGGGAAACGTAGTCAAGACTCCAGGCACCCACTATCGCCTTGCACCCACATAAGGCCGCAGGCCGACGTAGGGCGTGCCAGCCGGGGCCACCCGGCAGCTTAGTCGCTGATGTAGGGCAGGAGAGCCAGGTGGCGGGCACGCTTGATGGCGACGGTCAGCTGGCGCTGATGCCGGGCGCAGGTGCCGGTCACGCGGCGGGGGACGATCTTGGCCCGCTCGGAAAGATACCGGCGCAGGCGGGGAACATCCTTGTAGTCGATCTCCTCGATCTTGTCTACACAAAAGGCGCAGACCTTCCGCTTGGGACGGCGGTCGCGCATGGGTCTGTCGGAACGATCCATAGCCATGGTGAGAAAACCCTCCTTTTTCGGTTTTTATTGGGTGGATCAGAAGGGGAGGTCGTTGTCGATCTCCACCTCTTCAAAGTCGCTGGCGGCGCCGCTGGAGTAGGCCACAGGGGCGGCGGGAGCGGCGGCGGGGCCAGGGGCGGCAGCCGGGGCGGGGACATAGGAGCCGCCGCCATTGTTGCCGCTGTTTTTGCCGCCGACAAAGAACACGTTGTCGGCCACCACCTCCACGGCGGTGCGCTTGTTGCCCTGCCGGTCCTCGTAGTTCCGGGTCTGGATGCTGCCATCGACACCGATGGGATCACCCTTGTGGAAATACTTGGCCACGAACTCCGCCTGCTGGCGCCAGCAGACGATGGTGATAAAATCCGCTTTGCGTTCGCCGTCCTGGCCCTTGAAGCGGCGGTCAACGGCGATCTGGAAGTTCACCAGATAGATGCCGCTGGTGGTCTGCTTCAACTCCGGGTCGGCGGTGAGCCTGCCAATGAGGATCGCTTTGTTGAACATAACAAAACCTCCTTACTTGGCGACGATAAGGGAACGCAGGACGCCGTCGGTGATCTTGTAGACGCGGTCCAGTTCGGCGGGGAACTCGGGGGGGCAGGTGAAGTTCACCAGCACGTAGTGGCCCTCGACCTCGTCCTGGATCTCGTAGGCCAGACGGCGCTTGCCCCAATCATCCACCGAGTCGATGGTCCCGTTCTGCTCGATGAGGGTCTTGAACTTCTCCACCAGGGCGGCGGTAGCGTCCTCGCCGTTCTTGGTGGTGATGACCATGATGGTCTCGTAGCTTGCGTTGGGCTTGCTCATTTCTTTTTACACCTCCTTATGGACATTAGGCCCTGGGTATCCCCACAGGGCAAGGAGTTAAGCCAACAAATGGCATAACATCAAAATTATAGCGGCGAAGAGCCGTCTTGTCAAGCCCTTCGCCGCCTTTTTTATCGTTTTACAGCGTTTTGCAAAGCCTCCGCAGGTAATCCCGGAAGCCTTCGCCGATCTCCGGGTGGGCCAGGCCCACCTCCACGATGGCCTCCATGACCCCCAGCTTGTTGCCCATGTCGTACCGCTTGCCGATGTAGTCCACCCCGGTCATCCCCTGGGAGCGGGTGAGGGTCCGCATGGCGTCGGTGAGTTGGAGTTCGCCCCCGGCCCCGGGAGGTGTCTCCTCCAGGATGGAAAAGACCTGGGCGGGGAGGACGCACCGCCCCAGGATGGAGTAGAGGGAGAGGACCTTGTCCGGGGCGGGCTTCTCCACCATGTCGGTGACCCGGTAGGCGCGGCCCTCCAGCGGCTCCACCGCCAGGGAGGAATATTTTAATATCTGTTCCGGGGTGACCTCCTTCATCCCCACCACCCCCAAGCCGTACCGGTCGTAGGCTTGGCAAAGCTGACCGATGGCGGGCTGGTCCGGGGGGGAGATGATGACGTCGTCCCCGTAGAGGACGGCGAAGGGGTCATTCCCCACAAAACTTTTGGCGCAGAGGACGGCGTGACCCAGGCCCTTGGCCTCCTGCTGGCGGACGTACTGGATGTTGGCCATCTGGGTGACGTCCATGATCTGGCGGTACAGGTCCTCCTTGCCGGTGGAGAGCAGCCGCTCCTCCAGTTCCGGGGCCCGGTCGAAGTAGTCCTCGACGCTGGATTTGCCCCGGCTGGTGATGATAAGGATATCGGTGATGCCGGCCCGTACCGCCTCCTCCACGATGTAGTGGATGGCGGGGCGGTCCACGATGGGGAGCATCTCCTTGGGGACCGACTTGGTGGCGGGGAGCACCCGGGTGCCCAGCCCGGCGGCGGGGATGACGGCTTTGGTCACTTTCATATGGTCGCACCTCGTGTTACATAAATTGATAGGACAGCCCCACGCCGGCCAGGATGTACAGCACCAGCAGAGTGCAGACCGCCACCAGCACGGCGTTGGTGTTCACCCCGCCCCGGTGGGCCAGGGCGTAGTGGTATTCCGGGGAGCCGGAGGAGAAGTGGCCCTTCTCCTGGGTGGCGCGGATATCCCGCAGCACCCGCCGGCAGTACAGCTTGTTGAAGAAAACGCCGCAAAAGGCGCTTACCAGCAGCACCACCATGGTGAAGAAGGAGAAGGCGCGGTCGAACTGCTGGAAGGAGGGTGAGTTGATGATGGCGAAGGCATCCACCGTCAGGGTGCCGTATTCGGCCAGCAGTTCCCCGCAGAGGGGGACGGCGGCGGAAAAGACCGGCACCAGGGCCAGCAGGATGACCCCCAGCAGCGCCACCCCCACCCGGTACATCTTGCGGTAGAAGCAGTAAAAGAAGGAGAAGAGGAAGGCGGACCAGTTGATGGAGAGATGGACACCGGGCTCCAACAGCTGCTGGAACCGCATCAGGAAAATGAAGCTGTTGGGTCCCACATAGTCGCAGACATCCCGCCGGGAGACGCCGGGGCAGAGTTCCGGTCCCTCCTCCAGTTCCGAGAAGATGTTCCGCAAAAACCACTGGGGCAGCGCGGCGGGGCCGGGCATGATATCGGGGATAACAGGCTCCTGGTCCGCCCGGCGGTAGCCCTGCTGCCCCTCGGGGGCGGGGGCGGGACCGGGTGCGCCAGGCACCTGCCCGGCGGTAAGCTGGTGGCCGCAGACCTGGCAGAAGATGTTGCCGGCCGGGTTATGGGAGGCGCACCGGGGGCAGAGGATGGTGGCCTGGGAGGGGGCGGGGTCTGGATCGGCGGGCTCGGGGGACCACTGCTGGCCGTCGCTGTGCCGGTCCTCGTGGACACAATGTCCCAGGCTGTGGTAACACGCCCGGTGGTGCGGGGTGCCGCAATCAGGGCAGACGACGACGTCATCCTCCTGCTGGAAGGCTTTGCCGCACACCGGGCAGCGGTAACCAGTATAATTTGACACGGTATCAACTCCTAACACAGCCTATTATAGGCCAGGCGGTCCCGGTTTTCAATGAAATAATTGTAAAGTTTGGGGAAACGGGTCAAAATCTCGCCGGGAGGTCCCGGCGGGGTTTACATTTGGAAGCAAATAGGATAAAATAAAACAGTTACCGAGGAATATACCCTATCAAAGGAGTATTTTTTATGCCGATGTTGGAATTAGAAGAACTCAAGCAGCGCCTTGCCGCCCTGGAGCCGCCCCTGCGGGAACTGCGCCAGGCGCTGGATATCGACCGGCTGGAGATCGAGAGCCAGGAACTGGACCAGCGCACCGCCGAGCCGGGCTTCTGGGACAATGCCGAGGCGTCTCAGAAGATATTGCAGCGGGCCGGCGCCGTCAAGGGCAAGCTGGAAAGCTACCGCCGCCTTACCGCCCTTTATGATGACACCGTCACCCTGGTGGAACTGGGGCTGGGGGAAGGGGACGACTCGGTCTACGAGGAGGCGCTGGGGGATGCCGACACCTTCCAGCGGGAGATGGACGCCATGACCCTTTCCACCCTCCTCACCGGGGAGTACGACGACCGCAACGCCATCCTCACCTTCCACGCCGGGGCCGGCGGCACCGAGGCCCAGGACTGGGCCCAGATGCTCTACCGGATGTACACCATGTACATCGAAAAGAAGGGCTTTACCTATAAGATACTGGACTACCTGGACGGGGACGAGGCGGGGATCAAATCGGCCTCCATCCTGGTGGAGGGCCCCAACGCCTACGGCTACCTCAAGGCCGAAACAGGGGTGCACCGGCTGGTCCGGGTCTCCCCCTTCGACGCCTCCGGCCGCCGCCAGACCTCCTTCGCCTCCCTGGAGGTGATGCCGGAGATCACCGCCGACATGTCGGTGGAGATCCGGGAGGAGGATATCAAGATGGATGTTTACCGCTCCAGCGGCGCGGGGGGCCAGAAGGTGAACAAGACCTCCTCCGCCGTCCGCCTCACCCACCTGCCCACCGGCATCGTGGTGTCCTGCCAGGTGGAGCGCAGCCAGTTCCAGAACCGGGAGGTGGCGATGAACATGCTCCGGTCCAAACTCATCGAGATCAAGGAGCGGGAGCACCTGGACAAGATCGAGGACATCAAGGGGGACCAGAAGGACATCGCCTGGGGCAGCCAGATACGCTCCTACGTCTTTATGCCCTACACCATGGTGAAGGACCACCGCACCGGCTTCGAAACCAGCAACGTCCAGGCGGTGATGGACGGCGACCTGGACGGGTTCATCAACGAGTATCTGAAGCAGAAGAGCAGCGGGAAGATATAAAATAAGGAATAGAACAAAGGAAGGACCGGGAGACGGCGTTTGCCGCTGTCTCCCGATCCTTCCTTATTTCCGCCGTTCCGCCTGCTTCAGGAACCGGATATCCTTGCCGGCGAAGCTGTAGCTGGTGCAGCCGCAGAGGACCCGGCTGGCGATGCGTTCGTTGTAGGTGGTGTTCAGCTGCTCCAGGGTGAGGTTGGTGCTGAGGATCACCGGCAACCCGGCGGTGATGCGCTCGTTCAGGAGGTTGTAGAACACCGACTGGGAGAAGGTGGTGGAGAACTCGGAGCCCAGGTCGTCGATGACCAGCAGGTCGCACCGGGGGGCCATGTGGATAAACTCCCGGTCGTCGCTGCTGGGGCCCCGGTCGAACCGCACCCGCTCGTACCGGTCCACGATGGCCTGGATGGAGGAGTAGAGCACCCCCGCCCCCGCCGCCGCCACCTGCCCGGCGATGGCCAGGGAGAGGTGGGTCTTGCCCAGGCCGGTGCGGCCCAGAAAGAGAAGGCTGCCGCTCCCGGGGCCGAAGTGGTCGGCGTAGTCCCGGCACCGCTGCAGGATGTGGGCCATGGTCCGCCGGGGGGAGCGCCCCTCCTGGTCCGGGGTGTCGGGGTAGTAGTTCAGGTCGAAACTTTGGAAGGTGCAGCGGCCGTCCAGGGCGGCGGCAGGCAGCCCCCGGCAGCTTTCCGCCCGGAGCAGCGCCTCCATGCACTGGCAGCGGCCCCCTTCGATCCGGCCGGTGTCCTGGCAGGCGGGGCAGCTGTACCGGGGCTCCAGGATATCCACCGGCAGGTCCAGGCTGGCCAAAAGGGCCTTGCGCTCCTCCTGGGTGGCCCGGATGCGGTCCATGATCCGCTGGCTCTCCTCCAGGCCGCCGGGGGAGACCGCCGCCACCGCCAGTTCCTGGGCCAACTCCCGCAGCTGCCGGTGGTGCTCCCGCAGCGGGGGGACGCGGGCGTAAAGGGCGTCACGCCGGGCCTCCGCCTCCTGGACCGCCTGCTGGCGGCGCTGGAAGAGGATGGCGCTGGCTGCTTCAATGGCTTTGCTGGGGTACATATCATCCCGCCTTTCTTAGATGCTGAACAGCTCCTTATGATGCTCAACCGCCGGAGTTCTGCTCCATCAGCCTGCGTATCTCCTCCAGGTCGTAGGAACTCTCCTGGGGGGACTGGGGGGCTGGGCCGCCCTTGACCGGCTTCCGCTTGCCACCCTCCATCTCGGCCAGCGCCTCCTGGGGGGTGCGCACCCCGGTCTGGTGCCAGCGGTCCAGGATACGGTTCAGGTAGGGGAAGGAGACCTTGCCGGTGTTGTCCACCGTCCGGTCGTAGGCCAGCTTGATGAGTTCCGGGCCGTAGGAAAGGTCGGTGAACCAGTGCTCGATGTAGTCCCTCTCCTTGGCGGAGAGGTTGCGGCCGTGGATGCCGAACAGTTCCCGCACCTGGCCCTCGTTCTCCCGCCGCCGGGCCAGGCGTTTGATCTCCGCCTCCGCCTGCTCGTGGGTGTCGATGCCCCGCTCCACCCAGCCGGTGACCAGCTTTTCTATCTGGCGGATGTTGTCCTTGCCCGCCTCCCGGCTGTACTGGGCGGCCATGAGCAGATAGCTGGCAGAAAGACGCAGGCCGCTGTAAAGGTAGAGAAAGCCCTCGGTCTCGTAGGGGGTGAGGGTGCGGCTTAGTACCTCCTGGAGCAGCTGGAGCAGCTGGGGGATCTCCGGGTCCTCCCGGATGAGTTTGTTCTGTTGGCTGGGGGTCAGCTTGGCCCGGGAGTGGACGGTGGTGATGCGCTGCCCCTCCACCACCTGCTCCTCCCGCAAGGGCGGGGGAGGGGCGGGGGCCGCCGCCGGGGCCGGGACGGCCGGGGACGGGGCAGGGGAGGGGGCGTTCCCCCCGGCGGAAAAGACCCCCCGCTCCCGCCAGTAATCCAGGCAGTCGGCGGCTTTCTCCACCGAGAGCCCCAGCCGCCCGGCGATGGCGGAGAGGTCCACCGGGCTCTTCCCCTGCCGCAGGGCCAACAGCAGCACCTTCAGCTGATGCTCGGTGCACAGCTTCAACTCCTGGTCGGCGATGGCGCAGGGCACCGGGAAGATGCTCCCCCAGATGCCGAAGTCGATCTGAAAATCTTGGCTCATGACAAAAAATCACCTTATCGTTTTTGGATGATTTCGATTATATCATGGATGGAGGGAAAACTCCAGACAAAAAAACAGCAGCATCCCTGCCGGGGCGGGCACCCTTCCGGCTTGCAAAAATGTGAGAAAAGGGTTATGATTGTTTTATCACAAAAGCCGAACGAATGCGGCGGGGAAGGGGGGAGCGCCATGGGAGTCCACGACGGGCACCGGAAAAGGGTGAAGGAGGAGTTCCTGAAAAACGACCTGGACCACCTGCCGCCCCACCGGGTGCTGGAGTTGCTTCTCTTTTTCTCCATCCCCCAGGGGGACACCAATGAACTGGCCCACGCCCTGATGGACCGGTTCGGCTCCTTTTCCGCGGTGCTGGAGGCCCCCTACGAGGAACTGCTGAAGATACCCGGTGTCGGCCAGCACACCGCCTGCCACATCAGCCTCCTCCGCTCGGTGGCCCGGCGCTACTGCACCGAGAAGGCGGAGATGCAGCCGGCCCAAGACCCCTTGGACGCCATTGGGAAACAGATGGTCGCCCGGTACATCGGGTACACCGAGGAGCGTCTCACCCTGGTCTGTCTGGACAACAGCCTGAGGGTCCTTTACTTCGATATGGTGAAGGCGGGGGTGGCCGACATGGTGCAGCTTCAGTTCCGGGACCTGGCCAAGATCGCCCTGGGCTGCAACGCCACCAACATCATCCTGGGGCATAACCACCCAAATGGGGTGGCCCTCCCCTCCCGGGCGGACAAGGAGACCACCATCGCCCTGTTCCACCGCTTCCGGGAGTTGGACATCGACCTGCTGGACCATTTTATCGTGGCAGGGGGAGATTATTTATCCATGGCGGAAAGCGGCATTTTTTCCGCCGCCTTTCTGACTCAGCCGGTCCCTTAAGAGGCTGTTCAGCATCTATCCGCACGTCTAGATACTGAACAGGTTCTTAAGCGGGGCCGGTCTTTTTTTCCAGCCATCTTGCAGTCGGGGAAAAAATGGGGTATAATAGTCCCGACACTCCGAACATATGTACACATCGTGTGCGCATGATACCGAAAGGGGGAGAACAATGCCGGATGCCTTTCAGCTGGTGTCGCCCTTCCAGCCCACCGGCGACCAGCCACAAGCCATCGACGCCCTGGTGCGCAGCGTCCAAAGCGGGAACCGGGAACAGATCCTCAAGGGGGTCACCGGTTCCGGCAAGACCTTCACCATGGCCAACATCATCCAGCGGCTGAACCGCCCCACCCTGATCCTGGCCCACAACAAGACATTGGCGGCCCAGCTTTGTTCCGAGTTCCGGGAGTTCTTCCCCAACAACGCGGTGGAATATTTCGTCAGCTACTACGACTACTACCAGCCGGAGGCCTACATCGCCTCCACCGACACCTACATCGAAAAGGACAGCGCCATCAACGACGAGATCGAGCGGCTGCGCCACTCCGCCACCTCCGCCCTGTCGGAGCGGCGGGACGTCATCATCGTGGCCAGCGTCTCCTGCATCTACAGCCTGGGGGACCCCATCGACTACAAGAACATGGTCATCTCCCTGCGCAAGGGGATGGAGAAGGAGCGGGACCAGCTGATCAAAAAGCTGGTGGAACTCCAGTACGAGCGCAACGACCTGAACTTTGTCCGCAACAAATTCCGGGTCCGGGGGGACGTGGTGGAGATCTACCCCGCCTACTCCGCCGATTCCGCCTATCGGGTGGAGTTCTTCGGGGACGAGATCGACCGCATCGCCGAGATCAACACCGTTACCGG
>CAJUFR010000020.1 GCA_910585525.1 uncultured Angelakisella sp.
GCTCATCGGCAAACTCACCGAGGTCTACACCTCCGGCCAGTACAAGCCGGTGAGGGAGATCGCCGGGGCCTGCTCCACCGGGGCGGCCACCAACATCCTCTCCGGCCTCTCCTACGGGATGCTCTCCACCGTCTGGCCCGTCCTGGTGCTGGCAACGGCGATCCTGGTGGCCTACGCCTTCTGCGGCACCTTCGGCATCGCCCTGGCGGCGGTGGGGATGCTGGCAACGGTGGGGATGGTCATCAGCGTCGACGCCTACGGCCCGGTGGCGGACAACGCCGGGGGCATCGCCGAGATGAGCGGCCAGCCGGCGGCGGCGCGGGAGGTCACCGACCACCTGGACCAGGTGGGCAACACCACCGCCGCCATCGGCAAGGGCTTTTCCATCGGTTCCGCCGCCCTCACCGCCCTGGCCCTCTTTGCCAGCTACGCCATGGCGGCGGACCTCACCGCCATCGACATCCTGGACCCCCGGGTGATGGCGGGGCTCCTCATCGGCGGGATGCTCTCCTTTCTCTTCTCCGCCCTCACCATTTCCTCGGTGTCCCGGGCAGCCAACCGGATGATCGACGAGGTGCGCCGCCAGCTTCGGGAGTTCCCGGGCATCATGGCGGGGACCCAGAAGCCGGACTACGCCCGGTGCGTGGACATCTCCACCCGTGCGGCCATCCGGGAGATGCTGCTCCCCGGCCTCATCGCCATCGCCAGCCCGGTGGCGGTGGGCCTGCTGCTGGGCAAAGCCGCCCTGGCGGGGCTGCTGGCGGGGGCCACCGTCACCGGCGTCCTGCTGGCCATCATGATGGCCAACTCCGGCGGCGCCTGGGACAACGCCAAAAAGCACATCGAGGAGGGCCACGGCGGCGGCAAGGGCAGCGACGAACACAAGGCCGCCGTCATCGGCGACACGGTGGGCGACCCGCTGAAGGATACCGCCGGGCCGTCTATCAATATACTCATCAAGCTGATGAGCATGGTGGCGCTGGTGTTTGCTCCGTTGTTTGGGTGAGGGGGTGCCGGGGGGAGGGGAGCAGAATTCCTCCACATCTTGCACTGACCCATGACAGTCTGTATTGCGTCCTCTGTTTTCTCCGGCGGGTGGTGGTAATTCCATAGCAGCCACTTCATCAGCCGGTGTATTCTGGCCCTTGCACTCTCCTTTTTTCGCCAATCAATGGTGCGGTTTTTCCGAAATAGTCCGGTCAATTTCTTTTGAACCACTCGCCAAGCGAGTGGTTTTCTTTATTTATACAAGAAAAAAAGCCGGTCCTTGGACCGGCTTTTTTCACCGCGTTATCACGATTTAGAACAATTCATCCGGGTCGATCTCATCGTAGGAGACCATGGAAAGGCGGGGGGCTTCGCTGTCCTGGGGCCACTCGGCTTCGCAGGTGAAGCGGGCGGCGGCCTTGACCTCCCCTTCCTCGTCCCGGTACTTTACCTCGAACTCCACCCAGTCATCCTCCGGGGACCAGAGACGGGAGAAGCAGTAGGGGGTAAGCCCCGACCCCGGGGCGTTGTTCTGGGCCATCTGCCGCATCTGGCTTTCCGCTTCCCGGGTGGGGAGGGAATATTCCGGGCCGGTGCGCCAGCCGTCGTCGGGGACGGGGGCGGGGGCCGTTTCATCTGCCGCCCGGGAGGGGGCGCTGCTGGCGATCTTCTGCTGGGTATCCTCCGGGACGAGGTCCGGCTGGGCACCCTCCTGGGCCTCCGGGACCATGCGGAAGGTGACCAGGCCGGAGTTGTCGCCATCTTCCTCGCTGGGGGTCTCCCCGCCGCTGTGGGCATAGGGCTGGGCGGTGTCGGCGGTTTCCGGGGCCGCCGCCGGGGCGGCGGGGGCGTAGCTGGCGGGGGCGGGGGCGCCGTTCATGCCCCGCTGCCCCTGGTAGAGGGCCACCACCAGGGCGAAGCAGGCCGCCACCGGCAATCCCCGCTTCATCACCTTGGCCCAGGGGATGACCTTCCGGGTCTCCTCCTCCGGCTCCCGCTCCGGGAGGGTGAGACGGCCCTCATCCATCCGGCGGAAAAGAGCCTCCGCCGACAGACTGGCCGGGAGGGCAGGCTCCCCCAGCAGTGCCAGTTTTTGCTTTAGCCGCTCGGTGTCGTTCTGCTCCATGGCGCGATCCCCTCCCTTCTCTCAGTTATCCCCCAGCATCTGCCGCAGCTTCTTCAGTGTGCGGTGCAGCTTGGAGCTCACCGTCCCCTGGGGCAAACCCAGCATCCCGGCGATCTCCCGCATGGTATAGCCCTCCAGCACCGAGAGCAGGACGATCTGCCGCTCATCGGGGGCCAGCCGGGCCATGGCGTCACGGACCTCGGCCCGGGGGCCGCCGGTATCGGGAACGCCTTCCTCTAAGTAATCATCGATGTTGATGTTGCCCTTCTCCTGGATATACCGGGCCACCCGGCGCTTGCACCGGACAGAGAGGATGCGGAGCATCCACTGGCGGAAGCGGTCGGTCTCCCTCAGGTTGTGGATGCCCTTCCAGGCCTCCAGGAAGGTCTCTGCGACCATATCCTCGGCGTCCTGGGGATCACCCAGGGTGTAGAGGGCCATTCGGTACAGGTCCAGGGCCACGGCCTCGTAAAGGCGGCCAAAAGCCTCCCTGTCGCCGTTCCGGGCCCTTTCGATGTCCTGCGGGCGGATCTCCATTCTCTGTCACCAGCCTTATTACCGGGCACATCTATTCAGTGTCCCGTTCGTTGGGTTTTATTGCGTCGGTGGAAAATTTTCTTATTCTTTTTCAGGGGCATCTTCCGCCGCCCCCTCGTACTGCTCCACCTGGGCCACGGCGTCCCATTCGCTGGGGTAGAGCATCGTTTCCACCAGGGAGGACAGGTCCTTGCCGGAGTAGCTGCGCTGGTCCTGGTCCGACAGGGCGTAGAGACAGCGCCGGCTGCTGCTGGAGATGAGGGTAAAGCTGCGCCCCTTCTCCCCCAGTTGGATGGTCCCCATCACATAGCAGGCTTCCCCCAGGGTGCCGATCCGGGTGAACAGCTGGGCGGTGCGCTCCTTTTGGGCCTCCGGGGAACCGAAGGGCCAGACGGTGAGGCAGAGCTCCAGGGCGAACCGCTCCCCCGGCTGGGTGCCGAACCGCAGCATCGCCCGGCAGGGGCGGTGGAGGTTGGCGCGGTAGAAATCGGCGGTGTAGCGGCCCTCGTGCTGCACACCGTAGCCCAAAAAGTCCCGGGTGGCGTTCAGCTGCACCTTGCTGTCCCGCTGGTGGTCCTCCTGGGTGTAGACCCCCTCCCCCAGGCAGTGCACCAGGGCGGCGGCCTTCTGGCGGGGGGTCATGCCGGTGACCGGGACGGTCCGCAGCAGCGGCGGCGCCGGCGGGTCCAGCAGTGTCTCCAGGTAAGCCCGGCCCGCCTGCTGGGCGGCCTCCACCGTGGGGAAGGGGTGGTCCCACAGCTTTTTGCGGTGGCGGAGGATGCCCACCGTTGAATAGACCTCCAGGGTGCGGTTCTGCCGCACCTCGTAGCCGTAGAGGACACAGCCATCCTCTCCATAGCCCCGGGCGGCGGCGGTCTCCTTACGGGAGGTACAGACGTGGTTCACCAGGCAATCGGCCAGTTTGCCGCTGTTCAGGTCCTCCAGGCTGATGGCCCTCATCCGGCTGAGGATCTCCCGGCGGATGGTCCGGCGGGCGGCATCCTCCCCCATGGCCAGCGGCAGCGCCAGCCAGAAGAGCAGGTCGTCATCCCCCACCAGGGCCAGGAAATCCGGCCAGGGGAAGACCTCGGTCTTTTCCTCCCCGTCCACCAGCAGCCGCTGGTAGAAGAAGTGGAACTCCACTGTTAGGGCGTGCTCCCCCAGGGGGAAGGTGCGGCTCCTGGGGGCAAGGATCCGCCGGGCAGAGTCATCGAAGCCGGTGAACAGCTGCCGCCACCAGCGGGAGGGGTGGTATGCCTTCATCACCTTGGCGATGAACTGCTCGTTTTCGGTGGAGAACGCGGCGGGGAAGGCGGTGGAAAGGTAGTAGCACCAGAACTCATGGTTCTCCAAGCCGATGTCATCGGGGCTGGCTCCGGCGAAGGTGAAGGGCGCATCGAAGAAATACTCCGGCTCGTGGGCCCAGCGGTGGGTGGCGTCCAGGCAGCGGCCCAGCAGCTTTTTGGCGCCGGGGGCATCCGGCTGCCGGAGCAGGCTGGCGGTGAGGGCCTGGATGAGGGCGGTTGGGGTGCCCAGCAGCCGGTCGATGATCTCGCTTTCCTCCAGCCGCCCGGCAAGGAGCAGCTGCCGGAACTGGGGCATCTCCACCACTGCCCCGGCGGCATGCATCTCCTCGGGGGTGGCGGCGGTGTCGTAGGCCCGGAGGGCGTCGGTATGGGGAAAGGGGGACCGGCGGTCGTAGACCTTCAAAAAGCTGTCCACGGCGCTTTTCACCACCGCCAGGGCCTCTTTCTCGGCCCGGACGGGGCCCTGGTCCGGCAGGACAGGGAGAACGGCGTCCAGCAGCGGCTTGTACCACCGCTTGGCGCTGGAGCGGCCCACCGTCTCCAGCTGCAAGCTGTCGTAGAGGTACTGCACCGCCGCCGGGGGGAGGGGGTGCTTCTGGACAAAGGAGGCCAGCAGCCGCAGGCCGTAGGGGTGGCGGTACTCCACGTCGTCCTCGTCCTTCCGGGTCACCTCCGGCTTTTCGGTGATCTTCTCCTTGCGGTAGCGGTCGAAAAGTTCCTTCCAGCGCCGGGTCCGGTCGGGATTCTCGAACCCGCCGTTTTTGGCCAGGGAGAGGAGTTCAAAGTAGTCCCGCCAGCAGGCGGCCCATACCTTGTCCTCCTCGTGGGTCAGGCGGTCCAGGGGACGCCCCAGCTTCAGGATGTTACGGATGGAATCGATGCCGGAGAAGGCGGCGAAGGAGAGGTAGTACATCTCGTGGCCGCTCCGGTACCGGATACCGTAGGCGATGGCCAGTTCCAGCAGGAACTTTTGGGACAGCTGGACGCCGTTTTTTACCTCCTTCTCCACAAAGTCCAGCAGGGCGGCGGCAAAGCCCTCCTCCCGCTGCACGGCAAGAAAGACCGGGGAGGAGAAATACTCCCGCCAGGTCTTTTTGTCCCCCCGCTGCCGCTCCTTCTGCCACACCTCCTGGAAGGCGGCCATGGCCGGGGCCTGGCGGAACAGCTCCGCCTGGCCCTCGCTGGTGGCCTCCCGCAGCCAATCCGGCTCCGGGCCGCCCCGGCGGCGCTCCAGGGGCTCGATGCGGGCCTCGGCCCGGGGGCGGCGGCTCCCGGCCCGGGGGGCGGGGCGGCGGACCGGACCGGCGTAGGAGCCGCCGGTGGCCACCCCCTTTTTGGGCACCGCCTTGTTGCCCAGGGCGTTGTACTTTTTGGAGGGCGGGGGGCTTTCCGCCCCGCCGCCGCTGATGGTGGACTGGTGTGGGGTGCTGCGGGCGTAGGCCATGGCATGCTCATAGGCGGAGCGGACCCGCTTGAACTCCTCCGGCTGTTCCTCCGGGTGGTACTGCCGGGCGGCGTTGGCGTAGGCCCGGCGGATGGCCGCTACATCCCGGGTGGGCTGCAGCCCCAGCACTCTCCAGATGTTCATTCCCCATCATCCTCCCAGGAATCCGGGAGTTCCAGGTCAAAGACCTCCCCCTCCCGGTACTTTTCCAGCTTCTCCAGCTGGGACTTCATCCACTTGCGCTCCCGGTGGCGGAGGGCGGGGCCGCCACCCTCCGCCAGCATGGCGCGGTACAGGTCCAGCAGGCGGCCGGTCTCCTTGCGCAGCCGCCCGGTGGATTCGGCGAAGATGCGCTCGGCGGTGGCCAGCAGCAGCTGTTCCTCCTCGCTCTGGTCCAGCTGGCTGCGGATGGCGGCCAGTTCCTGGAGTTTCTGCTCCAGTTCCTCCTCCGACAGGTGGAGGCTGGGGTTCACCACGTAGGCGGTCTTTTTCCTGGCGGTGGAGGGGTTCTCTACCTCCACCTGCAAAACGCCGTTGATATCATAGGTAAAGGTGGTCTTGACCCACTGCTTGCCGGCAGGCTCCGGGGGGACGGTGATGAGCACCTCCCCCAGCTTCAGGTTGTCCCGGGCGTAATATTCCTCCCCCTGGAGGATATCCACCCGTATCTTCTCCTGGTTGTCCCGGGTGGTGTAGAACCGGTCGGTGCGGCTGACAGGCAGGACGCTGTTGCGCTCGATCATTACCGACATGTGGGGGTTCTGGTCCTTGTCGTCGTTGACCACCGAGGTCCCCAGGGTGAAGGGGCAGACGTCGGTCATGACGATGTCCCGGATCTCCCCGCTGCGCTCCTTGATGCCGGCGCAGACCCCCACCCCCCGGGCCACGATGGTGTCCGGGTCGTCCAGGATCAGGGGGGGCTTGCCGAAGAGGGAGGCGATAAAGTCGGGCAGCACCGCCAGCTTGGAGGAGCCACCCACCAGGATGACATGGTCGATCTCGCCAATATTCCGGCCGCTGTCCCGGATGGCCCGGGCCAGCACCCGCTTCATCCGCTCGAACAGTTCCTCGCAGAGGCGGAACAGCAGGTCCCGGGTGAGGGTGAGGGTGTAGGAACTGCCGTCCGGCCCGGGGAGGCACATCACCGCCAGGTTGCTCCAGCTGAGGGCGCACTTGCACTGTTCCGCCTGGCGCAGCAGAATGGCCTGCTGCTCGGCGTTCAGGGAGCCGGGGCGCAGTTCGTTGAAGGCGCAGAAGTACCGGGCGATGGCCTCGTCCACGTCGTTGCCCCCCAGCCGGTTGTCCCCGGCGATGGCGGTGATCTCGATGACGTTTTCGAAGCACTCCACCACCGACACGTCCAGGGTGCCGCCCCCGAAGTCAAAGATGATAAGGCAGGCATCCCCCTCCCCGTGGACCAGGCGGTAGGCCAGGGCGGCGGCAGAGGGCTCGTTGATGATGCGGTCCGCCTTGAGCCCCGCCAGCTGGGCGGCCAGCTTGGTGGCGGAACGCTGGTTGTCGTTAAAGTAGGCGGGGACGCTGATGACCGCCTCGGTCACCGGCTCCCCCAGGGCCTCCTCGGCGTCCCGGCGCAGCTTTTCCAGCACCAGGGCGGAAAGTTCCGGCGGGGTGAAGGTCCTGCCCCCTAGGGTAAAGGTCTTTGGGGTGCCCATCCACCGCTTGAAGGAGGCTGCGGTATCCTCCGGGTCGGTGATCAGCTGCTCCTTGGCCACCGCCCCCACCGCCAGGTTGCCCTCCTTATCCAGGCATACCACGCTGGGGGTAAGGAGTTCCCCCAGTGAATTTTTCACCAGCTCCGGCTTGCCGTCCTTCCAGACACAGGCCAGGGAGTTGGTAGTCCCAAGGTCGATACCAAGAATCGCCATGCTAACCTCCTATGTATTCCAGTCGTCTCCCGCTGTACGGGGGGCCTTCCCCCTGCGGGTGGTGATATATAGCCAAACGGCGGCGATGACATCCGCCACCGGGATCAGCTGCAAAAGGGTGTGGACCACCGCCCGGGGCACCGTCACCTCCCCGGCCCGGACGCCGGACCAGAGGAAGGCCGCCAGGTAGGCGGAGGGCCCCAGGCCGATGAAGTAGAGCCAGGCCAGCCCGATGGCGCCGAACGCCCCGGTGCCCAGCAGCCCCAACGGCCCGGTAAACATACAAAGAAACAGGGTGACCGCCATCAGGGAGAGGGCCAGTATCCCCAGGGAGACGGCCAGCAGCGCCGTCAGCGCCAGCTTGCCCCAGAAGCCCAGCTTCCGCAGCAGCCGCCCTTCCCCCTGGAAGCCCAGGTACACCGGGTAGACCAGGTTCACCGCCCCCAGGATGGTCACCGCCAGCAGCAGCCACCCGCCCAAGATGGTGGCCCGGTCGATGCCGGCCGCCGGGTCATGGAGGGGGACGATCCAGTCCAGGAGCAGGAAGGCCAGCAGGCAGAGGACCTCCGCCGTCAGGGGCAGCCAGCAGAAGGGCCGCTTTTTTCCGTTCATGATGTCACGCCTCCAGTCAGCCGCTGCCACAGCCCCGGCTCCTCCCAATCAAGCTGCCCGGTCACCTCCGCCGGGAGGCATACCGTCCCCCCGTCCCGGCCGGTGAACAGCATCACGCCGCCGGGGTAACAGGTGCAGCTTAGGTGGAAGCAGAGCCAGGGGTACTCCTTGCTCCACAGTTCCAGGGCGCAGCTCTCCCGCTGGTCCCGGTCCAGCCCCTCCGGGACAGGGGGCGTCTCCGCCGAACCGTCCCAGGCGCCGAAGATGGCGGCCAGCAGCGCCTCGTCGGTGAACTCGCAGGTGGTCACCGATTTTTTGCCAAACAGCCCGCCGCCGGCGTAGGTGCGTATGGTGCCCCGGTCAAAGGCGGCGGCGGAATCGGGCAGGGCCAGGGCGTGGTCCTCCCGGAGGAAGCGGCGGCGGTAGACCCCGCCGAAGCGGAAGGTCTCCGGGACGTTGTAGAGGAAGATCTCCTCCGGGTCCCCCTGGACGGTGAAGATGGTGTCCTGCCCCAGCACCGCCACCCGCCGCCCGGACTGGGCCCGCAGGTCCCACCGGCCGGAATTGCCGCTGCCTATCACCTCAAAGGGGATCAGGTCGTAGCGGGTGCCGTCCAGGAGGATGTATTCCTCCCCGGCCTCCCCCTGCAGTTCCAGTTCCGGCAGGCCGGAGAGGTCCGGCTTGCCGGTGCAGGCCGCCAGGGCCAGCAACAGCAGCAAAGCAAAAAGGGACACCGGCAGACGCTTCATCCTCTGATCCCTCCTGACCGAAAAAGGCAGGGGCCAAAAAACCCTTGCCTTTCATTATATCACCCTCGGCCCCCAGTTTCAAGCGGGAAGCGGCTGCCAGCCGGCCGGTCACCAAAGGGGCAGGCTGAGCCACACCACCAGCCCCACCGCCAGCAGCACCCCCGCCGCCGCCAGCCCCGCCAGCAGCGCCTTCTGCCAGTCGATCCCCTGCCGGGGCCGGTACTTGATGGTCCGCAGGTACTCCCCCGCCCGCTGCCGCAGCACCCCCTCCCCGGGGTCCGGCCGGCCGGCCCGCAGGAACAGGATGGCTTTTTCGAAATACTCGCTCTCCATATCCACCACCTCTACCACATGCTTATTGACGCCCTTGAGCATAACATATCCCCCCATATGTTCCCGGATGATCTTTGCCGGTGGTCCCGGCTTCCTTTTTATGGTCTCTCCGCCCCGCCGGTTTATACATCCGGTCAGGGGGTCGCAGGAGAAAATATACAGGGGGTAGAGGTAAGTTTTCCACTCTTTCAACCTGGATTTCCACAAAAGATGTTGAAAACCCGGTTGAAAAGGTTGATAACCCCTTTATTTCCCGTGGTTTTCCCGCCCAAGGGCGGTTGTTAAGAACTTTTGTGCCCCTGGAAAGGCCGTTTGTTCTTTCATACAGATAGTTTACCCCCCTTGTCAGGGGCGTAAACTATCTGTTCCGCTGCGGCGGGATCATCCGCTCGCTGCGCTCGCTCGACGCGAAAAGAGGGGCCTTGCGGCCCCCCTTTTCACACTTTTTCCCCCTCTGTGGCGGTAATTCCCGCTTCTATGGGGGATCTCTTTACTTCAAAAAGCCTGCCACGATGCGGGCCTCGGCCTCCTCCTCGGTGAGGCCCAGGGTGCGCAGCTTCAGAAGCTGCTCCCCGGCGATCTTGCCGATGGCGGCCTCGTGGATGAGGGCGGCGTCGCCGCTGTTGGCGGTAAGGGCCGGGGCGGCGTCCACCACCCCCTGCTCCCCGATGATGGCGTCGCACTCCGAATGGCCGGTGCAGCGGGCGTTGCCGATGATCCGGGAGCGGTACTGCTGTCTGGAATGGCCCCGGGCCACCGACCGGGAGATGATATCCGCCCCCGACCCCTCCCCGTCCAGCTGCACGTCAAAGTCGGTCCTGGCCTGCTGCTCCCCTTCGGTGAGGATGCGCTCCCGCACCAGCAGACGGGCGCCGGGACCCGCCACGGCGCTGGTGCGCCGGGTGCTGCGGTCCACCCCGCCCAGCTGGCTGGTGTCCATCTCCAGCACGGCGTTTTCCCCCAGGACGATCTCGGTGACCGGGTCGATGGACCGCAGGCCGTGGCCGTGGCCGGTGCCCACATGCTTTTCCAGGTACCGGACATGGGAATCCTTCTCCAGAAAGAAGCGGTGGATGCCGTTGTGACGGGCAGCGCCGCCGTCCTCGGTGTGGACGCCGCACCCGGCCACGATGGTGATCTCCGCCCCCTCCCCGATGAAGAAGTCGTTGTACACCAAATCATCCAGCCCCCCCTGGGTCACCAGGGCGGGGATGGAGACGGTCTCCCCCTTGGTGCCGGGGCGGACCCGGATCACCAGGCCGGGGCCGTCGGCCTTGGATTCGATGGCGATGTTCTCGGTGGACTGGCGGCCGGCGCACTGGCCGTCCTCCCGGAGGTTATAGGCCCCCGCGAACTCCCCGGTCCACTCCGACACCTCCCGCAGGAGGTCTTTTGTGATCTGCTTCATATGGCATCCTCCTTCCCCGGGCAGGCGGCACAGGCTCCCTGGCCGGACAACAGCCCCGGCAGCAGCTTTTCCCCGGGGCCCTGGTCCTGGACCCGGCCGCCGGAGATGACCACCAGCTCGTCGGCGATGGAGAGGATGCGCTCCTGGTGGGAGATGACCACCACCGCACCCTCCAGGTCCTTGCGCAGTTCCTGGAACACCTGGATGAGGTTCTGGAAACTCCACAGGTCGATGCCGGCCTCCGGCTCGTCAAAGATCCAGAGGCGGCTCTTCCGGGCCAGGACGGTGGCGATCTCGATGCGCTTGATCTCCCCGCCGGAGAGGGTGGCGTCCACCTCCCGGGAGATGTACTCCCGGGCGCAGAGCCCCACCCGGCTGAGGATGGCGCAGAGGGTGTCCTCGTCCAGCTGGCCGCCCCCGGCCAGTTCCAGCAGGTCCCGGACGGTGAGGCCCTTGAACCGCACCGGCTGCTGGAAGGCGTAGCTGACCCCCTTCCTTGCCCGGCTGGTGACATCCAGGGGGGTGATGTCCTCCCCGTCCAGCAGGATGCGCCCGCTGTCCGGGGTCTCCAGGCCGGCCACCAGCTTGGCGATGGTGGTCTTGCCGCCGCCGTTGGGCCCGGTGATGACGGTGAGTTTGCCGTCCGGCACCTCCAGGTCCACGCCCCGGAGCACCGGCCCGCCGCCGGGGGCGCTCCAGGTGAGGTTTTCCAATCTCAGCATATTTTCATTTCCTCCTTGCCCGTGGTATCACGGATGCAGGTTTTTTCACGGATAAGAAGCTGTTCAGTATCTAGACGTGTGGTGGATGGCAAGGGATTTTTTCGTCAGGCGCAGACAAATTTTTGCAGCAATACTGTATGTATTGCAAAAAAATTTGGCAAAGCATGGCGGAAAAAGACCTGCCAGACGCCGTGCGGATAGATGCTGAACAGGTTCTTAGGGTATTATACCACAAAGTGGGGGGATGCTACAACCAAATATGCCCATCCGTCATGGGCGGGCGGATGGGCTTTTTGTCTGAGGGCTACTTTTCCTTCACCTGCAACGCCCGGGTGGCGTTGAGGATGGCGATCACCGACACCCCCACGTCGGCAAACACCGCCTCCCACATGTTGGCGGCGCCCAGCGCCCCCAGCACCAGCACCGCCACCTTTACCCCCAGGGCAAAGATGATGTTCTGGCGGGCGATGGACAGGGTGCGCTTGGCGATGGCGATGGCAACGGGGAGTTTGCTGGGGGCGTCGTCCATCAGCACGATGTCGGCGGCCTCGATGGCGGCGTCGGAGCCCAGTCCCCCCATGGCGATGCCCACATCGGCACGGGACAGCACCGGGGCGTCGTTGATGCCGTCCCCCACAAAGGCCAGCTTGCCCTTGGGGGAGGTCCCGGCAAGCAGCTGCTCCACACGGGCCACCTTGTCCCCCGGCAGCAGCTGGGCGTGGACCTCGTCCAGACCCAGTTCCCGGGCCACGGCCTCCCCCACCTCCCGGGCGTCGCCGGTGAGCATCACCGTCTTTCGGATGCCCATGGCCTTCAGGGCGGCGATGGCTTCCTTGGCGTCCTCCTTGGGCTGGTCGGCGATGACGATGTGCCCGGCGTAGCCGCCATCCACCGCCAGGTGGACGATGGTGCCCACCTTTTCGCAGTCCTCGCAGGTGACGCCGTTTTCCTCCATCAGCTTGTGGTTGCCAGCCAGCACCACCTGGCCGTCCACCTCTGCCCGGACCCCCCGGCCGGAAAGCTCCTGGGCCTCCGGCACCCGGGTCCGGTCCGCCTCCTTACCCCAGGCGCGGCGGAGGGAAAGGGAGATAGGGTGCTCCGACCAGCTTTCGGCCAGGGCGGCAAGTTCCAGCAGTTCCGCCTCGTCCATTCCCTCCCGGGGATGGATGGCGGCCACCTCGAACACCCCCTTGGTGAGGGTGCCGGTCTTGTCAAACACCACCACCTCGGTGTTGGAAAGGGCCTCCAGGTAGTTGCTCCCCTTCACCAGGATGCCCGCCTTGGAAGCCCCGCCGATGCCCCCGAAGAAGCTGAGGGGCACCGAGATCACCAGGGCGCAGGGGCAGGAGATGACCAGGAAGATGAGGGCCCGGTGGATGCTCTCCTGCCAGCCCACCGGGGCCAGCAGGGGGGTGACCAGGGCCACCAGCACGGCGGCGGCCACCACCGCCGGGGTGTACCAGCGGGCGAACCGGGTGATGAAGTTCTCCACCCGGGCCTTTTTGGTGCTGGAATTTTCCACCAGGTCCAGGATGCGGGCCACGGTGGATTCGCCGTAGGGCTTTTGCACCCGCACCCGCAGCAGGCCGCTTTGGTTGATGCAGCCGCTGATGACCTCCCCGCCGGGGCCCACCGAACGGGGCAGGCTCTCCCCGGTGAGGGCGGCGGTGTCCAGGGACGAGGTCCCCTCCAGGACGATGCCGTCCAGGGGCACCCGCTCCCCGGCCTTGATGACGATGGTATCCCCCACCGCCACCTCCTCCGGGTCCACCTGGCAGAGGTCCCCGTCCCGCTCCAGGTTGGCGTAGTCGGGGCGGATATCCATCAGGGCGGCGATGGACCGGCGGGAGCGGCCCACGGCGTAGCTTTGGAACAACTCCCCCACCTGGTAGAAGAGCATCACCGCCACCCCCTCCGGGTACTCCCCGGTGAGGAAGGCCCCCACGGTGGCCAGGGCCATGAGGAAGTTCTCGTCAAACACCTGGCCGCCCAGGATGTTCCGCACCGCCTTGTACAGGATATCCCAGCCGATGAGGAGATAGGGAACCAGGTAGAGCAGCCACCGGGGCAGGGGGATGGCCGCCGCCCCTCCCAGCTGGAGGGCCAGCAGCAGGGCGCCGCTGCCCAGTATCCGGGCCAGGGTCTTTTTCTGTCGCTTGGTCATGGAAGACAGCACCTCATTTCTGCGTCATTTTAACACGATCTGGCAGTCCGGTTCGATCTTTTTGCAGACCCGGACCGCCTCCTTCAGGATGGCGTCGAAGCGGCTGTCCTCCGCCTCCAGGGTCAGCTTCTGGGTCATGAAGCTGACGGTGACGGCGGTGACGCCGTCGATACGGCGGATGGCATCCTCCATTTTGGCGGCGCAGTTGGCGCAATCCAGGTCGATGAGTTTGAAGGTCTTTTTCATGATGATATCCCCTTTCCTAATATGTTCACTCGCTGATATGCTCCATCCCCTGGCCGATGATGGCCCGCACATGGGCGTCGGCCAAAGAGTAGAACACCGTTTTCCCCTGGCGGCGGTACTTCACCAGCTTGCTTTTTTTCAGCACCTGCAGCTGGTGGGAGATGGCGGACTGGGTCATCCCCAGCAGCTGGGCGATGTCACAGACGCACATCTCCGATTCAAACAGCAGGTACAGGATGCGGATGCGGGTGGAATCCCCAAAGACCTTGAACAGTTCCGCCAGGTCGAAGAGGGCTCCTTCCTCCGGCATCTCCGCCTCCACCCGGCGCACCACATCCTCGTGGAGGTGCATATAGCCGCAGCAGGGGGCTTGCTTGTTGGACATGGTCAAACATCCTTTCATATGAGCTATTGTTCATATATATGATACCACCGCCCCCTTTGCCTGTCAAGGGGGCAGGAAAAATTTAATAGGACGCCGGCAGGAAAAATTTTACAGTGCAACAAAGCCGCTTGGTCTACTCATCGACCAAGCGGCTTTGGTAGGCTTCCAGGCTGTTCCGCAGCCCGGCGAAGGCGGCCCGTGGCACCGGGATGAACGCCCCGCCGTCCATCTCCACCTGGCTGGCCTCCTTGTCCAGGCGGCGGACAAAGGCCAGGTTCACCACGCAGGAGGCGGAGACCCAGGCGAAGTTCCCGGTCTGGAGAAGGGGCTGGATCAGCTGGCTGAAGGGGACCCGCAGCACGCTGCTGCGGACCTCCTCCCCGTCCGCCAGGACGCAGCGGACCACATGGCCCCGGTAGTGGGCCCGCGCCAGCCGGTGGCAGGGTATCTCCCGCTGTCCCCCGGGGGTGGGGAGGACCAGGACGGTCTCCGGGGGCTGCACCTCCGGGGCCAGTTCCGCCGCCACCCGGTCCAGCACCTGGAACACATCGGTATCCGCCAGGGGGAGGGGGAGGCAGGCGGCCAGGTCCAGGGGATCGTCGGGCCGGGGGTGGAGGAAGGCGGCGTGGGGGGAGGCGGTAAAAGCCACGATGGCCAGTCCCGGGGCCTTTTCCCGGAGGACGGCCTGAGGGGACCGGCCGTCCATCCAGGGCTGGCGCAGGTGGTAGTCCAAAAGGCAGAGGTGGCAGCCGCCCCCCCACCGCAGGTGGTCCACCAGGTCGTAAAGGGCCTGGAAGCGCCGCACCCGCATGGAGAAGCCGGGGCGCTGCTCCTGGTACCGGTCCAGGATGGCCAGTTGGTTCTCCAGCTCGGTGATGTTGTCGTTACAGATGGCGATGTCCAGCATAGAGGACCTCCTTTTCGCTGGTGGATCAGAACCTGTATTCATAATCGGATGATGCAGGCAGGGCAAGGGATTTTTTCGCCCTGCAAGGCAAAAATCCGCAGACAATACTTTGTGTATTCGGCGTAGCCGACGTGCCCGTAAGGGCTCAAGGATTTTTAACGCAGCAGGGCGGAAAAAGACCTGGCCTGACTGCATTAGACGGTTGTGGATACAGGTTCTCAGGTGTAGAATAAACTTTCGCTCAGGTGCTCCGGGTCCCAGGTGATGTTCATCCCCAGCTTGGAGCATATCTTCTCGTCGCTGCGGGTGAGGTAGGCGGTGGAGTGGGCCTGGCAGCCGTCCAACTCCCCCAGCCGGTCCATCGCCGCCTGGGCCGCCGGGTTGGTGACGGCGGAGATGGACAGGGCCATGAGGATCTCCTCCGCCCCCAGGCGGCAGTTCTTCATCTTCAGCGCCCCGCTTTTCAGCTGCAGGATGGGCTGGATGATGATGGGAGGGAGCAGCAGCATCTCGTCCGGCACCTTGGCCAGGTGCTTGACGGCGTTGAGGATGGCCGCCGCCGGGGCGGACATCAGCTGGCTGTTGCGGCCGGTGATGATGGTGCCGTCATCCAGCTGGAGGGCCACCGCCGCCACCCCCTCGGCGGTGCCCAGCCGCTCCCGCACCCGGGCCAGGTACTGCCGGGCCGGCTCCACCACCGCCCGGTCCTCCACCCGCAGGTTCATGGTCTCCATCAGCACCTGCAAACGGTGGAAGGTGTCGATATCGGCGGTCCCCAGCTTGTGGTCCCCCGCCGCCTTCAGGTAACGGCGGATGATCTCCTGCCGGGACGCCTCCTGGACCACCTGGTCGTCCACGATGGCGGCGGCGATCTGGTTCACCCCCATGTCGGTGGGGGAACGGTAGACGCTGTCGTCCCCGGTGATGCGCTGGATGATCCGCCGGACCACCGGGAACATCTCCATATCCCGGTTGTAGTTGACAGTGGTGGCGCCGTAGGCCTCCAGGTGGAAGGAATCGATGATGTTAAAGTCCTTGAGGTCGGCGGTGGCCGCCTCGTAGGCCACGTTGAGGGGATGCTTGAGGGGGACGTTCCAGACGGGGAAGGTCTCGAACTTGGCGTAGCCCGCCCGGATGCCCAGCTGATGCTCGTGGTACAGCTGCCCCAGGCAGGTGGCCAGCTTGCCGCTGCCGGGGCCGGGGGCGGTGACCACCACGATGGGCTTTTGGGTGCGGATGTAGGGGTTGGCGCCGTACCCCTGGTCGCTGACGATGGTATCCACCTCCGAGGGGTAGCCGGGGATGGGGGCGTGGGTGTAGGTGGTGATGCCCCGGCTCTCCAGCTTGTTGGCGAAGATGCGGGCGGCGCTCTGGCCCTCGTACCGGGTGATGACCACCGAGTTCACCGCGAGCCCCAGCCCCCGCAGGTCGTCGATGAGCTTCAGCACCTCCATCTCGTAGGTGGTGCCGAAGTCCCCCCGGCGCTTGTTGTGCTGGATATCCCCGGCGTAGACACAGATCAAGATCTCCGCCTGGTCCCCCAGGGACTGCAGCAGTTCCAGCTTGGCGTTCTCCCGGTAGCCGGGAAGGCACCGCTTGGCGTGGAGGTCATACATCAGCTTGCCGCCGAACTCCAGGTACAGCTTGTCCCAGCCCTTCACCCGCTCCAGGATATACCTGGACTGCTGTTCGATGTAGATCTGGTGGTCGAACCCCTGTTTCATAAAGATACCCCATCCCCTCACAAATTTTATCCGGGCGGATGCCCCGCCCGGAAACTATGCTGATATTATATCACAAACGGGAGGGGTTGCAAAGCGGGAGCAGGGGAAAATGAGAAAAAGAAATTGCATATCCGGGCGGGATTTGATAGAATAAAATCAGTAAAAAACAGAAAACGAGGTGAGCGGAATGCCGGAAATATGCAGGTTCTACGGAATCGTCATCAAAATGTTTTTTAAGCCAAAGGAACACGAGCCAAGCCACCTTCACGCCCTGTACGGCGAACATGTGGGGATATTTGACCTGCAAACGATGGAGATGACGGAAGGGGACCTTCCCAAAAAGGCCCGGGAGTTGGTCACCGAATGGATGCGGTCGAACCAAGACCGTCTTTTGGAGATGTGGAGAACACAGAGGCTGGAAAAATTGCCGCCGCTGTCCTGAAAGGAGTGATGACATGATACCCAGGATCAAGGAGCTTTTTCCTATGCGGGACTTCTTGCTGCGGGTGGTCTTTGATGATGGGAAAACCGTCCTTTACGATGTAAAGGAGGATATGGAGCAGATACCGGCCTACCAGGACCTGCGCCTTATCCGGGGGCTTTTTGACCAGGTCCAGCTTGACCAGAGCCGGACCTGCGTATTCTGGAACGAGGAGATCGACCTGCCCAGCGACACCATCTACGAATATGGCGCGGTACAATCATAAAAAAGGAGCGGCGACCAACTATGGACATTATGGACCATTCCCTTCGATTCGAGACCATCCAACTCCACGCGGGGCAGGAGCGGCCTGACCCTGCCACCGGGGCACGGGCGGTGCCTATCTACCAGACCTCCTCCTATGTCTTTGACAGCGCTGCCCAGGGGGCGGGGCGGTTCGCCCTGGAGGAGGGGGGGTACACCTACTCCCGGATCAGCAACCCCACCTGTGACGTCTTTGCCGCCCGGGTCAACGCCATGGAAGGGGGGGTGGGGGCGGTGGCCTTCGCCAGCGGCGCCGCCGCCATCGCCTTCGGCATCCTGGGGCTGTGCAGGGCGGGGGACCACATCGTGGCGGCCACCAACATCTATGGCGGCACCTACAGCATGATGGCCAACACCCTGCCGGCCTACGGCATCGGCTGCACCTTTGTGGACCCCCGGCGGCCCGGGGCGCTGGAGGAGGCCATCAAAGAGGAGACCCGGCTGGTGTTCATCGAGACGCTGGGCAACCCCAACTGCGACGTCACCGACGTGGAGGAGGCGGCCGGGGCGGCCCACCGCCACGCCATCCCCCTGATGGTGGACAACACCTTCGCCACCCCCTACCTCTTCCGCCCCCTGGAGCACGGGGCGGACATCGTGGCCCACTCGGCCACCAAGTTCCTGGGGGGCCACGGCACCACCATCGGCGGGGTGCTGGTGGACGGCGGCTGCTTCGACTGGAAGGCCAGTGGCAAATTCCCCTGCCTGGTGGAGCCGGACCCGGCCTACCACGGCATCCGGTACGTGGAGGCGGCGGGCCGGGCGGCCTACCTCACACGGGTCCAGGGGGTGCTGCTCCGGGACCTGGGGGCCTGTCTCTCCCCCTTCCACGCCTTCCTGCTGCTCCAGGGGCTGGAGACCCTTTCCCTGCGGGTGGAGCGCCATGTCCAAAACGCCCTGGCGGTGGTGGAGTTCCTGGACGGCCACCCCAGGGTGGAGTCGGTGAGCCACCCCAGCCTGCCCCAATGCGGCTGCCAGGAACTGTACCACCGGTACTTCCCCCAGGGGGCGGGGTCCATCTTCACCTGCAACATCAAGGGGGGCCGGCGGGAGGCTATGGCTTTCTGCGACCGGCTGAAGATATTCTCCCAGCTGGCCAACGTGGCGGACGTGAAGAGCCTGGTCATCCATCCCGCCAGCACCACCCACGGCCAGATGAGCGAGGAGGAACAGCAAGCGGCGGGCATCGCCCCCAACACCGTCCGGCTCTCCATCGGCACCGAGCACATCGACGACATCCTCTGGGACCTGGACCAGGCGCTGGCGGGGGCGTGAACGATCGACCTGGCCCACAGCTGCCAGACCACCAGAAAAACGCCTGTCCACCATGTTGGTGGGCAGGCGTTTTTGCGTTGTTCTTATTCCAAAAAGTCCTTGAGGCGCTTGCTGCGGCTGGGGTGGCGCAGCTTCCGCAGGGCCTTGGCCTCGATCTGGCGGATACGTTCCCGGGTGACGTTGAACTCCTTGCCCACTTCCTCCAGGGTGCGGCTGCGGCCGTCGGCCAGGCCGAAGCGCAGCTTCAGCACCTTCTCCTCCCGCTCGGTGAGGGTGCCCAGCACCTCCGCCAGCTGCTCCTTCAGGAGGGTGTGGCTGGCCACGTCGGTGGGGGCGGGGGCGTCGTTGTCGGGGATGAAGTCCCCCAGGTGGCTGTCCTCCTCCTCGCCGATGGGGGTCTCCAGGGACACCGGCTCCTGGGCCACCCGCATGATCTCCCGGACCTTCTCCACCGGCATCTCCAGTTCGGCGGCGATCTGCTCGCAGGTGGGCTCGTGGCCGTTCTGGTGCAGCAGCTGGGAGTTCACCTTCTTCACCTTGTTGATGGTCTCCACCATATGCACCGGGATGCGGATGGTCCGGGCCTGGTCAGCGATGGCCCGGGTGATGGCCTGGCGTATCCACCAGGTGGCGTAGGTGGAGAACTTGAAGCCCTTGGTGTGGTCGAATTTTTCCACCGCCTTGATGAGGCCCAGGTTCCCCTCCTGGATCAGGTCCAAAAACTGCATGCCCCGGCCCACGTACCGCTTGGCGATGGAGACCACCAGCCGGAGGTTGGCCTCGGACAGGCGCTTTCTGGCCACCTCGTCCCCCTGGGACATCCGCACCGCCAGGTCGATCTCCTCGTCGGCGGAGAGCAGCGGCACCCGTCCGATCTCCTTGAGGTAGACCTTTACCGGGTCGTCGATGCTGATGCCCTCGGCGTAGAGGATGTTCTCCAGTTCGCTGTCCTTTTCGGTGGAGGCCACCACCTCGGCGGCGAAGTCCTCGATGATCTCGATGTTGCAGGTCTCGAAGGTGTCGTAAAGTTTATCCACCTGTTCCACGTCGAAGTCCAGTTCCTCCAGGGCGTCATTGATCTCCTTGGTGGTCAGCTTGCCCTTGGCCTTACCCATCTCGATGAGTTCCTTGATGACCGCTTTCTTATCCTGTGCCAAATCATTATCCCCCTATTTTTTCTTCGCGGCGATGGAGGCTATGTAGCTTCGCAGGTCCTCCTCCTCCATGCTGCCAACTTGTTCCTTTGTTTTCTCGGTGTAAAAGCTCTTTAGGGTACGGATGTAATCTTCCGCTTCCCGGGCCGAAATATTCTCCCCGCCGGGGGAGGCCAGTATCTCCGACAGCCGGGCCATAGCCTCCTCCCCCAGCACCCCGGACAGGCTCATCATGTCGGCGGCAAGGCCGTCCGAGAGCCGGGCGGCCACCGCCTGGAAGATCTCCCGGTCCCGGGGGGAGATCAGTTCCTCCGCCGTCACCTCCCGCCCCACCCAGTCCCAGGCCCCCGGGTCCCGGACAAGGTAGGCGATAAGCCGCTCCTCCGCCAGGACGTATTTGGGGTGCTTCTGCTTCTCTATATCGGTCTTGGCCGATGCCTGGCGGGCAGTGAAGGGCCGCAGTTCCCGGGCGTCCCGCTTTTTCTCCCCGTTTTTTTTGCGGCGCAGGGCGGTCTCCAGCTGGAGGGCAACCGCCTGCTTGTCCACCTCCAGTTCCCGGCAGACCTTGCTGAGATACACCTCCCGCTGGATGGGGCTGGGGATGCCCGCCATCAGGCGGACAAAGTCCTGCAAAAAGCCCACCCGGCCCTCCGGGGAGTCCATGTCGTAGCCTTTTTTCAGCTTCTGTATCTCGAAGTCGATAGCCCCGGCGGAGCCCTCCAGCAGCAGTTCAAACCGCTGGGGGCCGAATTTTTTCAGAAACTCGTCCGGGTCCTTGGCGTCGGGGATGGAGAGCACCCGCACCTTCACCCCGGTGTCCTCAAAGATGGCGATGGCCCGCTTGGTGGCGGTCTGGCCCGCCCCGTCGGAATCGTAGCTGAGCACCACCGTCTTGGTGTAATTGCTGATGAGTTTGGCCTGTTCCGGGGTGAGGGAGGTACCCAGGGTGGCTACGGCGTTGTCGAAGCCCCCCTGGTGGACGCTCACCACGTCCATGTAGCCCTCGCAGAGGATGAGTTCCGGGCGCTTGGTGCTTTTGGCAAAGTTGAGGGCGAAGAGGTTGCGGCTCTTTTTGAACACCGGGGTGTCGCCGCTGTTCAGGTACTTTGGCCCCTTCTCCCCCAGGTTGCGGCCCCCGAAGGCGATGACCCCGCCCCGCAGGTCGATGATGGGGAAGATGACCCGGTTGCGGAAGGCGTCGTAGCAGCCGCCGTTTTTGCCGGGGTTCACCAGGGCGGCGGCGATCATCTCCTGGTCGGTGAAGCCCTTGCCCCGGAGGTGGTCCCGCAGGTCGTCCCAGCTTTCCGGGGCGAAGCCGATGCCGAACTTCACCACCGTGGCCTTGGTCAGGCCCCGCCCCACCAGGTACTTCCTGGCCCCCCGGCCCATGTCGGACATGAGGTTCTGGTGGAAGTGGCGGGCAGCGGCACGGTTCAGTTCCAGTATCCTGGCCTTCTGCTGGCGGCTGCCATCGTCCACGGTCCCCTCCGGCACCGCCATCCCGGCCCGCTCCGCCAGGGTTCTTACCGCCTCCATGTAGTCCAGGTTCTCGATCTTCCTCATAAAGGTGATGGCGTCCCCCCCGGCGCCGCAGCCGAAGCAGTAGAAGGACTGGGTATCCGGGTAGACGGTGAAGGAGGGAGTTTTCTCCGAATGGAAGGGACACAGCCCGGTGAGATTGCGGCCCCGCCGCCGCAGCTGAACATACCGGCTGATGACCTGTTCGATGTCGGTATTGTACCTCAACTCGTTGAGAAAGGTTTCCGGCAGCATTTTACCACTCCTTTCCGGGAAAGTCCAGTCTTTCCCATCATATCACGGACAGGTGAGCAGCACCAGGCAGGTGACCGCCTCCGGGGTGTTCCAGCCGGTGCTGTAGGTGAACAGCAACCGCTTGCCGTCCACTGCCAGCGGCCCGTGGATATAACAGTCCCCCTGGGTGGTCAGGATGGTCCGGCGCCGGTCCCACAGCGCCTGGATAGTCTGTCCATAGTCCTCCACGGCGGGGGGCGGCCCCAGTTCCTCCACCTCCAGCAGGTAAAGTTCCCCCTCCTGTCTGTCCGCCGAGAAAAAGGTCTTTCCGTCGCCGGTGCTGCCCAGCATCGTCCACAACCCCGAGGGCCAGCCCTCCAGCTTCCGGGCGGCGCCACCGGCAAGGTCGATGCAGGTGGCGGTCTCCTGGGACATGGAAGACCACCCCGCCAGGATGGTGGTGTCGTCCCGGTACCATAGATCACTGCCGCTCATGTCGATCATCACGCCGTCATACCATCTGCGCTCCCCGGTGGGGAGGTGGATGGTCAGCAGGTCGTCGGGCCAGTAGGGGGACACCCTGTTGCGCACCGGCAGCGCCAGGGTATTTCCGCCGTTCATCAGCCGGGGCCCGGTGATATCCAGGCACTCCCTGGTCTCCCGGACGGTGTCGCTCATCATTTGGGCGGTCTCCAGATAGCCGGCGTATTCCGGCCGCTGGCAGATCTCCTCGGTGGAGATGACCAGCCGGGGGCCGCTGCCATCGGCGCCGGCCGTCCACACCCCCTCCCGGGTGAGCCAGACAATGGTATCCCCCCGGTGGTCCCAGCCGCTTTGTATGGTGTATCCCTGGGTGGCGGCCCATTCCTTCACCTCCCGGGCCACCTCCGGGGGGAGGGTGTAGTGGTCCTCCAGTCTCACGCCGCCGGAGGCCCAGCGGCAGCAGGCGCAGCTGGTCCCCTCCACCAGGTGGAACGCCCCGGCGGGGCCATCCAACGCAGCCCGAACATCGGTATCCCCGGTGAGGGGGAGGGTGAAGGAAAGGGTCCCCGCCCTCATATCCACCCCCAGCACCTGGCCCCCGGTGATCCGGTAATCCTGGTCCCGGTCCTGCTGCCCCACCAGCACCAGCCCCTCCCGGGGCGGGAAGAAGGCGCTGTCCCAGCCCGTTTCCCCGGCGGGCCAGGAGGCGAGGGTCCTGCACGCCACCCCCTGGGCGGGGAGCAGCGCCGGGGGCGGGGGCTCCGGGAGGGTGACCAGCAGCAGGCCCGCTTCCCCCGGCCGCTGGTAGCAGCAGACCGCCCGCCACCTCTCCGCCGCCAGCACCATGAACCGCTCATAGGCCCCGTCAAAGGCGGGCGGCTGGTGCTTGGGCAGAGTCAGCACCGTCAGGTCCTTCCACCACTGTTTTTCGTTGCGGGTCATCAGGCGGTACTGGCCGCCGGTCTCCTCCACCCGGAAGGAAAAGGCCCGTCCGCCGGACAAGGCGCCCAGGCGGCTGGCGCGGTCCCAGTAGGGTATCTCCCGGCTCTCCCCGGTGACGGCGTCGATGAGGGTGCCGCCGGCCAGGAGGGTGGTGCTGTCAAACCGTTCCAGGCCGTTCTGCCGGAAGGGGGGAGAGCCCCTGTGCCAGTGGGTCTCCCCGGTCTGGCTGTCGAACACCGCCACGCCCTGGTCGTCCACCATATAGATGGCGGAGCCGAAGGTGATGGCAAGGTACCGCCCACCGGCCAAAAACTCCGGTCGCCGGAAGGTGACAGGGTTATCGTCCTTTTGTCGCTCCGCCGCCAGCTGGGCGAACTCCGGCTGCTCCCCGATGGCCCCGGTGGCGAGGACCAGGGCGGCGCCGCTGCCGTCGGCCCGGGCCAGCCACAGACCTTTCTCGTCGGTCCAGGCCAGCTTGTCCTCCTCCGGCAGGGCGTCCCAGCCGTAGCGGTGTTCCCCGTCGGGCCGGATGTCCTGGGGCAGGGTGTACTCCGCCACCCTCTCCCCGCCCCAGGCCAGCCGGTGGAAGCCGCCGGGGGTCTCGATGCGGAACGCCCCCGGGGCGGCGGTGTCCGGGCGGACACGGCACTCTGTCCCGTAGGGGGTCAGGTCCAGGGAAAAGACCTCCCCGCCGGTGTCCAGGTCCAGGCCCAGGAGGATATCCACACGGGGGGAGCGCAGGCCGTCCCCCCGCCGCACCAGCAGCCTCCCCGGCGCCACCAGATGGAGGTCCAAAAGGTCCTTCTGGAAGGGGGGGCTCCAGGCGAGAAGGTTCTGGACCTCCACCCCCTCCGCCATGGAAAGGACCGCCAGGGGGGCCGGCTCCGACGGAGCGCTGGCCGGGGCGGGGGTGGCAGCCAGGGGCTGTTTCCCGCAGGCGCAGAGGGAGAGGGCCACCAGAAGGAGGGGCAAAAGGCGATGATCTTTTTTTGTGAGGATGACCGGCATTTTGTCCACTCCTTTCTGTATATTATTACTTAAATTATACTTATTGTTCCTTGTCCGGCAGGGTGGCCAGCACCAGACGGGTGGTGGCATTCCCGGCGGCCTCCCCGGTGATACAGGTGAGGAGCACCCGGTCCCCCTCCTCCGCCAGTATCCTGTCGATGCGGCAATCCCCCCGGGGGGCCAGGAGGAAGGTGCCGGAGGGGAGATCACGGGGGTAGATGGCGGTGCCGCCCTTTTCATCCACCGTCACCACAAAGCGGCCGGGCTGCCGGGAGACCTCCCGGGTGGAACCGTTGGCAAGGTGGATGAGGGTGGTCTCCCCGGCCAGGATGGTGGTGTCATCCACGATCTCCAGGCCGGTGCCGCCTTTGCCGGTCCCCCGCACCCCCTCGTGCCAGGTCCGTTCCCCGGTGGCAAGGTCGATGACCAACAGGTCGTCGGGGATATAGAGAGAGACCCGGTTATCGATGGGGACCACCAGGGTGTTCCCGCCGTTCATCAGCCGGGGGCGGCCCAGATGGAGACAGTCCTCCAGTTGGGCGTCCGCCTGGCGGCGCTTCAGTTCCAGATATTCCTGGTACCGGGGCCGCCGGTAGATATCCGCCATGGAGACGGCCAGCCGGGCGTCGTTGCCGTCGCCGCCGGCCACCCACACTCCCTCCCCGGTGACCCAGGTGACGATATCATCCGTCCACCGGGCGTCCCAATCGTCCTGGAAACGCTGCCCGGCCGGATCAACGGCGGCCCAGTCCGCCACCGCCTGGGCGATGGCCGGGGGGAGGGTGAAGGACCATTGTTCATGGACCCCCCTGCCCTTGCCCCAGATGTAGCGGGTGTAGCCCGCGCTGTCCGCCAGCACGAACCGCGCGGAATCCCCGCCGGGGTCCTCGGGGACCTTTCGGACGTCGTTTTCGGCGGTGAGGGGCATGGTAAAGGCCACCTCCCCCAGCTTCATATCCACCCCCATCAGCTGGCCCCGGGCAGGCCGGAGGCGTTCATCCCGCTGTGTCGCCCTCACCAGCACCAGGCCGTCCCGGGGGGCAAAGACCGCCTCGGTCCACTCCCCCCGCCGGGTGGGCCAGGACAGGACCTCTTTGCAGGTCACCCCCTGGCCGGGGGTCAAATAGGATGGCCCGGCCTCTGTGACAGTGACCAGCAAAAGCCCTTCCCCCCCGGACAGACTGTAGAGGCAGACCACCCTTTCCCCCGCCGCCTCAAAGGGATAAAAGGCGGTGCAGGCCCCGTCCTCCCGGTGGAAGGACTCCTGGTGCCTGGGCAGGGTGAGGACCGGCTCCGCTGTCTGCCAGTTCTCCATGGTGCATGCCACCAGCCGGTACTCTGTCTCGGTCTCCTCCACGCCGTAGTAGTGGGAAAAGTCCCCGGTAATGGCGTAAAAACGATCTGTCAGCGTCCCCTTGGCAAGGGGGCGGCTCTCCCCGGTGGTGACATCGATCTGGACAAGGCCCGCCTGGAGGGTGGTGTCGTCCAGGCACTCCATCCCGGAGCCGCCAAAGCTGGCGTCGTAGACATCATACCAATCCGCCTTTCCGCCGGAAAGGTCCAGAACGGCAAGGCCCAGGGTCCCGCTTTGGCTTCTGGGGGTGCCGAAGTTTGCTGCCAGGGTCCTGCCGCCGTTCATCAGCCGCACCGACAGGAAGGTGAGCTTTTCCTCCGGCTGGCATCCCCCATAGGCTTCCGCCAGATGGGAAAAGGCGGGCTGCCTGGTGATCTCCCCGGTGGCGAGGACCAGGCGGGGGTCGCCGCCGCCGGTATCGGAGAGCCATATCCCCTCCGGGTCGCTCCAGGCCAGCAGGTCCCGGTCCGGCAGGACGTCCCACCGGATCAGATGGCCGTAAAAGGGGTAGTCCTCCTTGGCCCGGGCCGCCTCCGGCAGGGTGTATTCCCCCAGGAGACCGCTTCGGTCAAACCGGCGGCAGCCCTCCTGGGTGACGATGGAAAACTCCCCGGGGACAGCCAGGGAGGGCCGGAACTGATACAGGGCATCCCGGTAGCCGTCCATGCTCCGGGAAAAGACCTGCTCCCCTGTTTCCAGGTCCAGGGCCAGAAGGTCCCTGCCGCCGGACCCCTGGCCGTCCACCTCCACCAGCAGGCAGCCATCCCAGACGGTCGCCCCCCGCCGGATGGACCCGCTGCCCGCCGGGAGGATGACCTGGTATCCCACCCCGGGGGCGGCGGCGAGAACGGCGGGCTCGGAGACAGGCTCGGGGGCAGGGTCTGGACCGCTTTCCGGGGCCGGGGCGCTCTGCGAGGGGGCGGGGACCGGCTCCGCCGGGGGCTGCGCCCCGCAGGCGCAAAGGGACAGCAGCAGCGTCAAAGCCAGCCCAAAAGCCACACAGCGCTTCATAAATTCTTCTCCTTCTATCCTAAACAAGCCCAAGACTCCAGGTACTCGCTGTCGCCTCACACCCATGTAAGGTCCCGCAGGGACCGGGCAGGGCATGGCCGCCGGCCCAGCCGGTCACCTGGTCCACGGCTGGGGGACAAATATCTCCTCAAAGGTGGCGATGCAGTACCGGTCGCTCATCCCGGCGATGTAGTCGATGACCGCCCGCTGGATGCCCTCCTCCTCCCGGATGATCTCGTACTCCTTGGGCAGCTTGTCGGGGTGCTCCACGAACCAGGTGAACAGCTTCTTGACGATATCCTTGGCCTTGCCCTCCTCCCCCTTTGCCACCGGGTTTTTGTAGACGGCGTCAAAGAGGAAATCCTGGAGCATCCGGTACAGCCGGAAGGTCTCCGGGTCCATCTGGACCTTCTCCCCGCTGTTCTGGATAAGGGAATTCACCAGGGCGGTGATGCGCCGGCTCTTGGTCTGGCCCAGCCCCACCTTCACCTCCCAGGGGAGGTCGTCCGCCTGGAGGATGCCGCCACGGACGGCGTCCTCGATATCGTGGTTGATGTAGGCGATCTTGTCGGCGTACCGCACCACCTGGCCCTCCAGGGTATCGGCCCAGGGGGCCTTGTCCGAGTGGCAGAGGATGCCGTTTTTCACCTCCCTGGTGAGGTTCAGCCCCCGGCCGTCCTTCTCCAGCCGCTCCACCACCCGGACGCTTTGGGCGCTGTGGACGAACCAGACAGGGGAGACCTCCCGCAGGGCGTACTCCCCGGCGTGGCCGAAGGGGGTGTGCCCCAGGTCGTGGCCCAGGGCGATGGCCTCCACCAGGTCCTCGTTGAGCCGCAGCCCCCGGGCCACAGTGCGGGCGATCTGGTTCACCTCCAGGGTGTGGGTGAGGCGGGTGCGGTAGTGGTCCCCCTGGGGGAAGAGGAACACCTGGGTCTTGTGCATCAGCCGCCGGAAGGCGTTGCAGTGGATGATGCGGTCCCGGTCCCGCTGGTAGGGGGTGCGGATGGGACACTCCTCCTCCGGCAGGTCCCGCCCCGCCGTGTCCGCCGAATGGGCGGCGCAGGGGGCAAGGGTGAGCCGCTCCAGTTCCTGGGTCTGCTCCCGCACTGTCTTTTCCTTCTCCATGCTGTCACTCCCTTTTCGTTCCGCTGACTAAAGGATCTCTTATACATAATATACGGCAAAAAATTCAAAATCCCTTCATCCTGGTCGATTTTCTCTTGATTTTTCCAGAACTTGTCATTTTGCACAGGGAAACGCAGCATCTTTTGGCAAAAACACGCCGCCCCCGGTGAGGAAACCTGTCCCTGGGGGCGGCATGATGTGCTATACTAGAAGGATGAAAGGGGGCGCTTGGGATGAGTTACGCGCGTATCCTAAAGGACCAGGAGGGAAGGCCCTCCGGCTACCGGGAATGTGACGGGGAGGTCTGCTGGATGCCCCAGCGGCAATCCTACGACCGGGAGTTCCGGCCGGTAAAGATCGACACCGCCACCATGGAGGTGCTGGACCACGATTTCATCAAGGACAGCCGGCGGGTCTACCGCCAGGGGAAGCTACTGCGGGGGGTCACCCCCCTGGGGTTCCGGGTGCTCAACGGGGTCTACACCGGGGGACCGGGGGGCATCTGGACCCCCTACGGCGACGCCAAGGTGGCCCACCCGGAGGAATTCCAGGTGCTGGACAGCGGCGGCGTCCCGGAGGGGGCGGTGTTCCCCCAAAGCTACGGCCAGGACGGGGAGTTTGTCTACTTCTTCACCGGTTCCACCGACACCCCCCGCGCCATCCGGGTGCGGGGCTGCAACGACCCCGCCGCCTTCCGGGTGCTGTCCTGGCAGTACGCCCGGGACGGGGAACACGTCTACTACCAGGGCACGGTGGTGAAAAAGGCCGACCCGGAGAGTTTTATCGTGCTGGGGCAGAGATACGCCCGGGACAAGAAGCACCTGTTCCTGGGGGACCGGCTGCTGGAGGATGGACCGGAGGGGTTTATCATACCGGAGCAAGACCGGCAGGCGGAAAGCCCTTGAAGGGCCAGGTGGAGGGTGCGTCAGGTCTGCTCCCTGACGATCTTCAGCATCTTCCTGGCACGGGCGCGGTCGGAAGGAAAGTGCGAGTACGACGCGATATCCACCGTCCAGCTGCGGCCCGCTTCGATGGTGCCGAGGTTCTCCACCACCAGCCCCACCCGGCCCCGTGTAAGGGGCGGGGAGGAGAGTTCAAGGTACGAGGAAACGGAATCCTTATAAATGATGATCTCATCCTGGATACATCTCGTCACCAGATATTCCAGATCGTCCTTTTTTTGTTTTTCTATCGTCTGCATCAGTTGAAAGTCCCTTACGATCATAGTATACTTTACCTGCATCAATTTGATTGATCGAAAGGCTGGGGAAACGATATGGATATGACAGGATTCCAGTGGACACGAGAGCCAAAGCAATACGACATCGACAGCACAAAAGTTGAGATCGTGACCGCTCCGCACACCGACCTGTGGCAGCGGACCTATTACCACTTCCAGAATGATAGCGCGCCTGTGCTTCAAATGGAGACAGATAAAAGGTTTTTCAGCTTTATTGTTAAAACTGATTTTTCCACAAGCCATCACAGATTTGACCAATGTGGTATTGTTATGTATCTGGACAGTGAAAACTGGCTGAAAGGCTCTATTGAATATGAAAATGAAGATTTCCAGCATTTAGGCAGCGTTGTCACAAACAACGGTTATTCCGACTGGGCGACCACCGCCATTCCTGCCGGAATCAAATCCATGTGGTATCGCTTTAGCCGTCGTGAAGATGATTATCGTATCGAGTGTTCTGAAGATGGTATCTATTTTAGCCAAATGCGCGTTTGTCATATGGACAAGGGGAACGGCACGATCCGATTTGGCATCTATGCCTGCTCCCCGGAGGATTCTTCCTTTAAAGCTATTTTTACGAACATGGAATTTACTGAATGTCAATGGAAAGCCCATGACGGGCAACAGCCGGATCAAAAATAATTTTGACTATTCCCCGGACGGCCTCACCCGCCACCCATCCGCCCACCCCGGCCGCAGCCGGCGGATGGCCTGATATACCCCGTAGCCCAGGGCGCCCCCCAGGGCGTTGAGCCAGAGGTCATCCACGTCGGCGGCGCGGGGCTGGAACAGCTGGCAGAACTCCACACAGAGGGAGGCCAAAAGGGCGGCGCCGGCGCCACGGAGAAGGCCGTTTTTCCCCTCCCCCCACAGCAGGCAGGGGAAGAAGCCCAGGGGCAGGAACATCAGGATATTCCCCAGGACATTGATGACAAAGTACATCCCGTCCCCGGCTCTCATGGCCGCCAGGCTGTCCGCCAGCACCACCAGGGGGCGGAGGTTCACCCGGGACCAGCTTGGGGGGATGAACTGCCCCCCTGGGGGCAGGATGGTCACCGCCGCCAACCCCACCAGGAAGAGCAGGAAGGCCCACAGCCCCGCCTCGTGGCGGAGGGTGGTGGTCAGGCCATGGTTTTTCAGGCGGTATGCTCCCGCCAGACGGGCCGCCGCCACCAGGGGGACAGCCGCCGCCATGACCGGGAGCATCCGCAGAACAAATCCCGCGATACGGCCCATCATGTGTACCCCAGCACGCCCCGGACGCTGACCTCCCCGGAACTCACCGGGCGGATGCCGTCGGGGAAGCGCACCAGCAGGCTGCCGTCAGGGGCCAGGTCCACCGCCGTCCCCTCCTGCCGCCCCACGGGGGAGGTGACCACCACCGGGCGGCCCAGGGTGCAGGAAAGGCTCCGCAGCCGGTCCAGGAGGGCCGGGTCGTCCCCCTGCCAGCCGGTGCCGGAAAATATCTCGTCCAGCCGGGCGATGAGGGCCCCAGCCAGCCGGGCCCGGAGCACCTTCTTCCCCGCCATCCGCACCGAGATGGCCTTGTCCGCCAACTCCGGGGGGAAGCTGTCCTGGCCCACGTTGATGCCGATGCCGATGATGGCCCAGGCGATGCTGCCGTCCTCCCCGTCCGAGACCAGGCGGGTGAGGATGCCGCAGACCTTCTTCCCCTCCAGGATGACATCATTGGGCCACTTGATGGAGGGGGCAAGGCCGGTGGTGTCCGAGATGGCCCCGCAGACCGCCAGACCGGCGCAGGAGGTGAGAAGGCTCAATCGCTCCCCGCCGCAGCCGGGGGCCAGCAGGTAGGAAAGATAGATGCCCACCCCGCCGGGGCTGAGGAAGCTGCGGCCCATCCGCCCGGCCCCTGCGGTCTGGCGGTCGGCCACGATCACCGAGCCGCTCTCCACCCCCTCCAGCACCATCCGCTGGCCCTGGGTGATGGTGGAATCCAGTTCCTCGTAGGCGTAAACCGGGGCCTTTCTGTCCGGGGGGAGAAAATGCTCCACCACCGGGGCGGTCATCAGGTCCGGGACCTCCACCAGGCGGTAGCCACGGTTGGTGGCGGAGCCGATCTCCCATCCCGCCTGGCGCAGCCGGTCCATCCCCTTCCAGACGGCGGCCCGGGTCACCCCCATCTGCCGGCTGATGGCCTCCCCGGAAAGGGGCTCCCCCTGATGGGCCAGCAGCAGCGCCGCCAGCTTCTCCTCCATAGTTCCGTATCCCATGCCCATCCCTCCTTTTCCTCTATTATAGTGGTATCTGCGGGGCAAGGCAAGGGCCTGGCGCATCCGGTTTTTTTGTGATATACTTAAAATATATCAAGTATCGACTGGAGGAGTTTCCTATGGCATCCTGCACGCCGGACCGGTACGAGAGCCGGCATTATATCTCCGAGTGCGACTGTGACTTTGCTTTGCGGCTTACCGCCGGGGGGTTGCTGCGGCTGGTCCAGGAGGTGAGCACCCGCCACTGCACCCTGCTGGGCGTCACGCCGGAGCGGTACGAGGCCACCCACACCGCCTTCCTGCTGGCCAAACTGTGCGCCCGGGTCCACCTGGACATCCCCGCCGGGGAGGAGGTGACGGTGGTGACCACCCCTTCGGCGCCGGTGCGGGCGGTGTACCACCGCTACACCGCCATCATGCTGGGGGAGGACAAGCTGGCGGCGGAGGTGGATGCCCGGTGGGTGCTGGTGGACACCCAGACCCGCCGCATCCTCCGCAAGGCCCCGCCGGAACTGGGTCTGCCCTTCGGGGCGTCCTCGGTGCCGGAGTTGGAGGTCTCCATCCCCAAACCCCAGGGGGAGCCGGTGCTTGTGGGGCGGGAAAAGGCCCTCTACTCCCGGTGCGACCAGAACCGCCACCTGAACAACACCCGGTATGCCGATATCCTCTGCGACTACCTGCCGCCGGAGCGGTTTTTCCAGGGGCCGGTGCGGGAACTGCGCATCAGCTACCACCGGGAGGTGCCTATGGGCGGCACGCTGGAGTTGTTCTCCTGCCCCGCCGGGGAAGGGACCTACTTCCTGGGCCGCGGGGAGGAAGGCGATTGCTTCGAGGCATTGATCCGATTCTAAGTATCACAGCAAAGGGGACACCGAGCATCTCGGTGTCCCCTTATTGATCTGTCTATGTCTCCAGGCAGCCACTGCCGCCCCCTACCCAGGTAAGGCCCGAAGGGCCGTGCAGGGCAAGCCCGCGGGGGCCACCCCGCGCCGTGCAGGGCAAGCCCGCGGGGGCCACCCCGCGCCGTGCAGGGCAAGCCTGCGGGGGTCACCCCGCCGCCCTGCTAGAAGTCTTCTTTTCCTCTGCCGCTGCGGACCACAAGGACGGTGGCGGTGATGACGCCGGCGATGGAGAGGATGAGCACCGGCACCAGGACGGGGATCTTGGCCTTCTGCTCAGGCTCGGTCTTGGTGTCCGTGGGGGTGGTATCCGGGGTGGAGGAGGGCTCCGCCGGAGGCGGGGCGGGCTCGCTGGAGGAACTGCTCTGGCTGGAGGAACTGCTGGAACTGCTGCTGGACGCCGGGGGCTTGGAGGCCGGGACCGACGCCACGGGGGGATAGACGGTGGTGGGGCTGTTGCCGCTGCCGGTACCGCCCACGGTGCCGCCGCCGCTGCCCACGGCGCTTTCGCCGTACAGGGCCTTGGAGGTGACCACATAGGCCCCCAGGCTGCGGGCAAAGACGAAGCTGACGTCGCCGGTATCGTCCGCCTTGGAACTGGAGCAGTAGGTCAGCTTGTTCTTGTCCTCGTCGTAGCTATAGAGGAACATGGTCTTTTTGGCGTAGCTGTTGCCCACGTTCATGGTCAGCTTCATGTCGCCGTAGAAGCTGCCCTTGTTCTCCAGCTGGAAACTCTTGACATCGTAGCTGCGGCAGAGGGTGGACATTCTGCTGTTTTTGTAGCTATCCACCCCCAGGGCAACCCAGACCTGGTTTTCCGGCAGCTTTTTGACGGTCTTGCCGTTGACGGTCCAGGTATAGCCGCCGCTGACCTTCATCTGGAGGTTGACATCCCGTCCCCGGACCTCGTCGAAGATGTAGAAGGGCATATCGGTGTTATCCCGCAGGTTCACCTTGACGGTGCTGCCCCGCTTGGCGTCGCTGATGTCGTCCTCAAAGTCCTGCCACTGGTACCAGTCGGTGTCGTCGGTGTCGTCGTCGCTGCTGGAGGAACCGCCGGTGGTACCGGGGGAGGTGGCCGGGGTGCATTTCACGGCGATGGTACGTACGTCATTCTGACCGCCAGCGGTGGCCTGGATTTCGACCTTGTACTCTTTGTTGGCCACCAACTTGCTGCCCTTGGCGGTCAGTGTACCATTTTCGCCGATTGTAAAGGTGCCATCATCTTTATACTCGGCACTATTGACTTTCAGAATCTCCCACTTGACTGCTGCTTTATGGTCTGTTTTAGTGTGCCCTTCTTTATCACAGGCCCCCTCGTTATATTCGATTCTGACATCGTAATAGCCATATCCTGTTTTATTTTTGGCAACGCTAATGGTATCCAAGTCACGGCTCTTTTTAATGATCTCGATGCTCTTTACAGTCGCTTCACACTTGGGGTCGCGGGTGACGGTAAATGTTCCATTTGCCACCTCAACAGGGCTAGTGCTGCCATCGGTCTTTTTAACAGATGCCGTCAAGGTAATTTTGTTATCCTTTTGCTTCGGAACACTTTTCCCGATGATCTTAAACTCTGCTTTTCCGTCCTCGTGTGTTACCCATTTTGCTTCTTTGTCTGTTGTTTCGATAGTCCAAGATAAGTTATGATCACAGCCCTCAATGTCGCATTTCGTTCCAGTCCATTCCGTTACATTATATATCCATTTAACGAGCATTTCCGCTCCCGGCATGTTCTCCGGGAAATTGACCGTTGCGGGGTCAAAGGTGACCGAGACCTTTTTGGGGGCGCCTTTGCAACCGGTGGCATCAGGGGGTGTGGTGGTTGTGCCGCCTGGATTGTCAGGGTCATTCGCCGTGTTGACAACTCTGATTTCGTGCTGAACCGTTACAACGCCGTTCTGGTCAGCCGTTGCCGCCCTTGTCTTGGTCTTAGTGATAGGAGTTGCCGTGGCGGTCAGGACAAAGGTCGTGTCAGTATTCAGCGGAATATCCTTTGTGATAGTTACCGTTGTTGCTTTTTTGTCATTAGGGGAACAGCTGATATACGTTGGTGTTTTAGCATCTGCTTTGTTTTTTTCCGTCAGTACCCAGCTAAAGGCATATTTGCTTTCATCGGCATTTTTTATATTTATTGTGTACACCTGGGTAATTGGCTCTTTGATGGGTTCGGTGATCTTAATTTCCGCTTTGGGGGTTTCCGCGCCAGTTCCCCCGCCAATCGTTATTGTAGGTGGTGTCTCCGGCTTGGGGTCCTCGGGTTTTTCCTCGGGTTTGGGGTTTTCGGGCTTTTCCTCAGGTTTTTCCTCGGGCTTGGGGTCGGTGGTTTCCCCGGGGTTT
>CAJUFR010000021.1 GCA_910585525.1 uncultured Angelakisella sp.
TTTCTGTCGATACAGAAAGAAGGGCCCCGCCGGCGAGGCGGTCGAAGAGACGCCTCATAAAATAACAGAAAAATGTATAGAAAGGACCCATCCCCACCCCACCTTGAGTTTTCCCCCACATCATAGTACAATAATATAAACGATCCCGCCCAAAAAAGAAGGAGGCCCCCCATGCGCATCGCAGGCATCATCGCCGAATACAACCCCTTCCATAACGGCCACCTCCTCCTGACCCAGGCCGCCCGGCGGGCGGGGGCCGAGGCGGTGGTGGCGGTGATGGGGGGGAACTGGCTCCAGCGGGGCGGCCCCGCCCTCTTCCCAAAGGAGGTCCGGGCCCGGGCCGCCCTCCTCTCCGGGGTGGATTTGGTGGTGGAACTGCCCCTCCCCTACGCCGCCGCCACGGCGGAGCGGTTCGCCCGGGGGGGCGTGGCGCTGCTGCTGGGGCTGGGCTGCGTGGAACTGCTGGCCTTCGGCAGCGAACATGGGGAGATCGCCCCCCTGGAGCGGTGCGCCGCCGCCCTGGCCGACCCCCGGCTGGACGGGGAGATCAAGGGCTTCCTCTCCCGGGGCCTCCCCTACGCCGCCGCCCGGCAGCGGGGGGTGGCGGCCCTCTTCGGGGAGGAGACGGCGGCCCCCCTCTCCCGGCCCAACGACATTTTGGGGGTGCAGTACCTCCGGGAACTGGCACGGCTGGGGGGCGGGCTGCGGCCCTTCACCATCCCCCGGCAGGGGGCGGGGCACCACGACGCCGGCCCCTGCCCCGGCGGGGAGGAGGGCATTCCCACCGCCTCCGCCTCCTGGCTCCGGGGGCGGCTGCTGGCGGGGGGATGGGAGGAGGCCGCCCCCTGCCTGCCGGAGGGGAGCAGGCGGGTCATCCGGGAGGCCTGGGAGCAGGGCCGGTGGGCCGACCCCGCCCGGCTGGAGCTGCCCCTTTTGGCGGCCCTCCGGCGGATGGGGCGGGAGGACTTTGCCCGGCTGCCGGATGTTTCCGAGGGCTTAGAAAACCGGTTAGCTACGGCGGTGAAGGAATCTGCCGGCCTGGAGCAGCTGCTGGACCGGGCGGTGACCAAGCGGTACCCCCGGGCCCGGCTGCGGCGTGTACTGCTGTCCGCCTTTCTGGGCGTCCCGCCGGAGATGAGCGCCGCCCCTCCCCCTTACCTCCGGGTGCTGGGGATGGGGCCCCGGGGGGCGGAGGTGTTGGCCCGGGCCAAGAGGACCGCCACACTCCCTCTCTCTCACTCCCTGGCCCGGCTGGAGCGGACAGGGGACCGGGCCGCCGCCTTCGCCGCCCTGGAGAGCCGGTCCACCGACCTCTATAACCTCCTCTATCCTGTCCCACGCCCCTGCGGCACCGACTATGAAACGCCGCTGATTCGGATAAAATAAGGTGTGTTCCACCATTCCCACAAAAATTGTTTTGGTTTGTTCTTCGTTTTTTCATTTTTTTCTGGTAAAATAGGAAAAAGGTCCTATAACATGACAAAAAAAGGAGGGTCCGTCCATGTCTATGGGAAAGATCATGGTTGCCGACGACGATACCAATATCTGCGAGTTGCTGCGCCTTTACCTGGAGAAGGAGGGCTACACCGTCACCCTGGCCCACGACGGGGAATCGGCGGTGGAGCAGTTCTTTGCCGACACCCCGGACCTGCTGCTGCTGGATATCATGATGCCCCGGCTGGACGGCTGGCAGGTCTGCCGGGAGATCCGCAAAAAGTCCAATACCCCCATTATCATGCTCACCGCCAAGGGGGAGACCTTCGACAAGGTGCTGGGGCTGGAACTGGGGGCGGATGACTACGTGGTGAAGCCCTTTGAGACCAAGGAGATCGTGGCCCGGATCAAGGCGGTGCTCCGCCGCACCACCTCCACCGCCACCGCCGCCGAGGTGAAGGAGGTCAGCTACGACAAGCTGACGGTGAACATGACCCGGTACGAACTGAAGGTGGACGGCCGGGTGGTGGACACCCCCCCAAAGGAACTGGAACTGCTGTTCCACCTGGCCAGCAACCCTAACCGGGTCTACACCCGGGATCAGCTGCTGGACGAGGTGTGGGGCTTTGAATACTACGGGGACAGCCGGACGGTGGATGTCCACGTCAAGCGGCTGCGGGAGAAGCTGGAGGGGGTCTCGGACCAGTGGAGCCTAAAGACCGTCTGGGGCGTGGGGTACAAGTTCGAGGTGAAGGAATAGCAAAGGGGGGATATCCCGTTGAGAAAGACCCTCTTTAGCAAGTATTTCTATATCTGCTCCTCCATCATCCTGATCAGCACCGCCTTTTTGGGGGTGGTGCTGCTGGTCTTTTCGGTGCAGTATTTCCGGGACGACCAGTACACCCTGCTGGAGCGCAACGTCAAGCAGTCGGTGGTGCTCACCAACCTCAACTACAGCGCCAACGGCTACAAGTACGTGGACCCCGCCTACCTCCAGCCCTTCTACCAGCTGCAGGGCCAGGCCATCGACGCCGATATCTTCCTGGTGGACGTGGAGGGCAAGACGCTGCTCTGCTCCAACACCACCAGCTGCACCCACGTGGATTACCTTCTCCCCTCCGCCGTGATGGAACGGCTCAAGACGGCGGGGGACTACCGGGAGACCGGCAAGCTGGGGGGCATCTACAAGACCTCCTACTACACCGTGGGCCGCCCGGTGGTGGGCAGCGACGGCCAGACGGTGGGGGCGGTGTTCGCCTCCACCTCCTCCGCCGCCCTCACCACCTTCCTGGTGGATATCTTCCAGATGTATGTCATCAGCGCCGCCCTGGTGATGCTCTTCGCCTTTATCGTCATCTACTTCGTCACCTCCAACATGGTGCGGCCCCTCCAGGATATGCTGGCGGCCACCCGCAGCTTTTCCAAGGGGGATTTCTCCATCCGGGTGCTGGTGGAGGGGGATGACGAGGTGGCGATGCTGGCGGCGGCCTTCAACTCCATGGCCTCCTCCCTGGCGGTGATGGAATCCACCCGCCGCAGCTTCACCGCCAACGTCTCCCACGAGCTCAAGACCCCCATGACCACCATCGGCGGGTTCATCGACGGCATCCTGGACGGCACCATCCCGCCGGAGAAGCAAAGCTACTACCTGCGCATCGTCTCCGGGGAGGTACAGCGCCTTTCCCGGATGGTCCGCTCCATGCTGTCCATCGCCCGCATCGAGGCGGGGGAACTGACCATCGCCCCGGTGCCGGTGGAGATCACCGACATCGTCACCCGCACCGTCTTTACCTTTGAGCAGCGCATCGAGGAGAAGGGCATCGAGGTCCGGGGGCTGGACGCCGAAAAGCACCTGGTGGAGGCGGACGCCGACCTTATCCACCAGGTGGTGTACAACCTGGTGGACAACGCCGTCAAGTTCGTCCAGCAGGGGGGCTACCTGGAATTCGGCTACCGGAACGACGGGGGGATGACCTTCATCAGCGTCAAAAATTCCGGCGAAGGGGTGGCCCCGGAGGAAATACCCAAACTCTTCGACCGGTTCTACAAAAGCGACAAATCCCGCAGCCTGGACAAAAACGGGGTGGGGCTGGGGCTCTCCATCGTCAAGACCATCGTGAACCTCCACAACGGGGAGATCTTCGTCCGCAGCGAGCCGGGGCAGTACACCGAGTTCGTCTTTAGCCTGCCCACCTCCCAGCAGAACAAAAAGAGCCTGCTGTTCCGCAAGCACGACAAGCAGCCGCCCCGGGAAGCGCCGGGCCAGAGCCAACAAGACCCAGGAAGGGGGACCAAGCCATGAATGAGTATGAAAAAGACCAGCTGGAACGGGAGGAGGCCCTGACGCCTCCCCAGCCGGAGGACACCGCCCCGGCGGAGGGGACCGCGGCAGCGGAGACAGCCCAGCCCCAAAGCGGACAGGGAAACAGCCAGCCCCTGCCCCCGCCGCCCTCTCCCCCCCGGCAGCCCCCCTACCAGAGCGGCGGCTATTACCCGCCCCGGCCCCAGGGCCCCTGGCAGGGAGGGTGGCAGCCCCCGGCGGGGTACCCCGGCTGGCAGCCGGGACCCTACACCACCGGCTGGCAGCAGCCCCAGTGGCAGGGCCCCAATACCACCGGCTGGGGGCCCCAGCAGCCAGGGGGCTACCAGCCCCAGAGCAGCCGCCGGCGGGCCGACGGCCTGGATGACGCCGATGATCCCATCGTGGGGGGCCCGGAGGGGAAAAAGAAGAAACACCGCCCCCTGGGGGTGGTGCTGAAGCTGATCGGCGCCGCCGCCGCCCTGGCGGTGGTGACCATGGCAGGGTATGGCATCTATGCCGCCGCCACCGGGGAGAACCCCCTGGCGGAGAAGCTGCCCGGCCAAAGCGGCTCCGTCCTTCCCCGTCCCGGGGAGAGCACAGGAGGCAACCAGGTGCCGGATATCGCCATCAACGGCAAGCCCGGCAACGGGGAGGACTGGTTCGACGGCAGCGAAGGGGACACCCTCTCCAACACCGCCATCTTCAAGAAGGTCTCCCCCTCGGTGGTAGGGATCGTGGCCCGGCTGGGGGACAGCATCTACGGCAGCGCCAGCCAGGGCTCCGGCATCATCATGACCGAGGATGGCTATATCATCACCAACGCCCACGTGGTGGACGGCGCCTCCTCCTACGAGGTGGTGCTCACCGGGGGCGAGAGTTACTCTGCCCAGCTGGTGGGCGCCGACCTAAAGACCGACCTGGCGGTGCTGAAGGTGGACCAGACCGGCCTGGCCTGCGCCGAATTCGGTGACAGCGACCAGGTGGAGGTAGGGGAGCGGGCCTGTGTCATCGGCAACCCCGGTGGCCTGCGGTTCCAGAACAGCCTGACGGTGGGGTACATCTCGGCGCTGAAGCGCACCATCAACACCGGGGGCTACTCCATCGACTGTATCCAGACCGACGCCGCCATCAACCCGGGGAACAGCGGCGGGCCGCTGATCAACGCCTACGGCCAGGTCATCGGCATCAGTTCGGCCAAGATCGCTCTGACCGACTACGAGGGCATCTGCTTTGCTATCCCCATCACCGACGCCATGCCCATCCTGCGGCAGCTGATCGCCGACGGCAAGGTGAGCGGGCGGGCGATGCTGGGGGTCAGCGCCAAGGCGGTGAAGGCCACCGAGGCGGAGTTCTACGAGATCCCCATGGGCCTGTGGGTAGTGGGGCTGACGCCAGGGGCGGACATCGGGACCAAGGGGGTCCGGGAGGGGGATATCATCACCCATGTGGCGGATACGCCGGTGTTTTCCCTGGATGCCTGTTCCAGCGTGCTGAAGGACTACGCCCCGGGGGACGTGGTGACCATCACGGTGTTCCGGCGGGAGAGCAGCATGACGGACAATACTTTTAAGGTGGATATCACATTGCAGGGGTCGTAGGCGGGGGGCGGCCAAAAGCCTTTCCCTTTTTGGGTCTCGGTCCTTTCCCGCCTTTTCCTGCAATTTTCAAGTCTGCTCTTCGACCGCCTCGCCGGCGGGGCCCTTCTTTCTGTATCGACAGAAAGAAGGCAAAGAGCGACCAGGGCTGCGCCCTGGACCCGGACGGCCAAAGGCGTCGGTCGCTTAGGTTCGGACCCACTGACGCCGCCCGGTCCGCTTGGACCGGAGCGCTACGTGGCGCCATGATAGATGTCTGCCTTGGCGGCTCGATGCTTGGTTGGGCGGCTGGCTGCGGAGTGGGATGTGGTTCGTAGCTGGTAAAGTGGGCGGTTGCGCCCGCTCCCTCCTTGAAGTTGGCCTGAGATAAGGTGCCTCCGGCGGATTTGAAGTTCCCTGGGGGGCCGCTACGGCAGGGGGGGCTTTTGGGGGTTGCCTTGGAGGGCCGCCCCTTTTCGTATATAAAATATATAGAAAACCACTCGCTGGGCGAGTGATTCAAAAAAATGAACGACAATTTATCATTTACTGTGAAAGCATAGAATTGCAAAATAGAATCAAGAATCAAACCAATCCATAAGAAGGGAAGAAGAGACCTCCTTGTTTCCTCACAGTAAAGGTAGGAATTCTTTCGCAAGTGGCAGGTCGCACCAACGCAATGTGACGCATATGCTGTCATCAGAGGGTTTTACCTGTATGTGAAATACCCCCGGTTTCCCGGGGGTATTTCATTTACCAACTGCCCAGCGCCTCCAGCACCCGGAGCACCACATCCAGGGCGGAGACCACCGTCCACTGGCCGTTTTGGGTGTAGGCGCCCTCTACCTCCTCGTCGGCGTTGTCGGACAGGGCACGGATCACCAGCAGCGGGGTCTGGAAAAACCAGCAGACCTGGGCCACCGCGGCGCTCTCCATGTCCACGCACTGGGGATGGAACCTCTCGATGATGCCGTCCCGCTCCTTGGTGGTGATGAAGGTCTCCCCGGTGACGATGCGCCCGAACTTCAGGTTCTGCCCCAGCCCCTTGCAGAGTTCCAGCAGCTCCGGGTCCCCCCGGAAGTAGTCGGTGGGCATCCCGGGGAATTGGTCGTTGACCATGGTCTCCATCTCCAGGTCGTGGTGGAGGATCTCCGACCCGATGACCACGTCCCCGATCTTGATGGAATCGTCCAGCCCCCCGGCCAGGCCGGTGAAGATGATCTTCTCCACCCCAAAGCCGGTGATCAGTTCCTGGGCGGTGATCGCCCCGTTCACCTTTCCCACCCCGCCGATAACGGCGGTGACGGTAAGACCGAATATCTCCCCGGTGACAAAGTCCCGGAGCAGACGCTTTTCCTCCCGCTTGTTCTCCAGCCTCTTCAACAACGGCTCCAACTCCTTCCGGGTGGCGCACATAACACCGATCTTCATGCTGTCCCGTCCTTTCTTATGTTAGGTCCCCCAGGACCAATTCCGTTTCGTCAATTTTCACCGCCCCCATATAGTAAGCTATCCCCTGGACCTCCTTCCCGAAGGCCCCGTGGTCGTCGCTGCCAGCGGTGATGAGCAGTCCCTTTTCCTTGCAGAATCCGGCGCAAAGGGCGGTCATCTTCGGGGAGTGGGAGGGGTAGTGGCATTCGACCCCGTCCAGCCCCATCCTTACCAGGGCCTCCAGGTGGGCCAGCAGTTCCTCCGGCCGGTCCTCATGGAACCAGTTGCGGGGGTGGGCCAGCACCGCCTTGCCTCCCGCCTGGTGGACGGCCTGGATGGCCTCCTGGATGGGAGGGAAGGGGTAGCTGCCGTAGTCGCAGCCGTGGCGGGGGTAGAGGGCCATCCCCTCCTGGAGACTGGCGGTGACCCCCTTGCCCAGCAGGTATTGCAGCCCCTGCCACCCCCCGGCGGCGGGGTCAAAGGGCCAGCTTTGGCACTCCGCCACCGAGAGGGCCTTTTCCGGCCAAAGGGGGATGAGCCTTTCCACCAGGTCGTCGGTCATCTTCAGCAGCAGGCGCCGGCTCTCCTCCGCCAGGGCGGTGAGGACCGGGTCGGGGCGGAAGCCATAGGCCAGCAGGTGGATGTCCCAGCCGTGGTAGGCGCAGTCCAACTCCATCCCCCGAACAGGCCGGATGCCCCGTTTTTTGCAGGCGGCGGAGAACCGCTCCCACCCCTGCCAGCTGTTGTGGTCGGCGGCGGCCAGGATGCCGAAGCCCAACTCCGCCCCCCGCTCCGCCACCTCCTCCGGGGTGCGGGTGCCGTCGGAAAAACGGGTGTGGAGATGCAGGTCCGCGTACATAGCCATTCCCCCTTCCATGACGATATCGACCGGCGTCGATATCGTTGTGAGGGTAATTATATCACGACAGCGGGTAAAATACCAGCGTCCCCGTCAAGACGGCGGATTTCATTGATAAAAAATGTATATCTTTCACAAAACAAAAATCAAATCCTTGGCGGTTTATGAAAAAACTACACAACAAACTCTTGAAAACTCAGGAATATGATGGTAGAATAGTAAAAAAAGGGAGGGATGTGCAAATGGTTCAGCAGAAAAACCAGCGGGACTTTCCCGCTTACCTGTTCCATCAAGGGACCAATTACCAGGCCCAGGACCTTCTTGGGGCACATATGACCGAGGACGGGACCACCGAGTTTCTCACCTGGGCCCCCCACGCCAAGGCGGTCAGCGTCGTGGGCGAATTCAACGACTGGGGCAGGGGCCAGCAGTGGCCCATGGAGCGGATCACCGGCCAGGGGCTGTGGCAGGGCAGCGTGCCCGGCCTTTCGGAGTACGATACCTATAAATATCTCATCACCGGGCCGGACGACATCCAGCGGTTCAAGGCCGACCCCTACGCCTTCCACACCGAGACCCGCCCCGGCAACGCCTCCAAGCTGTACCGGCTGGAGGGGTACCAGTGGCAGGACGACGGGTGGATGAAGCGCCGGGCCTCCTTTGCCCCCAATTCCTCCCCTGTCAATATCTACGAGGTGCACCTGGGCTCCTGGCGCACCTACCCCGACGGCACCCCCTACGACTACCGCAAGCTGGCGGAGGAGTTGGTGCCCTACGTGGCGGAGATGGGCTACACCCACGTGGAACTGATGCCGGTCACCGAATACCCCTACGACGGCTCCTGGGGCTACCAGGTCACCGGGTACTTCGCCCCCACCTCCCGCTACGGCACCCCCAAGGACTTTATGCACCTGGTGGACGCCTTCCACCAGGCGGGCATCGGGGTCATCATGGACTGGGTCCCCGCCCACTTCCCCAAGGACGAGCACGGCCTGTGCGAGTTCGACGGCAGCTACTGCTACGAGTACGCCGACCCCCGGAAGATGGAGCACCGGGGCTGGGGCACCCGGGTCTTTGACTACGGCCGGTGCGAGGTCCAGAGCTTCCTCATCTCCAGCGCCCTGTTCTGGGTGGAAAAATACCACATCGACGGCATCCGGGTGGACGCGGTGGCCTCTATGCTCTACCTGGACTACGACCGCCGGGACGGCCAGTGGTCCCCCAACGCCTTTGGCGGGCGGGAGAACCTGGAGGCGGTGAACTTCCTCAAAAAACTCAACTCCGCCATCCTGTCCGCCCACCCCCAGGTGCTGATGATCGCCGAGGAATCCACCGCCTGGCCCATGGTCACCAAGCCGGACTACGTGGGGGGGCTGGGGTTCAACTTCAAGTGGAACATGGGCTGGATGAACGACGTGCTGGCCTACCTGTCCACCGACCCCTACTTCCGCAGCTACAACCACGACAAACTCACCTTCAGCATGATGTACGCCTTTTCGGAAAACTACATCCTGCCCATCAGCCACGACGAGGTGGTCCACGGCAAGTGCTCCCTCATCGGCCGGATGCCCGGGGACTACGACCAGAAGTTTGCCGGGGCCCGGGCCTTCCTGGGCTATATGATGAGCGCCCCGGGCAAAAAGCTGAACTTTATGGGCACCGAGTTCGCCCAGTTCATCGAATGGAACTTCCAGCAGCAGCTGGATTGGATGCTGCTGGGGTACGACAACCACCGCCAGCTGCACGACTATGTCCGGGAACTGAACCGCTTCTACAAGGAGAACCCCGCCCTGTGGCAGATCGAGGACAGCTGGGAGGGGTACCAGTGGATCGACGCCAACGACAGCAGCCGGAACATGATCTCCTACGTCCGCACCGACGAGGCGGGCAAGCAGGTGGTGGTCATCGTCAACTTCGCCCCGGTGGCCTGGGAGGGCTGCGTCATCGGCGTGCCGGACGCCTCCAGCTACACCGTGGCCCTCTCCTCCGACGAGGCCCGGTTCGGCGGCTCCGGCAAGGACCCGGGCCGGCTGAAGGTGGATAAAAAGACCCCCTGCCACGACTTCCAGCAGTCCATCACCCTGGATGTGCCCCCTATGTCCGCCCTCTACCTGGTAGGGCGCCCCCGCCCCAAGCGGGCCCCCAAGGCGGCGGAGAAGGCACCTAAGACCACCGCCAAGGCGGAAAAGGCCAAGGCGGAGGCCGAAAAGCCCAAGCGGGCCACCAAGGCCAAGGCGGAAAAGGCCCCCAAGGCTGAGAAGCCCAAAAAGGCCCCCCGCGCCCCGAAGCAAAAGCCCTGAGCGCTTTTCTGAATTAGGAGATACCTTATATTTTCTAGCATCAGGAGGGAGAAAACATTATGTCGACCAAAAAGAAGTGGGTGGCGATGCTCCTGGCCGGCGGGCAGGGAAGCCGGCTGTACACCCTCACCCAGAAGCTGGCCAAGCCGGCGGTGCCCTTCGGCGGCAAGTACCGTATCATCGACTTCCCGCTGTCCAACTGCGTCAATTCCGGCATCGACACAGTGGGGGTGCTGACCCAGTACCAGCCGCTGGTGCTCAACGAGTACCTGGGCAACGGCCGCCCCTGGGACCTGGACCGGCTGGACGGCGGTCTCTACACCCTGCCCCCCTACCAGAAGAGCTCCGGCTCCGACTGGTACACCGGCACCGCCAACGCCATCTATCAGAACATCAACTTCATCGAGCGGTACAACCCGGAGCATGTCCTGATCCTTTCCGGCGACCACATCTACAAGATGGACTACACCAAAATGCTGGAGCACCACGAGAAGATGGGGGCCGACTGCACCATCGCCGTCATCGAGGTCCCCATGGAGGAGGCCAGCCGGTTCGGCATCATGAACACCAAGCCGGACACCCAGATCTTCGAGTTCGAGGAGAAGCCCAAAAAGCCCAAGAGCAACCTGGCGTCCATGGGCGTCTACATCTTCCGGTGGGATAAGCTGCGCCAGTACCTCATCGAGGACGAGGCGGACCAGAAGTCGGCCAACGACTTTGGCAAAAACATCATCCCCGCCATGCTGGCAAACCACGAGAAGATGTACGCCTACGCCTTTGACGGCTACTGGAAGGACGTGGGCACCATCGACAGCCTGTGGGAGGCCAACATGGACCTGCTGGCCCCCAGCGATCCCCTGGCCCTCTACGATCCCGGGTGGAAGATCTACTCCCGCAACCCCTGCCAGCCCCCCCACTTCCTGGCGGACACCGCCCATGTGGAAAACTCCCTCATCACCGAGGGCTGCCGGGTGGGCGGCGAGATCGACTTCTCGGTTCTCTTCGCCGGGGTCACGGTGGAGGAAGGCGCTGTGGTCCGTGATTCCATCATCATGCCCGGCTCGGTGGTGAAGAAGGGCGCCCTGGTGCAGTACGCCATCATCGCGGAAAACACCGTCATCGGGGAGAACGCCAAGGTGGGCGAGCGCCCGGAGTTGGTGGAGGACAAGAGCCAGTGGGGCGTGGCGGTCATCGGCAACGGCGTCACCGTGGGCAAGGGCGCCGTCGTTCCCCCCAAGGCCATGATCGAATCCGACATCCAGGAGGTGGAGAGCCATGAGTGAGAGCAAGGTTCTGGGGATCGTCTTCTCCAATATGCACGATGACAGGATGGGTGACCTGACCATGGTGCGGACCATGGGCTCGGTGCCCTACGGCGGGCGGTACCGCCTGGTGGACTTCGCCCTTTCCAACATGGTCAACGCCGGTATCCGGGACGTGGGCATGATCACCAAGTCCAACTACCATTCCCTGATGGACCACGTGGGGTCCGGCCGCGAGTGGGACCTGGCCCGGAAGATCGGCGGTCTCACCATCCTGCCCCCCTACGCCAGGGCAGGTGCGGGGATGTACCGGGGCAACCTGGACGCCATCAGCAACATCTACGCCTTCCTGGCCTCCTCCAAGGCCAAGTACGTGCTGCTCTGTGACTGCGACGTGGTGGCCAACATCGACTACAACGCCATGCTGGCGGAGCACGAGGAGAGCGGCGCCGGCATCTCCATCCTCTGCGGTCGGTACGACGTGGCCCCCCACCACGGGGAGGACCTGGTCCTCTCCATCCAGGAGGACGGCTTCCTCCGTGACGCCTTCCAGTCCGCCGACGCCCGGGGGGAGCAGGACGTCTACATGAACGCCGCCATCTTTGACCGGGAGCTGCTGCTGCGGCTGGCGGTGGACGGGGTGAGCCACGGCAAATACTCCATCAACGAGATCATCCAGGACCAGGCCCGGAGCCACAGCGTCTACTGCTACAAGGGCCACGGCTGGTTCTACCACATCCATAACCTCACCGAATATTTTGTGGCCAACATGGCGCTGCTGGACGAGAAGGTCCGGGAGGAGTTGTTCCTGCCGGAGCGCCCCATCCTCACCAAGATCCGGGACGAGGCCCCGGCCAAGTACGGCCTTTCCTCCAACGTCAAAAACTCCCTGGTGGCCGACGGCTGCATCATCGAGGGCACGGTGGAAAACTCCATCATCTTCCGCGGCGTCAAGGTGGGCCAGGGGGCGGTGGTGAAGAACTCCATCGTCATGCAGGGCAGCGTCATCGACGACAACGCCCAGCTGGATTACGTCATCCTGGATAAGGACGTGCTCATCAAGGACGGCCGCCGCCTGGCGGGCTACCTCACCTACCCGGTCTATGTCCCCAAAAAGTCCCATATCTAACTGGTAAAAGCGCCGCCCTCCGGCAGGGCGCCGGAGGGCCGGGCGGGTCTTTGCATAACAGCAACAGTTACAGAAAGGCGGATCGTTATGAAGATACTTTACGCGGCCAGTGAGGCGCTGCCCTTTATCGCTTCCGGCGGCCTTGCCGATGTTGCCGGCTCCCTGCCGGCGGCGCTGCAAAAGGAAGGGGTGGAGTGCCGGGTGGTGCTGCCCCTCTACTCCGGCATCAAACCCCAGCTGCGGGAAAAGCTGGAGTATGTCACCCACTTTAATGTCCCCCTGTCCTGGCGCAACCAGTACTGCGGCCTCTTTAAGGCCGACGTGGACGGGGTGACCTACTACCTGCTGGATAACGAGTATTACTTCAAGCGGGACGGCATCTACGGCTTCTACGATGACGCCGAGCGGTTCGTTTTCTTCTCCAAGGCGGTGCTGGAGATGCTCACCGTGGTGGATTACGAGCCGGACCTCATCAACTGCAACGACTGGCAGACCGCCATGGTGCCGGTGTTCCTCAACGTCTTTTACCGGGGCATCGAAAAATTCCGCCACCTGCGCACCGTCTTTACCATCCACAACATCCAGTACCAGGGCAAGTACGGCATGGAGATCGCCACCGATATCTGCGGCCTGCCCGGCTACGCCGTGAACATGGTGGCCTACGACGGCACCGTGAACATGATGAAGGGCGCCATCGAACAATGCGACATGATCTCCACCGTCAGCCCCTCCTACGCCCAGGAGATCCTGGATTCCTGGTTCGGCTTCGGCCTGGACAAGATCCTGCGGGAAAAGGCGTATAAACTCTGCGGCATCCTCAACGGCATCGACGTGGCGGGCTATGACCCAAAGACCGACCCCGACGTCTACGCCCACTACACCCCCAAGAAGCTGGCCGGCAAGGCGGAGAACAAGCAGAAGCTCCAGGAGCGGCTGGGCCTGGCCCAGGACCCCAAAAGGCCGCTGGTGGTGGTGGTCTCCCGCCTGGTGGGGATGAAGGGGCTGGACCTGATCCGGTACATCTTCGGGGAGATACTGGAACTGGGCTGCCAGTTCGCGGTGCTGGGCACCGGGGATTACATCTACGAGAACTTCTTCCGGGAGCAGGCGGACACCCACCCCGGCACCGTGGCCTTCTGGCAGGGCTTTGTGCCGGAACTGGCCCGGAAGATGTACGCCGGCGGCGACATCCTTCTGATGCCCTCCAAGAGCGAGCCCTGCGGCCTGGCCCAGATGGTTGCGCTGCGGTACGGCACCATCCCGGTCATCCGGGAGACCGGCGGCCTGCGGGATTCCATCAGCGACCTGGGCGGCGAGGACGGCAACGGCTTCACCTTCAAGACCTACAACGCCCATGACATGCTGGGCTCCCTGCGCCGGGCGGTGGACCTGTACCACAACGAGGCGGAGTGGAAGAAAGCGGTGGCCCACGCCATGGTCTGCGACTTCAGCTGGGCCAGTTCCGCCAAGAAGTACATCGAGATGTACGAGAAGATCCTGGCCAACTGAAAACAACCCCATCCCCCTCCAAAGAGAAAGCCCCGCCGGAAACGGCGGGGCTTGTTTGCTGCGTCTAATTGGGGGGAATGCTGCGCAGGTCTCCAGGCACAAAGCAACGGCCTTCGACCAGTAAGGCCGAAGGCCGTGTAGGGCGTGCCTTGGCGGCCACGCCATGGCGGAGAGAAAGGGATTCGAACCCTTGAACGGGTATTAGCCGTTACACGATTTCCAGTCGTGCGCCTTAGACCAACTCAGCCATCTCTCCAAGTCCTGTCCAAACAAAAATTTATTCAACTTTGCCTGACAGAAATATATTATATCCTATCCTTCCCCAAAATGCAAGCCCCCCAGGAAATTTTTTCTTTCTTGTTTTTTCACCGCCGGTGGTGGCTTTTCAGCAGGTAGCAAAGGCCGAAGATGGGCAGCGACAGCAGGAACCAGATGGTGCTGTACAACAGGCATATCTGCCCCCGGTAGTGGAAGGGGAGGTCGGAGTAGTCCCAGACGTCCCAGCCCAGCTTCAGGTTCACCAACCACCCCACCGCCAACTCGTAGCCGGTGATGACGGCGGAGCCCAGGGCGCACCGGGCCGCCGTCCCCCAGCCCTTTACCGCCCCGCTGACACGGTAGAGGGTGGAGAGACACAGCCCCCCCGTCACCCCCATGGTCCAGTGGGTGTAGCCCCGCCACAGCACCTCCAGCAGGCTGTACCCCGCCGCCCCCAGCAGGAACAGCCCCAGATATTCCCGCAGCCGCTTCCTCCGCCGCTCCATAAAAAACACCCCCGCGCAAAAAATACCGTTGCTAGGTATTCTCCACACGGGGGTGGTATTTATTCATCCCCGGTCCCGAACCGGGTGCGGTAGCCGCAGCGGCGGCATAGCTGCTGGGTGATACGGCGCTCCCGAAAGCCCTGGGCCATCTCCTCCGGCAGCGGCCGGGCCAGGATGTCCGCCAGTTCCTCCCGGAGAAGGTTGCCCAGGGGACATTCCCCCTCCCCGTCCAGGCAGCAGGGCACCACCGTGCCGTCCCACAGGACGCCGATCATCCGCCGCACCCCGTAGCAGCTGCCCGGGCCGGGGATGACCGGGGCGGCCAGGCTGGGCCACTGGAACTGCCGGGCAAAGCTGACAAAGACATGGGGGGCCAATGTCACCGACCGCTGGCCACTGCGGGCGGCCAGGCTGCCACAGCCGGGGAACTCCTTCTCCAGCAGGGCCAGCATCCTTTGGCTGGCCGGGTCGGCCTCCCCGCCGCCGTCCAGGGTCCAGACCCGGAACACCGTGTGCTTGCCCGCCGCCGCACCCTGGCGGGCGTAGGCGGCCAGGGCGGCGACGTAGTCCGGGGCGGGGCCGTGGGCCCCCTCCTGGTAGCTGTGGAGGGAAAGATTCACCTGGCGCAGCGCCGGGGCCGCCGCCAGGACCGGGGCCAGCTTCGGCACCAAAACGCCGTTGGTGGTAAGGGTCACCTGGAAGCCGTAGTCCCCTGCCAACTCCAAAAACTCCGGCAGCAGGGGGTGGAGCAGCGGCTCCCCCTTGACGTGGAAGTAAAGGTAGCGGCTGTAGGGGCGTATCTGCTCCAGGGCCCGGAGGAAATCCTCCCGGGAGAGATACCCTCCCGGCCGCCGCCCCGGGGGGCAGAAGGAGCAGCGCAGGTTGCATATGTTGGTGATCTCCAGATAGACCTGGCGGAAGCGCCTCCGCTCCATCCATGACCCTCCTTTCCTCCCAAACCATGGAAAAAGGCCGTCCGGCCTCGTTAACTGTCCTGATAACGGTACACACCGTCTGTTATACTGGTGTCAGAAAGAAAAAAGGAGGACACCATCATGAAAGAACTGTATCTCACCATCACCGATATGACCTTCCTGGCGGAGGGCCGGGTGCTGGGCCGCGGCAGGACGGTGGCCGCGGCGGCGGGACCGGAGCAGCCCGGGGACCTTTCCCTGGCCCTGGCCGGCGGCACAGCCCGGATGGGGACCTTCTACCCGGCGGAGGGCGAAACGCCCCGGGGCCACTGGCAGGCGGTGCTGGAGGGGCAGGAGGGGTACGCCGTCACCTTCCAGGGGGAACGCTTTTTGCTGGGGCGGCGTGCCACCGCTGTCACGCCCTGCACGGCCCCTGCGGGGCCTAACTTGGGTGCGGGGCGATGGTGTGTGCCTGGAGTCTAAGAACCTGTTTAGTATCTAGACGCGCGGCGGATGGCAAGGGATTTTTTCGCCAGGCGCAGACAAATTTTTGCAGCAATACTGTATGTATTGCAAAAAAGTTTGGCAAAACATGGCGGAAAAAGACCTGCCAGTCGACGTGCGGATAGATGCTGAACAGGTTCTAGGATCAAAACCCCAAAAACACGCCCAGTTCCTCCCACACCCGCTGGGTGCAGCCCAGGGCCTCCCGGTTGCGGCGGAAGTGCTCCCGGGCGGCCCGGTGGAGGGAGTAGTAGTCCAGCTTCCTCACCCGGATGCCCTGGGCCTCCAGTTCCGCCAGCATCGCCTCCTCCGCCTGGAGACGGGCGGTGAGGGCGGACTGGGGGACATAGGCGGCGGCCGCCTGGAGCAGCGCCGCCGTCTCCGGCTCCACCTGGTCCGAGATGGCCAGCCAGTGGCCCTGGACCCGGTGGGCGGTGTCCTCCAGGTATTTTAATGACTGGGGCAGTCCCTCGGCGTCCAGGGAGAGGAGGGGGTATTCCAAATACTTCACCTCCCGCTGGTCCAGCAGGGGCAGCAGTTCCTCCGGCTCCCGCTCCAGCGTCTCCCGGGCCTGGAGGTCCTCCCCGATGTCGGTGAAGTAGCCGGTGCCGCCCCGCCCCTCCAGCCCGCCGAACACCGACCCGGCAAAGGCCACCTCCTCGTAGAAGGCGGCGCGGCAGAGGAGCGACACACGGCCCCCGTACCATACCCCCGCCACCTGGCCCCCCAGGGCGGCGGCCAGGTCGCCGCTGCCCCGGACCAGTCCCTCCTCCGCCCCCATGACGGTGAGGTACTGCTCCGGGCTGTCCCAGAAGAAGGGCCAATCGATGAAGGAGAGGGCGGGCTCCGCCTCCAGGATGTCCCGGTTGGTGAGCAGGGCCATATGGGTGGACCCCTCCCGGAGGGCGATGGCCGGGCGGTCGGAGAAGATGGGGGACAGGGTCACCGCCCCGCCGCTGAGTTCCAGCACGGCGGCGGACAGCTGGTTGACGGCGTCCACCGTCAGCTGGTCGGAATCCCGGGGCAGGTCGATGGTCAGCGCCTGGGGGGCGGTCTCCTTTTGTTCCGGCTCCACCCGGGGGTATTCCTCCAGCCGGGGGCCGCCGCAGCCCGCCAGCGCCAGGCAGAGGGCCCCGGCCAAAATCCGCTGTATCCATCGCTTCATCCCGTGGCCCTCCTTTTTGTAGTCATTTTATGTTACCCCAGCTGGTTGCAGAGGTAATCGATGCGCTGGGCGTGGAAGCCGGTATTGGCGGCAAAGGAATTGTTGATGAAGATAACGGTATCGATGCCGTTTTCCTTGACGAAGCTGGTGACCGACTTCTCATAATGGCGGTAGTCGATGACATAGACATCCTCGTAGTTGGCAAAGAGCCAGGGGGCGAAGGCGTTGCCGTAGGATTCCTTCAGCACCAGCGCCTTCCTGCCGTTTTGCAGGTCCGGGTTGTGGACAGCAAAGAGGGGGTTATCCGCCCAGATGAACACCCCGTAGCTGTTCCCCCCGGCGGAGGATTCGGACCAGGGGTAGACCTCCAGGGGGACGCTCTGGCCCTTGAGGTACAGCTGGGCGGTGGCGTTGGGGGCGGTGATCCAGTAATCCACCTGGTCAGGGTTCTGCTCCAGCCGGGGATCCCGGGTGGCGTTGTAGACGGTGCCCAAAAAGCCCTCCTTGGTCCGCTTCTCCACCTGGGCGATGTTGATCTCCTCCAGCCCGGCGGCCCGGCAGAAGGCCACGTAGGCGTAGTAGGCCCCCAGCCCGGTCCAGTGGTGGTCGGTGCGGAAGTAGAGGTATTTGTCGGTGTTGCTGGCGATCCAGCTGTAGGCGTCCACCCCGGTGACGCTCTCCCCCAGTTGGGAGTAGAGGTACTGGATGTTCTCCTTCTGGGAATTGGAGAGGGACTGGTACTTCTCCGGCAGGTAGAATTCCCCGGAGCAGGGCACCACGATGTTGTAGACCTTGGCCTGGTCCTTCACCCGGTCGGCAAAGCGGGTAAGGATACCGGCGTACTGCTCCGCCACGGGGCGGTACCCGCCAAAGAGGGTCATCCCCCGGTCCCCCACGATGCAGTACCCCTCGGTGAGGTAGCCGTCCGGCACCTCCGGGGGGGCGTCAGGGGCCTGGGAGGCGGAGGAGGGCTGGCTGCTCTCCGGGGCCGGGTCCTGGCTGGAGGACGGCTCCTGGGAGGATGCCTCGGAGGAGGACGGCGGCGGGAGAGAGGAAGAGGACGGGGGCGGAGCCGCCGGCTGGCTGGAGGGCTCCCCCCCTGGGCTGCCCTGCCCCCCCTGGTTGGTGTTGTAGATCTTGATCTCGTCCTCCCCACGGACCCCCTTCCAGTCGTCCAGCAGGGCGGTGGCGGCGATGAAGCCGTCCCGGCCGGGGAAGGTGTCGGCGTAGTAGGCCTCAAAGTCCCGCATCCAGTCCCCGCTCCACAGGGCCTGGGGGGTGAGGGGCGGGAAGGCCGCCAATTCCCGCTTCTCGTACTCCGAGAAGGCCGGCTTGGGCAGCGTCAGGGAAAGGAGACCCACCAGGGCCAGCACCGTCACCAAAAAGACGGCGGCACCCTGACAGGCCCGGAGATAGGCCCCGGAGCGGGGTTCTTTTTCATGCTGGGGCATGGCGCGTCACTCCTTTTTATAAAGACAGTCAGAACCGGAAGTAAAGGAAGGGGTTGTAGCTTTGGCCCACCAGGTAGGCGGTGGAGACCATCACCAGCAGCAGGCAGGCCGCCGCCTGGAACGCCACCACCGCCGCCTGCCGCCGCTCCCCGGTGGCGAAGCGGTCGGTCAGCCTGCCCAGCCAGGGCAGGACCGGGGCGCAGAAGGCCGCCGACAGCAGGATCCAGAACAGGTTGTTCTGCACCGTCACCCCAAGGCCGGGGTCGGGGGCCACCCGCCCCCCCAGCAGGACAGGGAGGAAGGCCAGCAGCCGGTCAAAGTCCACAAAGTAGAAGATGCTCCACCCCACCAGCACGGCGAAGAAGGACCAGAGCCAGCCCACAAAGCCGGGAAGGCGGTCCAGCAGCCGGAGGAGCAGCTTTTTTTCCAGGATGAGCAGCAGGCCGTACCAGGCCCCCCACAGCACGAAGTTCCAGCTGGCCCCGTGCCACAGCCCGGTCAGCAGCCACACGATGCAGATGTTCCGCAGCTGGTGCCGGTACTTCCCCCCCAGGGGGATGTAGACATAGTCCCGGAAGAAGGTGGAAAGGGAGATATGCCACCGCCGCCAGAAGTCGGTGACCGAACGGGCGATGTAGGGGTAGTTGAAGTTCTCCATGTAGTGGAAGCCAAAGACACGCCCCATGCCGATGGCCATATCCGAGTAGGCGGAAAAGTCATAGTATATCTGGAGGGTGAACATCAGGATGCCGAACAGCGCCCCGGCGGTGGTAAGGCGGCCGAGGTCCCCGTCCAGGTACTGGGCCGCCAGCTTGCCGGCGGCGTTGGCCACCACCACCTTTTTGCAGAGCCCCACGCAGAACCGGCAGAGGCCGTTCCACACCTCCACCGGGTCCACCCGGCGGTGGTCGATCTCCCGGGCGATCCACTGGTACCGGACGATGGGGCCCGCCACCAGCTGGTGGTACATGGTGACGTACATCAGGAATTTGACAAAGCTGGGCTGGGCCTCCACCTCCCCCCGGTAGACGTCGGCCAGGTAGGAGATGATCTGGAAGGTGTAGAAGCTGATGCCGATGGGCAGCACCAGCCCCGGCCCCGTAAAGCTGGTACCGAAAAGGGCGTTGATGTTCTGGTACAAAAAGCCGGTGTACTTAAAGAGCACCAGCAGCGACAGGTCCAGCGCCACCGCCCCCCAAAGGGCCAGGCGGGGACCGCTCTCCCCCGGCGCCTCCCGGTGCCGTTGGACCCGCAGCGCCAGCAGCCAGTTGACAAAGGCGGTGGCGATGAGGAGGAACACCCACACCGGCTCCCCCCAGGCGTAGAAGAAAAGGGAGAAGCAGACCATAATCAGATTCCGCGTCCGGGTGGACCGGGCGGCGAAATAGAGGATGATGTTGGCGGGAAGGAAGAGATACAGGAAAAACAGGTTGGAAAAGACCAAGGACGCGCCCTCCTCTGTGACAGGGACCGGGGGCCGGAAGGGACCCCGGCTGGATACGACAAAATTTTTGCAGCTACTTGTAATGATACCCTTTTTTTAGTAGAATTACAAGGGTATCCGCTCCCATTTTCCCCAGGGACTTCCAGAATGATTCACGGCGGGGGGATGGACCGTTATCTTTAAAGGAAAGAGATGTTATCATCCTATGCAGATCTCTCAAAAAAAGGCGATGCTCCTCATGGCCCTCTGCGCCTTCCTGTGGAGCATCGGGGGGCTGTTCATCAAACTCCTGCCCTGGCACCCGGCGGTGATCTGCGGCATCCGCTCCACCATCGCCGCCTCCATCATCCTTATCTACATGAAGCGGATGGGCTACCGCCTGGTCCTGAAAGACCCCCTGGTCTGGCTCAGCGGCCTGGGGCTGATGGGGACGATGCTGCTTTTCGTCTCGGCCAACAAGCTGACCACCAGCGCCAACGCCATCGTTTTGCAGTCCACCTCCCCCCTTTACATCATGGTCATCAGCGCCCTGTTCTTTAAGGCCCGGTACAGCCGCCGGGAGTTGGTGATGGTGGGGGTGGTTATGGGGGGCATCGCCCTGTTTTTCCTGGACCAACTCACCCCGGGGGGGATGTTGGGCAACCTGCTGGCCCTCTGCTCCGGCATGACCATGGCGCTGATGTTCGTCTGCTCCAGCCGGCTGCCGGACGACCAAAGTTCCATGACCGCCCTGGTGGCGGGGCACCTGGGGGCGGGGCTGGCGGGGCTCCCCTTCCTGTTCCTCACCCCGGTGGAGGTGACCCCCCAGACCGTAGCCGCCATCCTCATCCTGGGCGTCTTTCAGCTGGGCATCCCCTACATCCTTTACGCCATCGCCGTGCGGCGCTGTTCCCCCCTCTCCTGCTCCCTGCTGGGGATGATCGAGCCCCTCCTCAACCCGGTGTGGGTGCTGGTGGTGCTGGGGGAGCGGCCTGGTTTTTTTGCCCTCATCGGTGGTATAATAGTCCTGGGCACCGTCACCCTCTGGTCGGTGGGCAACATCAAGCAGGCGTCACAGGCATCATAAATAACTGGACATAAGGAGCGAAAAACACCATGGAACTGGAAAAGACCCCGGTGGTAAATCCCGGCAAGAACGAAGTCATCACGGTGGACGGCGTGGACTACCGCCGCCTCTGCATCAAGACCCATGTCATCAAGGACGGGGACAGCATCCCGGAGGTGGCCATGACCTACGCCGCCCCCCACATGCAGGAGGGGGATATCCTCTTCATCACCGAAAAGGCGGTGGCCTGCACCCAGAAGCGGGCCATCCCCCTAAGAGATATCCACCCCCGCCCCCTGGCCCGGTTCCTCTCCAAATTCGTGCTGAAGACCCCCTACGGCATCGGCCTCGCCATGCCGGAGACGATGGAGATGGCGCTGCGGGAGTGCGGCACCCTCCGCATCCTCCTGGCGGCGGCGGTCTCCGCCGTGGGGAAGCTGTTCGGCATCCGGGGGTGGTTCTACAAGGTGGCGGGGGACAAGGCCCGGGCCATCGACGGCCCCTGCGACTTTACCCTCCCCCCCTACAACGAGTACGTGGTGCTGGGCCCCGCCGACCCGGACAAGGTGGCGGAGGAGGTCTCCGCCCGGACCGGCCACCCCACCCTTATCACCGATATCAACGACCTGGGGGGGAACATCCTGGGCCGGTGCCCCAGGGACCTGCCGGACGAACTTTACACCCGTGTCCTGAAGGACAACCCCCTGGGCCAGCAGAGCGAGCAGACCCCCATGGGCATCATCCGCAGGGTGGAGGCGTGACCCCCCTTTCCCCGCCTGTCCCGCCGGCAGGCGGGGGCTTTTTGCAAAAGGCCCTTCGGTTCTGCTTGGAGTATCGCCCCCGTTTGTGCTATAATAGAAAGGAAGTTCATCAGGGCCCGTTCTTTTGACACAAGGGGCCCGGAAAGGTGGCCGCTGGAACCATGGAAAAGATCAAGTTCATCACCGATACCGCCTGTGATATCCCCCTTTCCACCGCCCTGGCCCAGGGGGTGGAGGAAGCCCCCCTTACCGTCACCGTCCTGGGCAGGACCTACCGGGAAAGCTACGATATCAGCCCCCAGGAGTTCTACGACCTCTGCGGTCAGAGCAAGGAACTGCCGGTGTCGGCGGGGGTCAACTCCACCGAGTATCTCTCCCGGCTGGAGCGGGCCTGGCAGGAGGAGTACACCGCCGCCTGCATCGTCTGCATCAACGCCCGGGGCTCGGTCTGCTACACCGCCGCCTGCCACGCCCGGGACGACTTCTTTGAGGAGCACCCCGAGGCGGAGGGCAAATTCCGGGTGGAGATCGTGGACAGCCGCACCTACTCCATCGCCTACGGCATCCCGGTGATGAAGGCCGCCCGGATGGCCAAAAACGGCAGGAGCCTGGACGAGATACTGGCCTTCTTCGACGACTGGTTCGACCGGGTGGAGATCTACTTCTGCCCCCTCTCCTTCGAGTACGTGAGGCGCAGCGGCCGGGTGAGCCGCACCATCGCCTTTGTGGGGGACACCCTGGGCATCCGCCCGGTGATCCACATCATCGAGGGGCACACCGCCGCCGACGCCAAGGTCCGGGGCAACGGCAAGATCACCGAGGCCATGGAGAAGATCGCCGTCAGCCGGATGCTCCCCGCCGGGGATTACGGTATCCTGGTGGGCACCCCCCGGGACCTGGCGGAGGACCTGGAGCGCCGCCTTACCGCCTACACCGGCCATCCCCCGGCGGTGGTGGAGAGCGCCGGCCCCTGCATCACCATCAACGGCGGGCCCCGGCTGGTGGCCTTCTGCTGTCTCAACCGCGCCCCCCGGGGGGAGTTCGGCGTCACCGGCAAGCTGTACCAGACCGCCGGGACAGTGATGGAGGCCGCCGCCAAAACAGCCGCGGCGGCAGCCGGCACCGCCGCCAAGACCGCGGCCGCAGCCGCCAAGGCGGGGGAAGAGATATTAAAAAACGTGGCAGGCAAGCTGAACAAATAAACAGATAGCTTTTTGGATAGAAAGACAGGTGTTTTGACAATGGAGCAGCGCATCCCGAACTTTTTTCAACTGCTGGGGAGCAAAAAGGTAGGCATGGTGGGCCTTGGGGTCACCAACAACGGCATCGCCAAGATGCTGGCGGCCAAGGGCATCCACGTCACCATCCACGACCGCCAGGAGCGTGCCGAACTGGGGGATATCTGCCGGGAGATGGAGGAGGCCGGGGTCAGCCTGGTGCTGGGCCACGACTACCTCCGCCGGCTGGAGGAGGATATCATCTTCCGGGCCCCCGGCGTCCCCTTTGACCTGCCGGAACTGGTGGCCGCCCGGAAGGAGGGCCGTGTCATCACCAGCGACCTGGAGATGTTCTTCGACCTCTGCCCCTGCCCCATCATCGGGGTCACCGGCAGCGACGGCAAGACCACCACCACCACCCTCATCGCCGAGATGCTCCGGGCGGAGGGGAAAACGGTGCACCTGGGGGGCAACATCGGCAAGGCCCTCTTCCCGGAGATCGAGACGGTGAGCCCGGAGGATTACGCCGTGGTGGAACTGTCCAGCTTCCAACTCATCTCCCTGCGCCGCAGCCCGGATATCGCCGTGGTCACCAACGTCTCCCCCAACCACCTGGATATCCACGGCACCATGAAGGCCTACGTCGCCGCCAAGCGGAACATCCTGCTGCACCAGAACGCCTTCGGCAAGGCGGTGCTCAACGCCGACAACGACCTGGCCCGGAAGTACGCCCCCGACGTCCGGGGCAGCGTCTGCACCTTCTCCCGCCAGGTGAACGTCTACCGGGGCGCCTGGGAGGACCAGTACGGCACCCTGTGGTACTCCGAAAACGGCAGCCAGACCCGGCTGATGAGGGCGGAGGAGATCCGCATCCCCGGCGCCCACAACGTCCAGAACTACCTGGCGGCCATCACCGCCGTCTGGGGCCTGGTGTCCCTGGACACCATCCGCAAGGTGGCCCACGAGTTCGCCGGGGTGGAGCACCGCATCGAGTTCGTCCGGGAACTGGACGGGGTGCGGTGGTACAACGATTCCATCGCCACCAGCCCCAGCCGCACCATCGCCGGGCTGCTCTCCTTTGACCAGCAGATCATCGTCATCGCCGGCGGGTACGATAAGAAGATCCCCTACGCCCCCCTGGCCCCGGTGCTGCTGGAGAAGGCCAAGGTGCTCATCCTCACCGGCGCCACCGCCCCCAAGATCGAGGCCGCCGTCACCGACTGTCCCGGCTGGGAAAAGAGCGGGCTGAAGATCCTCCACGCCGCCGGCCTGGAGGAGGCGGTGCAGCTGGCCCGGCAGGAGGCCCGGGAGGGGGATATCGTCTCCCTCTCCCCCGCCAGCGCCAGCTTCGACCGGTACAAGAACTTCGAGGCCCGGGGCCGCCATTACAAGCAGCTGGTGGAGGGACTGTAAGGCCATGGACTACCAGGGATTCTTTGACTGGGCCCGGGGGAAGGGCTGGACGGTGGAGCCCCGGACCGTCCCCCTCCGGCTGCCGGAGGAGGTCACCCGCCGCCACCGGTTCCCGGCGGACTACCTGGCCTTTCTGGACCTGGTGGTCATCTGCGCCGGGCCCATGGACACCGAATGGTTCCTCTGCGAGGAGGGCTACCGCCAGGACGACCCCGACGCCTTCCGCTGGGACGAGTGCCGGCGGATGAGCCTTGACGCCGCCCGGGATATGATGGACCCCGACGAGGAGGCCCGGGTCACCGCCTTTTGGGACGGGGTGCTGCCCTTCTTCCTGGCGGTGGGCAGCGGGTACGAGTATTACGGCTTCGACCTGGCCGGGGCCCACGGCCCGGCGGGGTGCGTCCTCCACGGCTGGGAACCGGAATTTGAGGAGCCGGTGGTATTCGCCAGCGACTTCCCGGATTTTCTGGGGAAGCTGATGGCCGGGGAGGTTCCCCTGGGGGGCGTTCTCTTCGACCCGGAGGAATACGCTTTTATGGAGATGGCGGGCCGCAAGGAGCAGGAGCGCCACCAGCGGGAGACCGCCCAGGCCCTCCAGGCCCTGCTGCGCAGGGAGGATCAGCCCTGCGGGGAAAGCTGCGGCTGCGGCCACTGTCACGGAAAGGATGATCTAGGATGAAACAAGCAAGGAAAATGGTGGCGCTGCTGATGGCCCTGGCCCTGGTGGCCCTGGCGGGCTGCCGGCAGAAGACGGCCCCGGACCCCTCCTCCGTCCTGGGGGAGCCCCCCGCCGCCCCGGAGAGCAGCCAGGCCCCCGCCGCCCCGGAAAAGTCGTTGCAGCAGCACGGCCAGGAGTTGGTGTCGCTGATGGCGGAGATGGTGAGGAGCAGCCAGTACACCAACCTCTACACCGGTGACCAGGAGGTGCAGCAGCTGCTGGCCGCCGCCGGGGAGGGCGACTTTTCCGCCCCCCAGGCGGTCTACGCCATCCGCCTGCCGGAGACCGCCTTAGACAGTCTCCTGGCCCTGGCGGGGATGGGCAGCATATCGGGCTTCTCCCCGGAACTGCGTCAGGTTATCCAGGCCCGGGTCACCTCCGCCCTGCCCACCCAGATCAACGCCATGGGCGGCGCCAACGTCCTGGCGGCGGCCAGCGTCTGCACCGCCAGCGACTGCTTTGTCAGCAGCCAGCCGCCGGAGAGCGTCATCTACCTGTACACCTACCAAAACGCCGTTCCGGCGGCGGTCTCCTTCATCCCCGGGGAGGGCGGGGCGGTGTCGGCCAGCGGCATGCTCATCCTTTACCAGGGTGGCGAGACCATGGAGGTCACTCAGCTTCGGGAACTGCTGGAACAGCTGGGGGCTGAGATGGAGGAAGTTACACAGTAACATTATAAAAACCGCCTTTGGCCTTTGGCTGGGGGCGGTGTTTCTTTCCATGGCTTTTACGGAAAGGAACGAGCCCCAAAAGGCCCCCCTCAAAAAAGCCCCATACACAACCCGAGCCGCCTCCCGGTTCACATCTTTCCGGCAAAAAATGTCAACAGAAAACCTCGTCCGCCGCTTGCCAATCACGGGGGAAGGAGGTACAATGGTAGACAGAAACAGGGGGAAGTTGGGGCGGATGGGAAAAATCACCGTTTGCTGGCGACAAGGGGCGCGCAGCTATGCGGCCTGCTCCCCTGGGGAACTTCATCTCCACCCGGGTGGCGGCGCTGGAGTTTTAGCCCCGGAAAGGATGTTTTGGGTTTTTCACATCACCTCTTGTCTTTCCGCTCGTCCATGATGTATAATGGTATTGTAGCCAAAATGTGGCAGAGAATATAAGTTTTGGAGGGTCATCTGGGATGGATTCACAATTTGTTTGGCAGGAGGATTTTAATATTGGCGTGCCTGCCATCGACAGGGATCATCAGCAGCTGTTCAAGATCATCAACAAGCTGTTCGCCCTGCGGCAGGAGGAGAAAAACAACCAGTGGGCCTGCCAGGAGAGCATCAAGTTCTTCCGGGCCCACGCTATAAACCACTTCGGGGCGGAGGAGGCATATATGCGCTCCATCCATTACGACGGGCTGGAGGAGCACGCCCGCGTCCACGCGGGCTTCCGGGAGAACACCCTCCCCGTCCTGGAGGAGGAACTGGAGCGCAGCGACTATTCCAACGAGGCGGTGGACCACTTCCTGGGGGTCTGCGCCGGGTGGCTCATCGCCCACACCCTCACCGAGGACCTTTCCATCACCGGCAAGAAGGTCCGCCGGTGGGAGAACCTGCTGCCGGACCAGGAACTGAAGGCGATGAAGAAGGTGATACTCCGGCTGGTCTTTGATATGTTCCACCTGGAGTCCCACCTGATCAGCGACGCCTACGGCGGCGAAAAGTTCGGCAAGGGGGTCTATTACCACCTGGTCTACGGCCTGCCCGGGGACGAGAAAAAGCAGGAGGTCATCCTGGTGTTCGAGGACCGGGTGCTCATCAACACGGTGGGCAAGATCATGGGCATCCAGACCAACAAGCTGGACGACATGCTCATCCACGCCGCCCGGTACACCGCCCGGCAGTTCGTCAAGCGGGTGATGGAGCACTTCCCCTCCATGGACGGGTACGAACTACAGGAGGAGAACCTGCTGTTCTACGAGCAGTTCCACAAGCTGTTCCAGCGCAACCAGCCCCAGGCCAGCCTGCTGTTCGATACCGGGGAGGGGTACTTCGCCTACTGCGTCATCGCCCCCCACCTGCTGGAGGACGGCATCGGCGCCGCCCAGCAGGAGGTGACCGCCATAACCGCCGAGGTGAAGGAGTATCTTTCCGCCAAGCGCAAACAGGACGAGGAGACCAGCGGGGCCCACCACAAGCCAAAGATCCTGCTGGTGGACGATTCCGCCACCATCCGCCAGGGGATGAAGCGGATGCTGGACCAGGATTACCAGGTCTCCCTGGCCGAATCCGGCGTGGCGGCCATCCGGTCCATCACCCTGGACCAGCCGGACCTGGTGCTGCTGGACTACGAGATGCCGGTCTGCGACGGCCGCCAGACCCTGGAGATGCTCCGCTCCGAGGAAGCCTTCGCCAACATCCCGGTGATCTTTCTCACCGGCCGCCGGGACCCGGACAGCATGATCAAGGTGATGCCCCTCAGGCCGGCGGGGTACCTGCTGAAAAGTTCCAAGCCGGACGCCATCAAAAAGGAGATCGACGCCTTCTTTGAAAAGAAGAAGGGATGACCCAACAGAAAAAAGGACCGCCCGGTCACAGGCCGGGTGGTCCTTTTGAATGTTAGGAGGGTCTTTGGGGGCAGGGTCCTTTCTTGCCTCTTAGAACCTGTTTCGCATCTGGACGCGCGGCGGATGGCAAGGTTTTTTCGTCAGGTGCAGACAAATTTTTGCAGCAATACTGTACCTATTGCAAAAAAATTTGGCAAAGCATGGCGGAAATAGACCTGCCAGTCGGCCTGCGGTTAGATGCTGAACAGGTTCTTAGGGGTATTTTCAAATCATCTCTTCGAGCGCCCCTTCACAACTCCTTCCCCTCCATCACCCGCACCGAGATCAACATAGAAACCCCCTGAAGGACCGCCGTCACAGCATACAGCCCCACCACCATCTGCCAAGGCATCATCTGCACCTGCTCCAGCCGGGCAAAGGCATCCGGCATGAACCGCAGCGCCAGCACCAGCAGCAGACTGGGAACACCGTAAAAAACCAACATCGCCAAACGGCTCTTCTGTACCCCGAAGCGGTAGCTGCAAGGCAGTACCACCGCCGTCCCAATGAGACCGATGGCCGGGGCGATGGCCATGGTGGCCACCGTGTCGACGGTAAAGCTTTCCCCCCGGAAGTACATGGCCCCCAGCTGGAGCCAGGCGGCAAACACCGCCCCGATAAAAAACAGGATGTAACTCCCCAGGTACTTGGCGATCACCAGCTTGGGGCGGGAGACAGGCAGGGTGGCGGCGTACCGGTCCCAGTGGTAGAACTCGTCGTAGCTGAGGGTGGAAAGCAGGATGCTCACCGTCATGATGGAGAGGAAGAAGGTGAGAAAATAGTTGCTGTCCATGGAGGTGTACACCCCCCCGAACAATATCGCCACCACCAGCATGTAAAGCAGCGTCTTTTTGATCACCAAAAAGTCTTTCCATATCAATCCCATCATTTTTTGTTGCTCCTTTCCCTGCTCTCCCTGGTAAGGAAGAGGATGATCTCCTCCAGATTGGCCCGGTCCACCACAAAGTCCGGGTATCTTTTGGCCGCCTCCGCCTTGTCCCGCACCAGCCCCTCAAAGCCGTGGGGGGTGGCGGTGAGTCCGATGGCGTCCCCGGGGGCTACCCGGTCCATCCCGGCGACGGGACCCTTTAATACCCCGTACACCTCCACCAGCGTGTCCTTTTCCTCCACCAGCAGCGCCTGGCCCTTGTCCACAAAGGTGATGTAGTCGGCCACCTTCTCCAGGTCGCTGGTGATGTGGGAGGAAAAGAGGATGCCGTGGTCCTCGTCCTGGATGAAGTCCTGGAACAGGTCCAGCACCTCCCCCCGGACCATGGGGTCCAGGCCGCCGGTAGGCTCATCCATCAGCAGCAGCCGGGGCCGGTGGCTGAGAGCGGCGGCGATGGACAGCTTCATCTTCATCCCCCGGGAGAACTTGTTGATGGCCTTTTTGTTGGGCAGCTCCAGCCGTTCCAGCAGGTCCTTCCAAAGGAAAGGGTCCCATTGGGGGTGGAGCCGCCCCAGGACGCTGCCCAGTTGTGGGGGGGTGAGGGATTCCGGGAAGGAGCACTCGTCAAACACCACCCCGATCTCCTCCCGCAGGGCGGGGGCCTTGTTCAGATCGGGGCAGCCCAGCACTTGCAGCGTTCCTCCCTCCGGCCGGGCCAGGCCCAGGATCAGCCGCATGGTGGTGGATTTCCCCGCCCCGTTGGCCCCCACCAGCCCCATAATGCTCCCCCGGGGCACCGTCAGGTCCATCTCCAGCCGGAAACCGGGGTAGTTTTTAACAAGTCCTTTTACTTCTAGTAGATTATCCGATGTATATTCCATTTAGTTTTCCTCCTCGTACCATTTCCCCAGCCGCTCCAAAAGCTGCTGCCGGGGGATGCCCGCCTCCCGGGCGATGGCGGCGGCGGCCTCCAGATGTTGGTCCAGCCGCTGGTCCTGCTCCCGCCTGACCTGGTCCCGGCCCGGGTGGGCGGCAAAGCTGCCCCGCCCCGCCACCGAGCAGAGGTATCCCGCCTGCTCCAACTCCTCGTAGGCCCGCTTGGTGGTGATGACGCTGACCCGCAGGTCCTTGGCCAGCTGCCGCATGGAGGGCAGCGGGTCCCCCTCCTGCAACCGGCCGGTCTGGATCAGCCGCTTTACCTGCTGGACGATCTGTTCGTAAAAAGGCTGGCCGCTGCTGTTGTTTAGGATGACATCCAACCTGTCACCTCCCTGGAACTGTATATATCGTATATACACAATATCACATAAAAAAGAGGTTGTCAACCCTTTTCCGAAAAAAACCTGAAGTTTCCTTGACCCCGGGGGGATTTTGCGGTATGATTATGATATGATAAGACATGGTTTTAAAAACCATATTAAAAACCCACCGGGCCTGGCCCAGAAAAGAGGTACCCCATGATCACCTGGAAGATCGCCGCAGACAGTTCCTGCGACCTGCGGGAAGGGCTGGAGCCCTTTCCCGGCCTGTCCTTCTCCATCGTCCCCCTGAAGATACGGGTGGGGGCCCAGGAGTTCACCGATGACGCCAGCCTGGACCTGGCGGCGATGAAGTCTGCCCTTGCTCACTTTGACGGCCCCACCTCCTCCGCCTGCCCCAGCCCCGACGAGTGGGCCCGGGAGTTCGAGGAAGCGGACTGCTCGGTGGCGGTGGCGATGACCAGCGCCCTCAGCGGCACCTTCAACAGCGCCGTGGTGGCCCGGCAGATGGTGCTGGAGCAGCACCCGGAAAAGAAGATCCTGGTGCTGGACACCAAGTCCACCGGCGGCCACATGGTGCTGGTGATCCGGCGCCTGCGGGAACTGATCGCCCAGGGGCTATCCTTCGAGGAGGTGGCCCGGGAGATCGTGGAGTACAACCGGGAAGTGCGGCTGCTGTTCACCCTCTCCACCTTTGACAACCTGGTGAAGAACGGGCGGATGAACAAGCTGGTGGGCATCGTGGCCAGCAAGCTGGGCATCCGCATCGTGGCCGAGGCCTCCCGGGAGGGGACCATCCGGGTGCTGTACAAGATACGGGGCCAGAGCCGCGCCCTGGACACCCTGGTGGCGGAGATCAAGCGGCAGAAGCCGGAGATGGAGGGCAAGGAGATCATTGTCTCCCACTGCAACAACCCCCTTGGGGTGCGGTACCTCCGGGAGCAGCTGGAAAAGGAACTCCCCGGCGCGCAGGTCACCGTGATGGAGACCCAGGGCCTCACCTCCTACTACGCCGAGGAAACAGGTATCCTGGTGGCGTACTAAAACTATAAAAAAGGGCCGGAGCGCCGAAAGGCGCTCCACCCTCTTGCATTATATAAATGTTGTGGTATAATATAAGCATAAGGTGGCACCACCGGTAGACGGTTAGCCCCCTAGAGTGTTATTCCAATAAAGAAATAACCGCTTGCTTGGTAGGCTGGGCGGTTATTTCTTTTTGGTGAGGACTATGACTAGTGTGACGATCTGTATCACGATATCGATCAGTTGAAACAACTCACCGTATGTAACCATGGCATCGTCCCCCTTTCGACAAGTCTCCAGGGGCATAGAACTACGCAAAAAGGCTTTCGCCCCCGGGTGCGTATCCACGCAAGGGAAAAGTGGGGGCTAACCGCTACCGTTTCGGTGGTGCCATCTGTATTTTAACATATCCTTTTCCTGCAAACAAGACGTTTTTCCGCCTTTTTGCACAAAAGCCGCCCCTTCACACAGGGGCGGCTCTTTTCATCAGGGTTGAGGGGGCTCCGGCGGGGCGGCAGGCTCTTCCGGCTGGGCCGGGGCGGCCTGGACGCCCTCCGGGGCGGTCTCGGAGTGGATCGTCTCCCCCTTGATGTGCTTCGGCCGGCGCTTGACGGCGCCCGCTCCTACATCGGCCCCGCTGACGATACGGCCACGGTTCCACACCGCCAGGGAGACCGCCAGCACCACCAGGCAGGCGATGCCCGCCAGGCCGTACTCCCCTGCCTTCACCGCCGCCCAGGCCAGGGGGTTGCCCCCGTCGCAGAAGTTGGTGATGGTGCCCATCTGCTCGTACATCTCAGCATTGGCGGTGACGGCGCTGAGGGTGAACAACTCCGCCAAAGCGGTGCTGCACCACAGGATGGTGCAGGAGGCCAGCACCCCGGCCAGCAGGCTGCGCACCAGGTCGCCCCGGCAGACCATCACGATGATGGCGATGATATAGGGGAGCATCACAATATCCCCCTGGACCACAAAGCGGTTGCCGGGGATACTCCCCGCCAGGAAGGTGATGATAGGGGCCACCATCATCGTCACCACCACCACCGTGCCGCTGCCCAGGCTGCTGGTGGGGGAAAGACCAAGGTAGATATTGCCTTTGATCTTCAGCTTATCCCGGGAAAAGGTGGAGATGGCCTCCGAAAGGGGGGCAAAGGCCCCGGAGAGGGCCTGTCCCAGGTAGGGGGCCAGAAAGGCCAGGGAGCCGAAGGTCATGGCCAACTGGGCGATCCCGTAGCCGTCACGCCCCGCCAGCACCCCCAGCACCGCCCCCAGGACGGCGCTCCAGGCCACCGGCGATGCCAGGGCCTCCCGGGGCTCGGGGCTGCGGTCCAGCACCAGCCGGGGCCGCCCGGGGACCAGGTTGAGGATCGACTCCACCAGCAGCCCGAAGGGAACGGCGGCGGTGGCGAAGCCATTGGCCACCGAGGCGCCGTTCAGCTGGCAATACCGGGCCATCCGCCAGCCGCACCGGTCGGAAAAAACCAGCAGCACCACCGCCATGGCAGCGGCGGCCACCATGCCGTAGGCCATGCTGTCGGTGAGCCGCTCCACCATCGCCCCCAAAAAGGAGATATGCCAGAGGTTCCAAAGGTCCAGGTTCAGCGTCCGGGTGGAGCGGGAAAGGAGCATCACCCAGTTGATGGCAAGATACAACGGGACGATCCAGCCGTTGATGGCCGAGGCGGAGGCGATGGCGGAGGAAGCGCCCCATCCGGCGTCGGTGATCTCCAGGGCCAGCTGGTGGTTGGCGGCGATATCCGCCACCACAGAGGACAGGGTATTGCCCAGGCTGTTCACCATCAGGTTCAGGCCGAACAGCGCCGCCGCCACCCGCACGGCGCTGCGCAGCGCCATACCGAAGCGCAGCCCCATGGCCTTGCCGCAGAGGGTAAGGAGGATGGGGGTCATCACCAGCCATCCCAGCCGGAGAAACAATTCAAAGAAGCGTAAAAACCAATTCAAAGCGGATACCTCCCGTGACCGGAGAAAGGGCCCGCCACAGCCAAAGCGGCGGCGCCCGGTGTTCCGAATATTCCTATTTATTATATCGGAAAGGGGTGCCATGCGCAAGGCTGGAATTGTGAATTTTGCGGAATGGCAGCGGATGATTGACATTTCTTTTGGGATATTGTATCATGGTGGGGATATCTTTTTCATTTGAGCCGCTGTGGTGAAATCGGCATACACAAGAGACTTAAAATCTCTCGGGGGAGACCCCTTACGGGTTCAAGTCCCGTCAGCGGCACCAACTAACCCAAACACTTTAGATGCCATGCGGATAAACCCGCATGGCATCA
>CAJUFR010000022.1 GCA_910585525.1 uncultured Angelakisella sp.
GGCTCAGAGGGGGTGGTGCTGGGGGCGGGCGCGGGGTCGGTGCTGGGAGCCGGGGCGGTGCCGCCGCCGCAGGCCGCCAGGGCCAGGACCATGCAAGCCGCCAAGAGAGCTGTGAGGATCTTCTTCATCTTCATTTCTCCTTTTTCCTTTGGCATTTCTACAAGGTTACCTGGGCACGGGATAGAAAATTTGCATAAATTGCGTGCCCACGATTTAATTATACTTGTAGGGAATGTAAATCATAGGCCAAGGAGTTCGGAAGATAGTAAAATCGTACAAAGTGTGAAGATACGTACGATTCGCCATATGGCGGGGACAGAAAAATAGCCGATAAAAGAAATGAAGGGGCCGAAGGCCCCTTCCAAAAATCTACTTTCCCTTCCTCTTTTCCGACCGCTGGTGGGATTCCTGGGCGGCCTTGCGGAAGGCGCTGGGGGTGGTGCCGGTGACTGTGCGGAACACCTTGGAGAAGTAGTTATAGTCACTGATCCCCACCGTTTCCGCTACAGCGGAAACGGTGCAGCTGCTTTGCAGCAAAAGCAGCTTGGCGGCGTCGATGCGTTTTTGGGCGATGAGCCAGGAGAGGGTGTGGCCGCCGGAAAGTTCCTTTGCCAGGCCGCACAGCTTGGTGCGGCCGATGTGCAGTTCCCGGGCGATGGAGGCCAGGGAGAGTTTGTCCATATAGTGCTGGTCCAGGTACTGCTCCAGCCGCTGCAAGTCGGTCTGCTCGGTGCGCAGGATCATCCCTTGCAGCCGGATGTAGGCGGAAAGGGCCTCCAGCGTCTCGGAGTAGGCCAGCAGCTGCTGGCGGCTGTACTGGCGGAACTGGAAGAAGGCGTCCCGCAGCTGGTCGGCCCCGCCGGGCCACCAGTCCAGCCGGGGGCGGGTCCTTTCCCACTGCTCCTCCATGGAGGTATCGTCCAAAAAGCAGCCGAACACCAGGTAGGCCAGGGGCTGCTTTTTATCGTAGAGGGGCATCACCGCTTCGCAGATGCCGGCGTGGCAGCGGTAGAACTGGAAGCCCTTTTCGGCGCTGTAGTTCTTCACCTTCCACATGTCGCAGCGGATGCACCGCTGGTGCCCCTCCGGCAGTTCGTTGATGGCCCGGCAGAAGGGGGGGTGGTCCTTGAAGAGGTGGATATCCACCCCCTGGGGGTCCAGGATGTTGGCGGTGATGCCGGTGAGGACATACAGGTTGGTGACCAGCTGCAACAGCCGCTCCTCGTCAAACAAAATGTCCAGATGTGTCACCTCCCGGTCACACAGGTGTTTTGGATATACTTAGCCCTTTTTATACTGCTCCACGATGTCTTGCAGACGCTGCCAGTTGGCCTCCATGTCCGCCACCAGCTTGAACTGGGTGCGGCAGCGGTCCAGGTTGTGCTTCTCCCGGCTGATGTGGAAATACTCGTCCCCCACTAGGTAGTCGGTCAGAAAGCGGATGCCGCACTCCAGGGTCATCAGCTTGGCCCCCCAGGGCAGCAGGGCGATCTCCTCGTCGGTAAGGCTCCCTTCTGCACCCTCCAGGAAGGCGGCGGCGTAGACGGCGAACAGTTCCACGTCCAGGTTTACCTTGGTCAGGTCGGTCTCGTCCTCGGCGCTGTGGTTGGCCCCGAAGCGGATGGAATCGCCGAAGTCGTTGATGGCAAGGCCGGGCATGACAGTGTCCAGGTCGATGATGCACATCCCCGCCCCGGTGTCCTTGTCCATAAGGACGTTGTTCAGCTTGGTGTCGTTGTGGGTGACCCGCAGGGGGACGCGTCCCTGGCGCAGGGCGTCCAGGGCCACCGAGCAATCGGACTCCCGGGCAAGGCAGAACTCGATCTCCTTTTGGCACTCCGCCGCCCGGCCCAGCTTGTCCGCCGCCACGGCGGCCTTCAGCTTGGCCAGCCGGTCCTCGGTGTCGTGGAAGTGAGGGATAGTCTCGTGGAGGGTGCCGGCGGGGTAATCCTGCAGCAGCCGCTGGAACCGGCCAAAGGCCCGGCCGGAGGCGGCGAACAGTTCCGGCGTCTGGGCGGACTGGTAGCAGATGGTGTCCTCCACAAAGGGGTAGAGCCGCCAGGCCCCGCCCTGGCTGTCGGTGTAGAAGGGCTCCCCGTTTTTGGGGCGCAGCACCTCCAGGGCCTCCCGGCTCCGGTCGCCGCCGTGTTTTTCGATCTCCCGGCCCAGGTAGTCGGTGACGCCGATGATGTTCTCCATCAGCTGGTCCGGCCGCTTAAAGGCGGCGGCGCTCATCCGCTGGAGGATGAACCGGCGGCAGGGCCGGTCGGCGGGCTGGGTGTGGACGCAGAAGGTGTCGTTGATGTGACCCTCCCCGTACCGGACCGCCCCCACCACCGGGGCGCCGAAGTCAAAGGCGGAAAGGACCTCCTGTAATGTGCGTTCCGCTTCTGCCATCTCTTTACACCTCCCACAGCCGGTCGGGGTACAGCCCCTCCCGGGTCTTTTGGGTAATGGCGGCCACCACGGTGGGCTTATCCTCCCGGTAGGTGACGCCGTACCACTTGTCCTCGCTGCGCAGCACCTTCACCCGGGCCTTCCCCTCCCCGGTCAGGCGGCTGACCACGCTGGGGAGGAAGTATTCGCCCTTGAGGGGGTTCTCCGCCAGGGCGGCGTCCAAAAAGGCGGGGAAACCGGCGGCGGCCTCCTCCAGGAAACTCTTGGTGAAGCCCCACATGTTCAGGGAGACGATGGTGTCATCCGGCAGGGTGGTCCAGCTTTGGCCGTCGTCCTCGGTGAACCGCAGGGGCGGGCCCTTCTCGATCTTGGTCCGCTCGGTGATCTGGGAAAGATAGTGGTCCTGGGTCTCCTGGCAGACGCCACGGGCGACGGTGCCGTTTTCGCTGACGGTGTTCTTCAGCAGGTATCCCACCATGACATACTCGTAAACATCCCCGTCCTCGTGGGTGGAGAGGTAGTCATAGATCTTCTGATACGCCTCCGGCCCGTAGTAGTCGTCGGCATTGATGATGGCGAAGGGGCCGTCCACCAGCTTCCGGGCGGCCATGGCGGCGTGGGCGGTGCCCCAGGGCTTCTGCCGCTCCGCCGGGACGGTGTAGCCCTCCGGCAGGTCCTCCTTCAGCTGGTAGGCGTACTTCACCTCCATGGTCTTGGCGATGCGGTCGCCGATGGCGGCCTTGAAGTCGGCCTCGATCTCCGGCTTGATGATAAAGACCACTGTCTCGAACCCCGCCCGGCGGGCGTCGAAGATGGAGTAGTCGATGATCAGCTGGCCGTGGTTACCCACCGGGTCCAGCTGCTTGAGACCGCCGTACCGGCTGCCCATACCGGCAGCCATGATGACCAGAACTGGCTTTTTCATTCTGATTCTTCCTCCCTTAGCCTTTATACCCGTTGGGGTTCATGGACTGCCATTTGTAGGAGGAGGCGCACATCTCCTCGATGCCGTACTTGGCCTCCCAGCCCAGTTCCTCCCTGGCCTTTTTGGGGTCGGCGTAGCAGACGGCGATATCCCCGGGGCGGCGGGGCCTGATGGCGTAGGGCAGCGTTTTGCCGCAGGCCTTCTCGTAGGCGTGGAGGACGTCCAGCACGCTGTAGCCGTTGCCGGTGCCCAGGTTGCAGACAAACAGGCCGCAGTTAGTGGCAAGTTTCTTCAGCGCCGCCACATGGCCCGCCGCCAGGTCCACCACATGGATGTAGTCCCGGACGCCGGTGCCGTCGGGGGTGGGGTAGTCGTCGCCAAAGACATTGAGTTCCGGCAGCTTGCCCACCGCCACCTGGGCGATGTAGGGCACCAGGTTGTTGGGGATACCGTTGGGGTCCTCCCCGATGAGGCCGCTGTCGTGGGCCCCGATGGGGTTGAAGTACCGCAGCAGCGCCACGTTGAGCTGGGGGTCGGCCTTGCAGATATCGGCCAGTATCTGCTCCTGGAACAGCTTAGAGGTGCCGTAGGGGTTGGTGGTGCCGCCGGTGGGGAAGTCCTCCCGGATGGGCACGGTGGCCGGGTCGCCGTAGACGGTGGCGGAGGAGGAAAAGACGAAGTTCTTCACCCCGTGGCGGCGCATGGCCTGGAGGAGGTACAGGGTGCTGATGAGGTTGTTGGAGTAATACTCCAGGGGCTTCGCCACGCTCTCCCCCACCGCCTTGAGACCGGCGAAGTGGATCACCGAATCGATCTCCGGGTACCGGGCGAAGAGGGCCTCCACCTCGTCCTCGTGACAGAGTTCCGTTTTGACAAAGGGGATCTCCCTGCCGGTGATCTTCTCCACCCGGCGCACCGCTTCCTCGCAGGAATTGCAAAGGTTATCCGCTACCACGATCTCATACCCGGCCTTGATCAGTTCCACACAGGTGTGGCTGCCGATGTAGCCTGCTCCGCCGCTGACAAGAATGGACATCGCTACCCTCTCCTTTTCATCTTCTCGTTGTACTGGTGATGATACTGCCTTCTGCCCCCTATTGTAACCGCACCGGGGGCAAATTGGAATAGACTATCCGCCGGTATTCTAGAAAATCGTACTGGAAAAGCACTTTTTTCCTAATTTTGAGGTGGGATCAGTCCTTGAAGGTGTGCTCCCGGTCCTGGCGGGGGTCCAGGATGGTGGGGTTGCCGTAGGCGGTGGCCTGCTCGTTGATGACCACCAGGAAGGTGGCGGGGCCGCCGATGGCCAGCTGGGCATGGGACATCCGGGGGTCAAAGTAGAGGCTGTCCCCCTCCTCCAGGATGAGTTCGTGGTCCCCCAGCAGCACCTTGACGGTGCCCTTGAGGACATAGTTGAACTCCTGGCCGCTGTGGCAGAAGTATTCCGGGGCCTCCTGGATGGGGTCGATGTTGACGATCATCGGCTCCATCTCCCGCCCCACGTAGTTGGTGGCCAGGGAGGAGAACCGGTAGCCGGGGTAACGCTCAATATCCAGGCCGCTGCCCTTCTTCACCAGGGCGTAGGTGCGCATCTTCGGGGGCTTGCCGGTGAGGAGCAGGGTGGGGTCCACCTGGAACAGCGCCGCCGCCCCGTACAGCACCCCGATGGGGATGTCATCCTTCCCCTCCTCGTACCGCCGGTAGTCCTCGATGCAGACCCCCAGCTGCATCGAGACGTCCTCCAGACTCATCTCCAGTACCTCCCGCAGTTCCTTGATCCGCTTGGCGATCTGGATCACCTGCTCGTTCATGGTGACGCACTCCTTTCTATTCCGCCGGTGGCCGGCGGCGATCTTTTAATACCGTTGGTCCCAGTATACCACAGCGCCAGATAAAACGCCAGGCGGCATTTTAGCAAAGAAGCTGTACCAATAGCCGCCGCACGCATCTTGACGGCAAATTTCTCGCCTGCCTTTGCCAAAAAGCCTTGAAATACATACAGTATTCCTGCGCCTTTTTGGCGTCGGCAGTCGAAAAATTTGCTCGCCAATCTGCGCACTTCGGCTATTGGTACAGCTTCTAAAAGCGGAGCGCCGCTCTGGGAACGATGTCCCGGAACGGCGCTCCGCCAAAAGGAAATGAAAGGTGTTGAGAAGATGGCAGTATTATTCGGGCTGGGTCGGGTCCACAGGCTCTTCGGTCTGGGGGGCTTCTTCGCCCTCCGGCTCCCCTTCGCCCGCGGGGGGTTCCTCACCCTCCGGTTCCCCTTCGTCCACGGGGGGTTCCTCCCCTTCCGGGGTGTCCTCTGTCTCGTCCGGGTCACCGGCGGGGGCGTTTTCGTATCCGTCCATGTATTCAAGGTAGTAGCTTTCCGCCCGCTCTATGTCATGGTAGTCCATGATCGTGGTGTAGTAGTCGCCGGCCGCCTCGATGCCTGCAAACTCCATCAACCAGGCGAAATGCTCGGCGTACTTGGTCCCGAAGTTGTCCCTGATCTCCTCATACCCGGCGGGGAACCAGCCGTTATCCCGGGTGGGGCGGCTGTAGATGGTCTCCACCAGCTTCACCAGGTTCTGGGGGTCCATCTCCATCTGGAGGCGGTTGTCCACCGACAGCTGGTAGGATATCCCCTCCTTGTTCTCCGGGCAGCTGAAGTTGATGCTGTTGCCGTTATACCGCCTGTTGTTCACCAGCATGATGTTCTGGGCGACCATCTTGTCCATCAGTTCCCGGCAGACCTGGGCGAAGGACTCGTCGCTGTCGCAGCCGTCCAGGAGGGAGATATTGGTGTAGAGGTAATCCAGTTCATAGGTCCACTTGCCCTCCTCGTCCCGGCGGGCGTTGGTGAAGCTGCCGTCGATGCCGCCGCTGACGTAGAAGTCCGCTACCCGCTGGTCCCCCTTGAAGGCCTGGTAGAGTTTTTCCCGCTCCGCGTCCAGCAGCTGCTCCTCGCTGGCGAACCGCTCCGGGCTGATGTAATAGGCCAGGTAGGGCACCAGCGAGACGCAGAAGCTGCCCATCACCAGAAAGATGCAGATGACGCCGCTGGCGAAGTCATATTTGTAGGTCTTATCCTTGCTGAAGAAGTACCGCAGTAAAATTTCCACGCCCAGGCTGATGAGGATGACCGGGGCCAGGTAGGCCACCACCCGCAGGTCAAAGCCGGGGTTGATGAGATGGGTGGCCAGCGCCCCGCCGATGGCGATGAGGGCCAGCCCCAGGGTCATGGTGCCCACCCGGCGGACCCGGGCCTCCTTGGCCCGCTCCTCCCGGCGGAACTGCCGCTGCTCCTCCTCCCGCTGGCGGGACTGCTGGCGGCGTTCCTCGTCACGGGCCTTCTGCTCCCGGCGGCGCTCCTCCTCCTGGGCCTTGCGCTGCTCCTGGGCGATCTTCAGTTCCAGCTTTTTGGCCTCCCGCTCGGCGGCCTTCTCCTGGCGCTGGGCCTCCCGTTCGGCATGGCTGGCGTGCATGTCGTCCAGGCCGGCCCTGGACCGTCCCCCTCTGGTCCCATGCTTATCCTTCACCTGCTCCCAAAGGGAGGGGCCGAATACCGTCTTTTCCGGTTCCGGGGCGGGGGGCACGGGGACCGCTTGCTCCGGGGCCACAGGGGTCTCCAGGGCCTCCGGCAGCTGCTGGTCCTGCTGCTCATGCAGATCGTTTGTCATTTTCCTTTTCCTCCGTCCCATTGTGGTTTTCCCCGTACCGAGGGTAGTCCTCTACCTGATCGGCGGGCATCCGCTTGCCCCGCACCAGCCATATGCCCAGGGCGATGATGCCAAAGGAGAGCACCATGCTGGGAAGGGCCCGGAGGGTGTCGTAGACCACCGCGGGGGCTTTCAGGTCAAAATACAGGTAGTTGGTCAGCTTGCGGTAAAGCATCAGCCCGCCCAGGACGACCAGCCCCCCTCCGATGGCCACATGGTACCGCTGCACCGCCCCGGGGAGCCCGTGCCCGCCCCCCAGGATATCCTGGAAGAAGTAGTCGTCGTTCTCCTGGAGTTCGGTGAGGGCGTAGTAGTCCAGATTGCGGAGGGTGAGGGTATCGAAGAAGGAATAGAACCACAGCACCGGCAGGGCAAAGAGCAGCATCTCCAGCCCAATGGTGGACATGATGGCGATAGCCCCCCAAAAGACGACCATGATGGCAAGTCCCCGCTTCATCAGCCCAAGGTACATCTCCCCGGCGCCGGGCCAAAAGGCGCACAGAAGGCTAAACAGTCTGCTTTTTTTCATGATCTATCTGCTCCTCTCAGATCTATGGCAGTGATTTGGTCCACGATGTCGTTGATGCCGCCGGTGACGCCGGCCGCAAAGTCCCCCAGCCGCTGGCTGACGCTGGTCCTGGGATGGTGCTCCTCGGTACCGGTGTCCGGCCGGCGCAGCGGGATGGGCTGCCCGAAGGTGTTGAACACCCCGCTCCCCCACAGCACCAGGGTGAGGCTGGCGGCCACCGCCATGTGGAAGTAGCGGTCCACGAACAGCTTGGCGGCCCGCTTCCGCAGGGCGGAAAGGATGCTCTGCTTCATCAGCTCCGGGGGCTCCTCCAGCACCTGGGGGACAAGGAGGGCGGTGTACCGCTCCACGCAGCTGTCGCAGTAGGAAAGGTGCTCCGCCACCTCCAGCCGCTCCAACTCCTCCAGGGAGCCGTTCAGCAGGCTTTGCAGGGCGTGATCGGTGAGACAGCCGCTTTCATCATCGAACAGGCGCAGGGTCTCTTCGGGTCCTCTCATTCCTATGCTCCCTCCTTTATCATCTTCTGCAGGGTCAGCTTTGCGCGGTATAGCTGGGTCTGTACTGTCTTTCTGGGGCGTCCCAGGGCCAGGGCGATCTCGTCCACGTCTTTCTCCTCCAGGAAGTAAAGGACCGATACCTTCAAGTAGGGCTCGTGGAGGGACCGTATCATCTCCCGGATGCTCTCCGCCCCGTCCGCCGCCATCAGCTGCTCCTCCGGGGAACTTTCCAGCGGCGGGGACAGGCTGCTGCCGGGGGCGCTCTCCGGGACGTCCTCGTCCTCCCGGGCCAGCTGGACCTTGCGGACGTAGGCGCTTTTCAGGTAGTCCTTGGCCTTGTTGGCGGCGATGCGGCAGAGCCAGGGCTTCATATCCTCCTCCCGGCAGCGGTCGATGTGGGTGTAGGCGGAAAGGAAGGTCTCCTGGGAAAGGTTCTGGGCCTCGTGATGGTCACGGACCATTTGGTAGCAGATGGTGTAGACCAGCTTCTGGTACTGCTCCACCACCCTGCCAAACTGTTCATTCGTCATCCCGCTGTCCATCACCACCCTTTGGGGCCGGCTCCACATCCCGCCCCCTTTTTTCGTCCTTCGTTTACCATAACGAAGCCGGACATCGTTTGACTTCAACGATCTGATGGAAATTTGAAAAATATTTTCGGAACAAAAAACGCCAGGGGGAAATTCCCCCCGGCGGCCCTTTCGGAGCCTGTATCCAGGGCCGACTGCACCCGGCGGTGAACACAGGTCTTTCAATTCCAGTTGATGGCGCTGTGGGGGACGGTATCTCCCCGCGCGTACTCAGCCCGGGCCAGGCGTATGGCCTCCAGGTCATCCGGCGTGGCCACATCATCCGGCAGGAAGCGGCGGGCGATCTCCAGCAGGAGGGATTGCTCCGTCTCCGGCAGGCAGTCGATCACGCCGACCAGCTGTTCTCGAATCGGCGGCATAGGCTTACACCCCCTTGTATACATCACCGCGCGGACCTATCTTTTCGATCAAAATGGTATCCTGCTTTGGGAAAGAAAACAGGATGCGCCAGCCGCCTACCCGAAGGCGGTAAACACCGGAACAGCCCTTGAGGGGCTTGATGTCGCCGTCCGGTATCTTTTCTATGGCAGCCTTTATTCTCTGCTTTGTGGCCTTGTCCATACTGCCGATGGCCTTGACCGACGCCCGGGAATAGGTGATCTCCATGTTACCGTGCTCCCTTCCGCCTTACTTTACAGATTCGGGAACTCCGCCACCAGGATGAGGAAGGAGAACACCAGGGAGAAGCCGCCGCAGAGGAACAGGTAGCCCCTGCGGAAGCCCTTGCGCTTGATGTTGCGGGAGATAGCCCCCACCACGCACATGGTCACCGCCAGGGCGGCCAGCACGAACAGCAGCCGCCAGTGCTCCGGGCCCAGGGCGGTGGTGAGCATATCCAGGTAGGGGGCCAGGCCGTAGCCCAGGACGTTGGCCCCGGGGACGATGAGCAGCGGCAGCAGCACCAGGGCGGTGCCCCTGCGCCCGCTGCGCAGGGTGAGGTAGCTCATGGTCACCACCAGGATCATCAGGATGATGCTTTCGGTCATCATAGGCGTCGCCTCCTTTTTCCCTGTTGGAGTAGTTTTAGAACCAGTATTCATAATCGGATGATGCAGGCAGGGCGAGGGATTTTTTCGTCCTGCAAGGCAAAGATCCGCAGCCAAGCCTTTGTGGCTTGCAAGGATCTTTAACGCAGCAGGGCGGAAAAAGACCCGGCCTGACTGCGTCAGACGGTTGTGAATACTGGTTCTTAGCCCAGGGCCTTGTCAAAGACCTCCTTGGCCGCCGCCACCCCTTCCTTGGTGCCGATGACCAGGGCCACGATGTCCCCGCTGGCCAGGACGGTGGCGTTTTCGTCCACTGCGGCGTACTCGTCGGGGAGGTAGCCGTCAAAGCTGTCCTTCAGGTCCTGGACGCGGGTCTCGCACAGCTTCTTCACCGTGTCCGCCTTTTTGGCGTCGGCCAGCCGGAACACCGCCACCTCCTCGGCGATGTACATGGTGCTGAGGTAGATACGGTAGTCCTTCACCTCGTCGCCGATCTGGTAGTAGTTGGCGGCCACGTCACCGGTGACCTCCATCGTCTCCCCCTGGGGGGCCAGGGCCTTGAGCATGTCGTCGGCCAGGGTCCCCGGGTCGGCGGTCTTGCCGCCGGAGCCGCCGCAGGCCGCTAGGCTGAGGGTGAGCAGAGCCGCGCAAAGCAGCGCCAAAATACGTTTCATCTTGTTTCGACCTCTCTTTTTGTCTGTAATATCATGTCACCGGGGTCATGCCCCGTGGGTGCGCAGGTAATCGAACCAGGTGCGGTACCAGGAGGAGCCGAAGTGGATGCCGTCCTTGGGGCTGGCGCTGTTGGGCAGGCAGCCGTCGGCGTCCTTGAACACCTCCGCCACGTTGAGGTAGTACACATTTTTTTCGGCGGCCAGTTCCTTGAGGACCTCGTTGTACCGGTCGATCTTGGCGTTGTCCGCCACAGCGTTGGACCGCTGTTCATAATCCGCCGTCACCGGCAGGATGGACTGGATATAGAGGATGGCGTTGGGGTGCTGCTCCACCAGGGTGTCCACCACCCGGCTGTAGCTGGCCCGGAAGCTGTCCTCGTCGGAAAGGAGGCTGTTGACCCCCATCATCAGGTAGATCTTGCCGGGCTTCTGGTGCTTGGTGGCCTCCAGGATGGGCACCTTGCTGCCGTCCTCCAGGGTGATGGCGTTTTTGGTGTAGAGGGAATCCAGGTTCACCCCGGTGCTGGCCAGCACCGTGACGTTGCTCATGACGTCGTAGAGTTTGATGCCCTCGGTGATGGAATCCCCCACAAAGAGGGCGTCGTCAAAGTATTCGGAGGCCAGCCACTCCCCCTCCGCCACCTGGGGGTCGCCGCTCTTCTGGTCGTCCCCGCCATCCTCCGGCGGGTCGCCGCTGCTGGCCGGGTCCTGGCTGCCGGAAGAACTGTCCGGGGGGGGCGTGTCCTTCTCCTCCGGGGGGTCTGTCTGGTCTGGCTGGTCCGATTTAGACGCCGCCAGGGCGGAGGCGGTCAGCGGGGCCAGGGGGGGCTGATATTCCACCGGGTCCAGCAGCTGCCAGATGCCGGCCCCCAGCACCGCGATGGCCGCCGAGCCCAGCAGGGTCACAAAAAAGGACCGTAGGGCGGTCCCCCGCTTCCGGGAATGAAAGACGGGGCTCTTACGTTTTTTCATTCATCCACTCTTTTCTGAATCGATGCTGGTTTCCGTTGGGGCAAAGCCGCCCACTTTTTGATATTATATCAAATTTTTCCGGCAAAAGCTATATACCAGGGATGAAATTTCCGTAAACATGGGCACTATACAGGCAGTATTTCACACTTTCCACCGGGTTTTCCACATCCACCTGTGGAAAACCCGGGAAAACGGTGGGAAAGCCGCCTGCCAAAGGGGCATTCCTTGTGAAAAATCCTTCAACACCCATTTTTCCCCAATCAACAGCCAGTAATAGGCGGCGTGCCGCCGCGGTCATGCCCTGCACGGCCCCTTCGGGGGCCTTACTTGGCTGCGGGACGATGGTGAGTACCTGGAGTCTTGGGCTGTTTTGCGGCGTGCCGCCGCGGTCGGGCCCTGCCCGACCGCTTTGTGGGTGCTTTTCCCTTTTGATGCGTTAATACTTTTAACGATTGACGTTCCTTTTTTCTATGCTATAATGGTGGGGCAGCGGCCCGGTGAAGGTCCGCGGGAAAGAGGGGGACAGCATATGAGTTCCAAGGGGAAAAAGGGGCGGTTCACCAGCCGCTGGGGGTTCGTCCTGTCGGCGGTGGGGTCCGCCGTGGGGATGGCCAACGTCTGGGGCTTCCCCGCCAAGATGGGGAGCAACGGCGGCGGGGCCTTCCTGGCCGCCTACCTGGTGTTTATCGCCCTGTTCAGCGCAGTGGGACTCTGCGCCGAGTACGCCGTTGGCCGCCGGGCCCGCACCGGCACCCTGGGCGCCTACCGGATGGCCTGGGCCAGCCGGGGGACCGGGGCGGAAAAGGCCGGGAGCCTCCTGGGCTGGCTGCCCCTGGCGGGGTCGATGTGCATCGCCATCGGCTACGCCGCCATCATCGCCTATGTTTTGAAGGCTTTTGCCGGGGCCTTGTCCGGCAGTCTGATGACGGCGGACACCGCTGCCTGGTTCCAGTCCTTTTCCACGGCGGATTACTCGGTGGTGCCCTTCCATGTCATCGTGGTGGTGGGGACGCTGCTGACCCTGCTGCTGGGGGCCCACAGCATCGAGCGGACCAACAAGGTGATGATGCCGGTGTTCTTCGTCATCTTTGTGGTGCTGGCGGTGCGGGTGGCGCTGCTCCCCGGGGCGGGGGCGGGGTACCGGTACATGTTCTCCTGCCGCTGGGAGGAACTGCTGGACCCCATGGTCTGGGTCTGGGCCATGGGACAGGCTTTCTTCTCCCTTTCCATCACCGGCAGCGGCATGATCGTCTACGGCGCCTACCTGGGCCGGGAGATGGACGTGGCCGCCCTGGCCCGGCAGACCGCCCTTTTTGACACCATCGCCGCCCTGGTGGCCGCTTTGGTCATCATCCCGGCCTGCTTCGCCTACGGCCTGGACGTGGGGGCGGGGCCCTCCCTCCTCTTCGTCACCCTGCCCCGCATCCTCCAGGATATCCCCCTGGGGCAGCTGTTCGCCATCATCCTTTACACCGCCATGGTGTTCGCCGGGGTCAGTTCGCTGCAAAACATGTTCGAGGCGGTGGGGGAATCGCTGCTCCACCGCTTCCCCAAGCTGGCCCGGGGGGCGGTGCTGGCCATCCTCTGCGCCATCTGCCTGGGCATCGGGCTGCACATGGAGCCTATCTTCAAGTGGGGCCCCTGGATGGATATCGTCTCCATCTACATCATCCCCATCGGGGCCACCCTGGGGGCGGTGTCCTGGTTCTGGGTGATGCCCCGGAAGGACCTGCTGGACGAGGTGTCCCGGGGGGCAAAAAAGGCCCCCGGCCGGCTCTGGTATGGCCTGGGGCGGTACGTCTACGTTCCCTGCGCCATCATCCTCTGCTGCGTGGCGCTGTTCATGAAGGTGGCGTTCTGAAGGAAGGTATCCACGAACTATAATAGAACAAGGACTTATTAGGAGGACCACGATTTGGACTTTTTTGGTTTTATCAGCCTGTTCGGCGGGCTGGCCCTGTTCCTGTACGGCATGTCGGTGCTGGGGGGCAGCCTGGAGAAAGCCTCCGAGGGGCGGCTGGAGCGGATCCTGGAGCGGCTCACCGGCAGCGTCATCACGGGAGTGCTGCTGGGGGCGGTGGTCACCGCCGCCATCCAGTCCTCCTCGGCGGCCACCGTCATCGTGGTGGGCCTGGTCAACGCCCGGGTGATGAAGCTGCGCCAGGCCATTGGCGTCATCATGGGGGCCAACATCGGCACCACCATCACCGGCCACATCCTCCGTCTCAGCGGCGGAGACGGAGGCTTCCTGCTGCGGCTCATCTCCCCCTCCACCCTGGCCCCGGCCATGGCCATCGCCGGCATCCTGCTCTTTATGCTGGCCAAGGGGGACCGGCTGCGGGAGGTGGGCCAGATGCTGCTGGGCTTCGGCGTCCTCTTCACCGGCATGTTCCAGATGGAGGCGGCGGTGGAGCCGCTGCGGGAGCTCCCCGCCTTTTTGCAGCTGTTCCAGGCCATGACCAACCCTGTCCTGGGGGTGCTGGTGGGGGCCGGGGTCACCGCCGTCATCCAGTCCTCCTCCGCCTCGGTGGGTATTTTGCAGGCCCTTTCCTCCACCGGGGCCATCACCTGGGCGGCGGCGGTGCCCATCATCCTGGGCCAGAACATCGGTACCTGCGTCACCCCCATGCTGGCCAGCGTGGGGGCCTCCAAAAGCGCCAAGCGGGCCGCCCTTATCCACCTGACCCTGAACCTGCTGGGCACCGGGGTGTTCCTCTGCGGCATCTACGGGATGCAGCGTTTTATCGGCCTGCCCTTCTGGGGGGATGTCATCGATAAGGGGGGCATCGCCAACTTCCACACCATCTTCAACGTGGCGGTGACGGTGCTGTTCCTCCCCTTTGTGGGCCTGCTGGAGCGGTGCGTCTACCTCCTGGTCCCCCAAGGGGACGGGGAGGGGGAGGGACAAGCCCCCGCCGAGGACCCGGCGGTGCTGGCCCTGGACCCCCGCCTGCTGGTCTCCCCCGGCCTTGCCCTGGAGCAGGCCCACGCCGCCGCCTGCCGGATGGCCGTCCTTGCCCGGGATAACTTCTCCCTCTCCCGGGAGATGATCCTCACCGGGGCGGACGAGGAGAAGGCCGCCAAGCTGCTGCGCCAGGAGAAGCTGGTGGACACCCTCCAGGACCGGGTGGAAGGATACCTCATCCAGCTTTCCCGCCGCCACCTCACCGAGGGGGGCAAGGGGGAGGTCTCCCGGCTGCTCCACGTCATCGGGGAGTTGGAGCGGGTGGCCGACCAGGCGGAGAACATCCTGGAGAACGCCCAGCTGCTGGAGCGGGCGGGGGCCTCCTTCTCCCCCGGCGCCCGGGCCGAGATGGAACTGTACAGCGCCGCCGTCACCGAGATCCTGGACACCGCCATCCGGGCCTGGGAGGAGGGCGACCCGCTCCTGGCCCGGGGTATCGAGCCGCTGGAGCAGGTGGTGGACCTGGCGGAACAGTACCTCCGGGACCGCCACATCAGCCGCCTGCGGGACGGGGACTGTTCGGTGGACACCGCTTTCCCCTTTGTGGAGGCGCTGGCGTCGATGGAGCGGGTGGCCGACCACTGCTCCAACATCGGCGCCCTGCTCCTGGCCGGCTGCCGGGAGGGGAACAGCCACGCCTACCTCCACGCCCTCCACAAGGGCCAGGACCCGGAGTACGCCCGGGCCTACCATGGCTACGAGGAGAAGTACCTGGAAGCCCTGCGGGGACTGTCCTGATGACCCCCGGGGGGATATAAAAGTGACCGGCGGCGCTCTGAAAACCATAGAGCGCCGCCGGTCGTCTATTTTTTCGCCGTTCCTTAACCGAACAGCATCGCCCCAAACTTGTTCCAGTACCCGGCGATGAAGATGAACAGCACGATCAGAGGCAGCACCCAGGTGACGTACCCCCGGGCCCAGGCGGGGAAGGCAGCGCCGGAGCCGGTGTTGGCCTCCCGGCAGAAGCTGTCCCACCCCCAGCCCCGGCGGCTGACGCAGAACAGCAGGTAGATCAGGGAGCCCAGCGGCAGCAGGTTGTCGCTGATGAGGAAATCCTCCAGGTCCATGATGGAACTGCCCGGCCCCAGGGGCTGCACCCCGGCCCAGAGGTTGAGGCCCAGGACGCAGGGCATGGACAGCACCAGGATGGCGGCAAGGTTCACCGCCGCCGCCTTTTTCCGGCTCCAGCCCCACTTGTCGATGGCGAAGGAGAGGATGTTCTCAAAGACGGCGATGACGGTGGAAAGGGCGGCAAAGGCCATAAAGACAAAGAAAAGGAAGCCCCACAGCCGCCCGCCCCCGGGCATGGCGTTGAAGACGTTGGGCAGGGTGACGAAGATCAGGGATGGCCCCTGGTCCGGGGTGACCCCAAAGGCGAAGCAGGCCGGGAAGATGATGAGCCCCGCCATAAAGGCCACAAAGGTATCCAGCAGCGAGACCCGGATGGCCTCCCCGGTAAGGCCGTGCTCCTTGCCGATGTAGCTGCCGAAGATGGCCAGGGCGCCGATGCCCAGGGAGAGGGTGAAGAAGGCCTGGCCCATGGCGGCGTAGACCGTCTCCCCCAGGATCATCTTGCCCTGGGCGTCGTAGACCAGGCTGTGGAAGTTAGGCTTCAGGTAGAACTCCAGCCCCGCCCCCGCCCCGGGCAGCGTCACCGACCGGAGCACCAGCACCACCATCACAAAGAGGAGGCAGAGCATCATCACCTTGTTGACCTTCTCCACCCCGTTCTGGAGCCCCCGGGAGCAGACCAGCATCCCGATGACCACCACCACCGCCATGTAGGCGGCCATCAGCCAGGGGCGGCCCATCAGGGCGCCGAACTGCTCCCCTACCCCGGCGGCGTCCAGGCCCACAAAGTCGCCCCGCAGCATCTTGACGCAGTACAGCAGCAGCCAGCCGGCCACGGTGGTGTAGAACATCATCAGCAGGTAGTTGCCGGCGATGCCGAACCAGCTGTAGATATGCCACTTGGAGCCCTTGGGCTCCAGCACCTGGAAGGACTTGGCGATGCTCCGCTGGCTGGCCCGGCCCACGGCGAATTCCATCACCATCACCGGCAGCCCCAGGATGACCAAAAACAGCAGGTACACCAGCACAAAGGCGGCGCCGCCGTACTTCCCCACGATGTAGGGGAACCGCCAGACGTTCCCCAGGCCGATGGCGCACCCAGCGGAGATGAGCAAAAAGCCCAGCCGGGAGGAAAAGCCCTCTCGTTTTAACATATTCGTTGTCCTCGCTTTCCTGTTGTCACGGCGGGGACAAAAAGGGTCCCCATCGTTCCCGACAAGGATACCACATCAGAAGGGCCGGGGCAAGTCCTTTTTGCGCTCTTGCCCCCAAGGAAAAAAGGGTCTATAATAGTGTGCGAAGGAAAGGAGGCCCCGGAATGAACGAGATATTACAGCAGCTGGCCCGGCGCAAGTCGGTGCGGGCCTACGAGGAGGTCCCTGTCACGGCGGAGGAAAAGCGGCTCATCCTGGAGGCCGCCTGCCAAGCCCCCACCGCCGGCAACCAGCAGCTTTACACCATCATCGACGTCACCAGCCAGCCCCTGAAGGACGCCCTGGCGGTAAGCTGCGACGATCAGCCCTTTATCGCCAAGGCCCCCATGGTGCTGGTGTTCTGCGCCGACTGCAAAAAGTGGTACGACGCCTACCGGGACGCCGGGCTCTCCCCTCGCGCCCCGGGGGCGGGGGACCTGATGCTGGCGGTGACCGACGCCGCCATCGCCGCCCAGAACGCCGTGACGGCGGCGGAGAGCCTGGGCATTGGCTCCTGCTACATCGGGGACATCATGGAGCGGTGCCAGGAGCAGCGGCGGCTCTTGTCCCTGCCGGACTACGTCTTTCCGGCGGTGATGCTGGTGTTCGGCCGCCCCACCCGGCAGCAGGCGGACCGTGTCAAGCCCGGCCGCTGCCCCCTGGAGCAGATCGTCCACCAAAACGGCTACCGCTCCATGGAGGGGCCGGAACTGCGGCGGATGCTGGACCACAACCGGAAAGGCCGCCCCTACGAGGAATGGCTCACCGCCTTCTGGAAGCGGAAGTACGAATCGGATTTCTCCCGGGAGATGACCCGCTCGGTGGCGGAGTACCTGGAGCAGTACCAGCGGTAAGAGCCTGTTCTGAAGCATCTTTATTTACAAAGGAGATAGACAGCATGACCGTGTTAGAGCGTTTCCTGAACTACGTTTCCTATGACACCCAGTCCAGCGAGGAGAGCGACACCTTCCCCAGTACCGAAAAGCAGAAGATATTGGGGGCCGCCCTGGCGGAGGAACTGAAAAAGCTGGGCCTTGACGACGCCCGGATGGACGAGAACGGCTACGTCTACGCCCACCTCCCCGCCACCCCCGGCCGGGAGAAGGAGCCCTGCCTGGGGCTCATCGCCCACATGGACACCTCCCCCAGCGCCAGCGGCAGGGACGTGAAGCCCCGGGTGGTGCGGTACCAGGGGGGCGACCTGACCCTCAACCAGGAGGCGGGCATCGTGATGGCCCTCTCCCGCTTCCCCATGCTGGCAAAGTACACCGGCCAGGAGTTGGTGGTCACCGACGGCACCACCCTGCTGGGGGCGGACGACAAGGCGGGCGTGGCGGAGATCATCACCGCCGTGGAGCACCTGCTGGCCCACCCGGAACTGTCCCACGGCCCTGTCGCCATCGGCTTCACCCCCGACGAGGAGGTGGGCCAGGGGGCCGACCGGTTCGACCTGAAAGCCTTTGACGCCGCCGGGGCCTACACGGTGGACGGCGGGGAGTTGGGGGAACTGAACTACGAGAACTTCAACGCCGCCGGGGCCAAGGTGACGGTCCACGGCCTCAGCGTCCACCCCGGCAGCGCCAAGGACGCCATGAAGAACGCCTGCGCCATCGCCTGCGAGTTCGTCTCGATGCTGCCCCCCGCCGAGGTGCCGGAGCACACCCAGGGCCGGGAGGGGTTCTACCACCTCTGCGACATGTCCGGTGACGTCACCGAGGCCAAGCTGTCGGTGATCATCCGGGACCACGATAAGGAGCGGTTCCAGGCCCGGAAGCGGATGATGGAGACCATCACCGCCCTTCTCAACGCCCGGCACGGGGCGGGGACGGTGGAACTGGCCCTCTCCGACAGCTACTACAACATGCTGGAACCGCTGCGGGAGCATATGGACCTGGTGGAAAACGCCCGGGCCGCCATGCGGCAGGCCGGCGTGGAGCCGGTGGAGGAGCCCATCCGTGGCGGCACCGACGGGGCCCGGCTCACCTACGACGGTCTCCCCTGCCCCAACCTTTCCACCGGCGGCTTCAACTTCCACGGCGTCTACGAGGCCATCCCGGTGGCCTCCATGGAGAAGATGGTGGAGATCATCCTGAATCTGGTGACGATGGAAGGGAGGAACTAGATCATGTTCAAGAATCTGGACTTTTTCCGCCTCAACGACCAGCTGCCCGGGGATATCGCCCGGCGGAAGGCGGCGGGGGACCTGGAGGGAGCCGCCCGGCTCATCAAGGCCCGGCTGGCCGAAGATACCCAGCCGGAACTGGCCCCCCGGCTCCGGGCCGAACTGCTGCGGCTGGAACTGCTGCCCACCGACTATGTCTTTACCCGGGAGGAGGCCATCGCCCGGGTAAAGGCCGAGTGGCCGGAGTTCACCGGAGAGCGGTTCGACGCCCTGGTGGACGACGGGCGCATCGACTGGCGGTATATCCACGGGGAGCCTCGGTTCCACGACCGCTTCCTGGAATCGCTGCGGCTCTACCCCAAGCTGGCCCCCGGCCTGACGCCGGAGGAGCAGGATAACGAGGAACGGGACCGGGTGCTGGCCAGGATGCGGGCCGAAGGGGGCCTCACCGCCCGGATCACCATCCGGGCCAGCGTGAAGCCCGCCGCCGGCGTCACCGGCAGCCGCTGCCAGGCCTGGCTGCCCCTCCCCGCCGCCTGCCCCCAGCAGAGCGAGATCGAGATACTGGACGCCACCCCCGGCGGGGTCCCGGCCCCGGAGGACGCCCCCCAGCGGACCATCTGGTGGCCGGAGAGCGACACCCGGGAGTTCTTCGTCACCTACCGGTACCTCCACCGGGCGGACTACATCGACCCCCTGACCATCGCCCCGGACCCGGAGCAGCCCGACTTCGACACCGGGGAGGAGGAGCCCCACATCGTCTTTACCCCCTACCTCCGCGCCCTCACCGCCCGGGTGACCTACGGCATCCAGGACCCGGTGCAGAAGGCCAAGGCCATCTACGACTATATCACCGGCAACGTGGACTACCGGTTCCAGCCCGACTACCTCCAGCTGGAGAGCATCGCCCACCAGTGCGCCGTGGAGCTGCGGGGGGACTGCGGGGTGATGGCGCTGCTGTTCGTCACCATGTGCCGCATCGCCAAGATACCCGCCAAATGGCAAAGCGGCCTTGCCGCCCGCCCCGGCAGCACCGGCTGCCACGACTGGGCCATGTTCTACGTCGCCCCTCATGGTTGGCTGTGGGCGGACTGTTCCTTCGGCTCCTCCGCCCGGCGGCAGGGGGAGGAGGAGCGGCGCCGCCACTACTTCGGCAACCTGGACCCCTGGCGGATGGTGGCAAACAGCGAGTTCTATGTCCCCCTCACCCCGGCGGACCCGGAGTGGCGGGCGGACCCCTACGACAACCAGCGGGGCGAGATGATCGTCGATGGGAAGGGGCTCAGTTCGGGGCTGCTGGAAGCGGAGCAGGAGTTGGTGGAGTTTACGCTATTATAATGTGGCGTGCGGCGTGCCGCCGCTGTCAGGCCCTGCCCGGCTGCTGCGCAGCCTTACCAGGGTACAAAACGATAGTAACTGCCTGGAGACTAAGGCCCTAAAAGGCTGTTTTGATGAAAACCACCCGTTTGGCGGGTGGTTTTCATTATGCAGAAACGGACCGAAGGCAGCATCTGCCCCCGGTCCGCAAACCATGATACAAAAGCGATCTTTACTTGATCTCCATATAGGGGACCCGGTTGATCCCCTCTTTGACGGCCTGCCGGGCCACGGCGTTGGCCACGACCAGGGCCACCCGCTTGTCAAAGGAGGTGGGGATCACAAACTCCGGGGTCAATTTCTCTTCGCTGACAACGCTGGCGATGGCGTGGGAGGCGGCGATCTTCATCCCGTCGGTGATGTCCCTGGCCCGTACAGCCAGCACACCCTTAAAGAGCCCGGGGAATACCAGGACATTGTTGATCTGATTGGGATAATCGGAACGGCCGGTGCCTACCACCACCGCGCCGCCGGCCTTGGCCTCATCCGGCATGATCTCCGGCACGGGGTTCGCCATGGCGAAAACAATGCCATCCTTCATCCCGGCCACCATTTCCTTGGTCACAAGGTTGGGTTTGGAAACGCCGACGAAAATATCGGCCCCCTTCAAGGCGTCGGCCAGCTTGCCGTGCTCATGCCCGCGGTTGCTGATGCGGGAAATATCCTCCTGCCCGGGGTTGAGCCCCTCGTCCCCTTCGCAGATAATGCCGTTGATATCGCACATGATGATGTTGCCGAAGCCCATGGCGATAAGTTGCTTCCCGATGGCCACGCCGGCCGCGCCGGCCCCGTTGATCACCACCCGAAGGTCGCCCATCTTTTTCTTGGTCACCTTGACGGCGTTAAGCAGGGCGGCCCCCACCACGATGGCGGTGCCGTGCTGGTCGTCGTGGAAGATGGGGATGTCGCAAACCTCTTTCAAGCGGCGCTCCACCTCAAAGCAACGGGGGGCGGCGATGTCCTCCAGGTTGATGCCGCCAAAACTTTTGGAGATGAGGGCGATGGTGCGCACCAGGGTGTCCACGTCCTTGGTGTCAACACAGAGGGGGAAGGCGTCCACATCGGCAAAAGACTTGAAAAGGGCGCACTTGCCCTCCATTACAGGCATACCGGCGGAGGGGCCGATATCCCCCAGGCCCAGAACCGCGGAACCATCGGTGATCACCGCCACCAGGTTGCCCTTGCGGGTGTAATCATAGGCCAGTTCCTCGTCCTTGGCGATGAGCAGGCAGGGCTCGGCCACGCCGGGGGTGTAGGCTACCGCCAGTTCCTCCATGTTGGTAATGGGAGCCCGGGGCACAACCTCGATCTTGCCCCGCCACTCCTTGTGCTTCTGGATTGCATACTCTTTCTTGTCCATAACCATTACCTCCTTTGTCGATGCACCCCTGCGGGGGGTGTTCTTAAAACAGGTGGAAGAACCCCCGGATCAATGAGGGTTCTTCTTGCGGAAAAGGTGTCTTGCTAGGCTGCCGGGGTTTTCTCCTTCTTGGCCTTGAAGCGGTTGATGAGAGGCATCCCGATGCAGATGACGCTGAGGACGAACAGGATGAGGCTCAGCGGCCGGGTGAAAAAGACCGAGACGGAGCCGCCGGCGTATACCATGCTTTGGGTCCAGTTGCTCTCCATCATACTGCCCAAAATGGATGCCAGGATGAGGGAGGACTGGGGAATCTTGTACTTGTTGAAGAAGTAGCCCACCACGCCGAAGAAGAGCATGACACAGATGTTGAAGGCGCTGTTGGCCACAGCAAAGGCGCCGGTGACACAGAGGATCAGGACGATGCCGCTGAGAATCTCCCGCTTCAGCCGTAGCACGGCGGTGGCCAGCACGTTGCAGTATGCAATAGAAAGGGGCAGCATGATGATGTTAGCAAGAATAAAGCCCAGGATAATCATATAGGCCATATCCGGGGTGTCCCGGAACAGGGTGGGACCGGTTCGCAGGCCCTGGATGGTGAGGGCCCCCAGGAAGAGGGCGGAGGTGGAGTTACCGGGTACCCCCAGGGAAAGGAGAGGCACCATGGAACTTGCCACCACCGCGTTATTGGCGGCCTCCGGGGCGGCGATGCCCTCGGGAACGCCGGTGCCGAAGGGAAGACTGGGACGCCGCCGCTGGGCCTGGTCGTAGGCCATGAAAATGGCCATCACCATGCCGGCGCCGGGGATGATCCCGATGACGTTGCCGATCAGGCTGGACTGGGCCCAGATGGGCAGCAGCCGCTTGGACATCTCCTTATCCGGCAGGACCACCTTTACCTTTTGGTAGTTCTCTTTTACATTCTCAACAAAATCCTTGGCTGCGGGTTTCGCCTTGATGGTCTCGATCACCTCCAGGATGGAGGTGACGCCGAACAGGCCGATGAGCATCGGGACCAGGGAGATACCGTCCATCAGGTTGACGATGCCAAATGTAAAACGGTTCAGACCGGTCTGGGGGCTCATGCCCACGCAGCTGAGGACCAGGCCCACCGCCATAGCCAGAACGTTCTTGGCGATGTTGTTCCCCGCCATGCCGATCACGGTGCTCATACCCAGCACCGCCAGCATAAAGTACTCCGGCGGGCCGAACCGCAGCGCCTGGCGAGCCAGGAAGGGGGAGAGGAACAGCAGCACAAAGGCACTGGTGAGGCCGCCAAAGGTGGAGGCGGAGATGGCGTAACCCAGGGCCTCGCCGCTCTTCCCTTTTTGGGACATGGGGTAGCCGTCGTAGGCGGTGACGGTGGCGGAGGCGGTCCCCGGGATCTTCAGCAGGATGGAGGGGACCGAACCGCCGCAGGCGGAGGCGCAGTAAATCCCCACCAGCAGGCCGATAGCCGTTCCCGGCTCCATGCCGAAGGTGACGGGGATGAGGACCGCCATGGTGATGCTGTCATTCAAACCAGGCAGAGAACCCACAATGAGTCCCACGACGACACCACCAAAGAGGGCCAGCAGCGTCATTGGCTGGCAAAGCGCGCCAAGCCCAGCTAAAATTCCGCTCATATACTCTCTCCCTCCTTAAAATTCCAGGAAAATCATGGGCAGCGGCACGGCCAGCAGAATCTTAAAGACAAAGAATGTGACCAGGACCGCAATCCCCGAACAAAGCAGAGTGATCCCCATTTTCTTGTATCCCAGGGAGCGGATGACAAAAATCCCCAGGATAAAGGTGTCGACTATGTAGCCGATTTTGGGCAGTAAAACGATGTAGAGGATAAGCGCCGCCACGGTGATAAGCACCATGACCAGGTTGACCCCCTCCAGGTTGACTACCTGCCTTTTTTTCATCACCGTGTCCGCCAAAATATAGATGGCGGAAAGGAGCAGCACCCCGCCGGAAAGGGTTGGAAAGATGCCTTCGCTGCCCATACCCTGGGCCTTTACAATGACATAAAGGGCGACAGCGATGAAGAATACCGGCATTGCCGCATCGATCGCCAGCTGCTTTTTGTTCAAAAGCCACACCTCCTGCTTAAAATAGCATCATAGTGAAAGAGATAGCCAGCCGGCGCTTGTTCGCAGCGACTGGCTATCTGTCTGCCAAGGGGTTATTTAGAGAGACCGGCTCCCAGGGATCAGCCCGCTTTTAGTTCGGGGACCAGGGGCTCCAGGCTGGCGGAAACGCTCTCGGCGTAGGCCTGGAAGTCGGCGGCGTTGCGGTAGGAGTAGGGGATGGCGGCATCGTTCATAGCCTGGATGAACTTGTCGCTGGTGATGATCTTGTCGAACTCGGCAACCAGGTAGTTGTAGATGTCGTCGGGGACATCGGCACGGCAGGCAAAGCCGCGGAAAGCGCCGGAAACCATGGTGCCGCCGCACTCCTTAAAGGTGGGAACGTCGGGGATGTTGGGGTTGCGGTTCTCGTCGCCCATGGCCAGGCCGATGATGGTGCCGTCATTGATGGCGGAAACGGTCTCGCCAACCGCCATGAAGGCCGCGTCACAGTGACCGCCCATAAGCTGCTGAAGCTGCACGGCGGAGGAATCGTTGTGCAGGTACTCAAACTTCAGTCCATACTCCTTGGCGAACTGCATGGCCGCAATATGGTGAGCGGTGGAGTGGCCGGGGGTGGCCAGCTTGACGGTGTTCTCCTTGGCGTAGGCGATAAACTCGTCAAAGGTCTTGTAGGGGGCGCTGGCGGGAACAGTGAGAATCTCGGGGTCGAAGCAGACCATCCCCAGGGTCTTGAAGTCACCCAGTTCGTAGGTCACTTCTTTTAAGAGGGGGTTGTTGACAATGGCGCTGGTGTAGGCCAGCAAGGTGTAACCGTCAGGATCGGCGTTGGCAACGGCAGTATGGCCCACCACGGCGCCGCCGCCGGGGCGGTTTTCCACGATGAGGGACTTGCCGTCAAAGTAATCCTTGCCGGCCGCGTCGGTGACCAGACGGGTGGTGATGTCCACGCCGCCGCCCGCGTCATAGGGAACGATGATGGTGATATTCTTCTTGGGGAAGTTGGCTGGTTTGGCGCCATCGGCGGCCGCAGGTTCCCTGGCGGCGTTGCTGGAGGGGGCCGGGGCTGCGCTGGAGGGTGCGGGAGCGGTGCTGCTGGAATGATTGCCGCAGGCGGCCAGGGCCAGGACCATGATTCCAGCCAGAAGGATCGAGACAAATTTCTTGTTCATGGTTCGTTTTCACTCCTTTTCTTGTTTCGGGCTTTTCTTTCCTATCGCAAACGCGCAAGGGTTCTATTTTTTCAGCGCGTTTTCGATCCGTTTGAGGGCCTCTTCCACGGTGGCCCTGGGGCAGGAGATGTTCATCCGCAGGAAGCCCTCTCCCTCGGGGCCGAACCCCGTGCCGCTGTTGAACCCCAGCTTTACCGTCTCCACAAAGAATTTGTCCAGTTCCGGCTGGCTCATGCCGAGTCCCCGGCAATCCAGCCACAACAGATAGGTGCCCTCCGGGTGGATGACGTTGATGCCGGGCACCTCCGCCAGTCGTTTCTCCGCCAGTTCCCGGTTGCCGTCCAGGTAGGTGACCAGCTGGTCCACGTAGTAGGCGCACTCCTCATAGGCCACGCAGAAAGCGATGGTGCCGCAGATGTTCTCCCCGATGCCCTTGCTGCTGATGGCCATGTCGTGGATGACACTTTTGAGCTGGGGGTTGGCGGCGATAAATACCGCCGTGCGGAAGCCAGGAACATTGAAGGTCTTGCTGGGGTTCATAAAGGTAACGGTATTCTGGGCGAACTCCTCCGAGATGCCGGCGAAAGAGATATGCTTGTGGCCGGGGTAGATGAGATCGGCGTGGATTTCGTCCGCCAGCACAACCACATGGTGCTTGATGCACAGCTGGCCCATACGGACCAACTCCTCCCTGGAAAAGACCCGCCCGGTGGGGTTCTGGGGGTTGCAGAGCATAAACAGCTTTGTCCTGGGGTCGCTGAGTTTTTTCTCCAGGTCCTCGAAGTCGATCTCGTACCGGCCATCCTTCAGGATCAGGGCGTTGCGCAGAACATGGCGGCCGTTGTTGTCCGCCAGGTCCTTAAAGGGAGGGTAGCTGGGGGTCTGCAGCACAATGTTGTCCCCCGGCTGGCTGAGGGCGCGCACCGCCCAGATCATCCCGGCGATGATGGTGGGGCAGAACTCCACCCAGTCGGGGTTCACTTCCCAGCCGTACCGTTCCTTCTGCCACTTGGCGGCTGCTTTGTGCAGCCGGCTGCTGATGGGGGTGTAGCCGTACATCCCCTGCTGCATCCGGGCCACCAGGGCATCAATCACAGGCTGGGGAGATTTGAAATCGCTGTCGGCGATCCACATAGGGAGAACGTCTGGCGGGTACTGCAGATACTTTTTGGAATCGGGCATACTTCGCAGGTCCACCATCTCATCGAAATTATGTACCAATGCCATCGTACATCCTTGTCCCCTTTCATTGTATTTTTCAAAACACCGGCGGAAAACCCGGCGCCTGAATCCGTTACTGGTCCACAATGGACCCGTCCACATGGAGACGGGTGGTGATGGCCCGGCGCTTGAAGGGGAACTTCTTCTCCACCTCCTCCACCAGTTCCACCCCAATGCCGGGGGCGTCGGGCAGCAGGGCGAAGCCGTTGACAAACAAAAAGCTGTTTGCCGGCAGCACCTGGATGTCTGTGATCTTCACGGTTGACTGACCGCCCCGTTTTGTTTCGATATGCAACCAAAACATGTTTAGGACCTTAATCTTTGTGCATCATCATAGCATATAGAAATGGGCGCGTCAATATTTTTCGTGATTTTTATTCAAAGTGTCAATCTTCGGTTCTGCATTTCGGATAGATTGACCAAAAGTTTTCCCGGGGCCGAACAGTGTACCCCTGCCGTGGTCCCCAAAAAGCCCGTGCCCATACACAGGCATAGAGCCAAAAAGCGGGAGGAGGGCAGGATCCTTAACGATCCTGTCCTCCTCCCGCTTACCTACGCTGTCAAGAGGTGGTGTTTTTTTTCAACCGTTTTTGCTTTTCTTCTTCCAGCCGGCGCCGCTCCTGCACCTGCCTGCGCACCTCGATCCATCGCTCCAGCAGCTGGAAGGCGATGCTGATCTCTTCCGAGGAAAACTGCTCCCGGATAAAGGCCATGGTGTCCTCAAAGTGGATATCGTCGTATTCCCGATGGTTCCGGTCCAGCACCAGGCCCTTTTCCGTAATGTAAAGGTGGTGGACCCTTTCGTTTTCCGGGGAGATCTCCCGGCGGAAAAGTCCTGCATTCTCCAGCTTTTTCAGCTTTTGAGAGATGGCGCTCTTGGTCTTGCCGTGGGCCATGGCCAGGGCCGTCACGGTAACGCCGGGATGGTCGGCAATGTATTTGATCAAATGGACCTCCACCGAGGTGTATACCTCTCCGGTGCCGTAATCGTGGGACTGTTTGGTCCCCACATAGAAGTTCGCCACCTGGTGCAGGATGTCCACCGCTTCCACGTTGGTGTAGTCAATCAGTTCCCGCCGGTGGGTATCCCGGCCGCTGGAACAGACCACAAAAGACCCTTTTGGACTGCTGGCGATGATGCCGGTATGCTCCAGGATCAGCATCGCCTCCCGCACAGGCACCCGGCTGACCTGTAGCCGCTGGGCCAACTCCCGCTCCGAAGGCAGCCGGTCCCCCTTCTTCAAGGCGCCGGTGGCCAGCTGCTCTTGGAACCAGTCCAAAATGATCTGGTAATATTTTCTGTCGGAATTATTCTTCGCCATAAACTCTCCTTTTGTCAACCGCCGGTCTGTTAATCATATTATAGCTGAAATTAACACATAAGAAAAGGGAAACTTTTTGTTATTGACAATTTCATGAAAAACAGCCCTATAAATTTTATTTTTTTGTCTTTCTTTTTCGGCGTCGATGTGGTATACTTGTTAAAAAGTGGAATACCGACATTTCCTTCCTGGCGGCATGGCGGTTCACAGGAAATCAGAAAGGAGTTGATACCCCCAATGGAAACGCATAGCCATACCCGCGCCCTGGCGGAGTATCTGCATGGCATGACCTACGACGGCCTGGGCAGCCATGGGGTGGAGGTCACAAAGATGTGCGTGGAGGATTTTATTGGCGTGGCCGTGGCCGGGTCCTCCAAGCCGGCGTCACAAATCTGGCGGGATTATTACGTCCCCCAGGCCACCGCGCCGGAGGCCAGCGCCTTTCAGCCGGGCTTTGGACGGTACACGGTGGAGCAGGCTGCCGCCCTCAACGCCGTCTATGGCCACGTGATGGACCTGGACGATGTACATAACGCCTCCATCACCCATCTGGCGGTGATCACCGTTCCCGCCGCCATCGCCCTGGGGCAGCAGCTCCACAAAAGCGGCAAAGAGGTCATCACCGCCGTGGCCGCCGGATATGAGGCCGGGGCCCGCATCGGGGACGCAATCACCCCCTCCTGCTACAAATACTGGCACCCCACCGCTGTTACCGGCGCCTTTTCTTCCAGCGTGGCGGCGGCCAAACTGTTGGGCCTGGATGTGGAGCAGCTGGTCAACTGCCTGGGCAGCGCGGGCTCCCAGGCGGGGGGGCTGTGGGAGTTTTTGGCCACAGGCTCCATGAGCAAGACGCTGCACACCGCCAACGGCAACCTCTGCGGGCTGCGGGCCGCCAAGCTGGCCGCCCTGGGCTACACCGGGGCCCCAACCATCCTGGAGGGGGCGCGGGGGTTCATCCGTGCCGTGGCCCCGGAATTTGACCTGGAATGCCTGACCCGGGGGTACGGCGAGGGGTGGAAGGTGGAGGAAAACTCCTTTAAGCCCTACGCCTGCTGCCGCCACACCCACTCGGCCAACTTCTGCGTGGAGCAAATCCTGGCGGAAAACAGGATCAACCCGGAGGAGATCCTCTCCATCACCGACGACACCTACAGCACGGCGGTCCAGACCACCAACAACCCCTACCCGGAAAACCCCTACGCCGCCAAATTCAGCGTCCAGTTCTGCATTGCGGCGGCCCTGATCCTGGGGGACCTCAGCGACAAGACCTTCACCATGGAGCATGTCAACGACCCCCGCATCAGGGGGCTGATGCCCAAGATCACCGCCCGGGTGGACGAGCGGCTGGACCGGGAGTTCCGGGCGGACCCCAACCAGTGGTCCCACCGTCTGACCATACAGATGGCCGACGGGCGCATCATCACCCACCAGGTGGACTACCCCATCGGTGACTTTAAAAACCCCTTTGACCGGGAGATGGCCGACCGGAAGTTCCGTCTCATCGCCGAGGAAACCCTGGGGACAGAATGCACAGCTGCCCTGGTGGAAAAACTCCATGCCTTGGAAACGCTGGAGGATGTGAACCAGCTGTTTGACCGACCGGCAGGGCCAGGGGTATAAACTATTTGTTTCGGATCAGGACGGACGGGGGCCACCACGTTCCGCCCTGGGAAATACAGGAGAACGATTCGAAAGGGGAAGATGAAATTTATGAATGAGAACATCATGAGGCAGGCTATCCACGACGCGGTGATCCGCAGCGTGACCGAGATCTCCGCCGACGCCAAGGCGCTGGTCCGGGCGGCGCTGGATCGGGAGACCAACCCCACCGCGGTCAGCATGCTCTCTTCGATGCTGGAAAACCTGGATATTGCCAAGAACCAGGACAAGGCGGTCTGCCAGTCCCCTGGCTACCCCACCACTTGGGTGACCTACGGGGACGGGAACTTCCCCTCCTTTGTCAAAGACGTGATCGGCGAAGCGGTAGCGGAGGCCACCAAAAAGGGCTACCTGCGTCCCAGCATCGTGGACCCGCTGACCCGCCACAATCCCGGCAACAACACCGGTGAAGGGGTGCCCAACATCGAGTACGAGTATATCCCCGGCCAGGAGTACGTGGACTTTATCATCAGCTTCAAGGGCTGCGGGGCCGAACTGGGCAACGCCATGAAGATCTTCACCACAGCGAACCTCAAGCTGGACAAGGACTTTGAGGGCCTCAAGCGCTTTGTGCTGGAGACAGCGATCAACGCGGGAGGAAAACCCTGCCCGCCCTTCGGCATCGGCATCGGCATTGGCGGCCAGATGGACATCGCCTCCAAACTCAGCCGCAAGGCCATCAGCACCCGCAACTGGTCGGACACCAACCCCGATCCCCTCCTGGCCCGTCTGGAGGAGGAACTGCGGGACAACATCAACAGCCTGGGGCTGGGCGCCGCCGGCACCGGCGGGGACACCGTCTGCCTTGCCGTCAAGATCGCCACCGCCGCCACCCACACCGCCATCGCCCCGGTGGCCATCAACTTCCACTGCTGGGTAGCCCGCCGCGCCGGCATCCGCATTTACAACGACGGCCGGGTGGAAAAACTGCTGTGAGCCGGAATGTTCATAAGGGAAAGGAGACATAGCGTTATGGAAAAGCATGTTATGACAATGCCCCTCCAGGAGGAGGAACTGCGCAAGCTGAAAATCGGTGACGTGGTGTACCTCACCGGGCATATCTTCACCTCCCGGGATATGGGCCATCTTCGGCTACGGTCCCTGGCCGCCGAAGGAAAGCCCCTGCCCAAGGACTTTACCGGCGCCGCCATCTTCCACGCCGGCCCCGTCTGTCTCAAGAATGAGGACGGCTCCTGGCGGCTCAACGTCATCGGCCCCACCACCAGCATCCGCATGGAGCCCCACGCCGACTTTGTAGGCCAGCTGGGGGCCAAAGCCATCATCGGCAAGGGGGGCATGGACCAGGGAACCTTGGACGCCTGTGAAAAGTACGGCTATGTCTACCTCCAGGCGGCCCCCGGCTGCGCTGCCAAGCTGGCCCAGGGGGTCAAGCGGGTGGTGGACGTCACCTGGTTTGAACTGGGGATGCCCGAGGCCCTGTGGGACCTGGAAGTGGAGGAATTTGGTCCCCTGGTGGTGGGGATGGACACCCATCAGAACAGCATCTACAAAAACCTGAAGGAAGCCGCCTTCAAAAATCTGGATGAACTGTATCCTGAGTTTATATGATGGAAAGGATGGGATTTCGTATGGAATATCGCATTGAGCATGACTCCATGGGGGAGGTAAAGGTCCCCGCTGACCGCTACTGGGCCGCCCAGACCCAGCGCAGCCACCAGAATTTCCCCATTGGGGTGGGGATCGAGACCATGCCCCGGGAGATCACCCACGCCTTTGGCATCCTGAAGAAGGCCGCCGCCATGGCCAACCACGCCCTCAAGCCGGAGAAGATGACCGGCAAAAAGCTGGAGGCCATCGGCAGGGCCTGCGACGAGGTCATCAGCGGCTCCCTCAACGACCACTTCCCCCTGGTGGTGTGGCAGACCGGTTCCGGCACCCAGTCCAACATGAACGCCAACGAGGTCATCGCCAACCGCGCTAACGAAATCGCCGGGGAAAAACTTCTCCACCCCAACGACGACATCAACATGAGCCAGTCCTCCAACGACACCTTCCCCACCGCTATGCACATCTCGGCGGTGCTGGCCATCGAGGACAAGGTCTTTCCTGCCATTGATACCCTGGTGGAGACCTTCCGCCGGCTGGAAAAGGAGAACGAAGGGGTGGTCAAGAGCGGGCGCACCCACCTCCAGGACGCCACCCCCATCACCTTCTCCCAGGAGATCAGCGGCTGGCGCTCCTCCCTGGAGCAGGACAAGCGGATGCTGGAAGCCGCCCTGCCCTCTCTCAAGGAACTGGCCCTGGGCGGCACCGCCGTGGGCACCGGTCTCAACGCCCCTGCGGGCTTTGCCGAGGAAGTCGCCAAAGCCGTGAGCCAGCTGACGGGGAAGGATTTTGTCACCGCCCCGAACAAGTTCCACGCCCTCACCAGCAAGGACGAGATCGTCTTTGCCCATGGCGCCCTGAAAGCGTTGGCCGCCGATATGATGAAGATCGCCAACGATGTCCGCTGGCTGGCCTCCGGCCCCAGGGACGGTCTGGGAGAAATCTTCATCCCGGAAAACGAGCCGGGCTCCTCCATCATGCCCGGCAAGGTCAACCCCACCCAGTGCGAGGCGGTGACCATGGTGGCGGTACAGGTGATGGGCAACGATGTGGCGGTGGGGATGGCGGCCAGCCAGGGCAACTTTGAGTTGAACGTTTTTATGCCGGTGTGCATTTACAACTTCCTCCAGTCCGCCCGGCTGCTGGCCGAGTCGATTCTCTCCTTTAACGACAACTGCGCGGTGGGCATCACTGCCAACCGGGAGAAGATGCACCACAACCTTCACAATTCCCTGATGCTGGTTACCGCCCTCAACCCCTACATCGGCTACGAGAATGCCGCCAAGACCGCCAAAAAGGCTTTCAAGGAGAATATCTCCCTCAAGGAAGCCTGCGTGGCTCTGGGCTTCTTGACCGCCCAGCAGTTTGACGAGGTGTTCCATCCAGAGCAGATGATTTGATTTGGCAGCTGGTAATTACTCCATGGTAAGCCCCGGCAAAAGGGGTATGAGAAGGACCCAGTCTTTTTATAGACTGGGCCCCCAGCTTGTCGAAAAAGTCATTTCGACAAGCTGGGGCCCGCCGCTACGGCGGGGGCTATCCGCTCCCTTCGGTCGCTCGACGCGAAAAGAGGGGCTTTTAGCC
>CAJUFR010000023.1 GCA_910585525.1 uncultured Angelakisella sp.
CCAACGGGAGAAGGGTTGTTAAGGAACTCGGCAAGTTGACCCCGTAACTTCGGAATAAGGGGTGCTCAGGGCAAGTTGAGCCGCAGAGAATAGGTCCAGGCAACTGTTTAGCAAAAACACAGCTCTATGCTAAATCGAAAGATGACGTATATGGGGTGACGCCTGCCCGGTGCTGGAAGGTTAAGAGGAGGAGTGCAAGCCCCGAATCGAAGCCCCAGTAAACGGCGGCCGTAACTATAACGGTCCTAAGGTAGCGAAATTCCTTGTCAGGTAAGTTCTGACCCGCACGAATGGCGTAATGATCTGGACACTGTCTCAACAGCCCGCCCGGCGAAATTGTAGTACCGGTGAAGATGCCGGTTACCCGCGACAAGACGGAAAGACCCCATGGAGCTTTACTGTAGCCTAATATTGGATCTCGGTATTTCATGTACAGAATAGGTGGGAGGCTGGGAAACACAGGCGTCAGCTTGTGCGGAGCCACCGTTGGGATACCACTCTTGAGGTACTGGGATTCTAACCTGCGGCCATGAAGCTGGTCGGGGGACATTGTTAGGTGGGCAGTTTGACTGGGGCGGTCGCCTCCAAAAGAGTAACGGAGGCGCTCAAAGGTTCGTTCAGCACGGACGGAAATCGTGCATTGAGTGTAAACGCATAAACGAGCCTAACTGCGAGACCGACGGGTCGAGCAGTAACGAAAGTTGGAGTTAGTGATCCGGTGGTATGTGAGTGGAAATGCCATCGCTCAACGGATAAAAGCTACCCTGGGGATAACAGGCTGATCTCCCCCAAGAGTCCACATCGTCGGGGAGGTTTGGCACCTCGATGTCGGCTCATCGCATCCTGGGGCTGTATTCGGTCCCAAGGGTTTGGCTGTTCGCCAATTAAAGCGGTACGCGAGCTGGGTTCAGAACGTCGTGAGACAGTTCGGTCCCTATCTGTCGTGGGCGCAGGATATTTGAGTGGAGCTGTCCCTAGTACGAGAGGACCGGGATGGACGTACCTCTGGTGCACCAGTTGTCGTGCCAACGGCACAGCTGGGCAGCTAAGTACGGATCGGATAAACGCTGAAGGCATCTAAGCGTGAAACCGGCCACAAGATAAGATATCCCACTGAGTCAATCAGGTAAGACCCCTTGAAGACTACAAGGTAGATAGGCACGAAGTGTAAGCGCCGTGAGGCGTGTGCTAGCGTGTACTAATCGGTCGAGGGCTTGACCTTGCAATAGCAGCTGTCCATGTCATCGTTGTTCGATTTTGAGGGTACGGAGCGTGAAGAAAACAGTCCTGAGGACTGTTTTCAGCGAGCACCGCCCGAGAGGGCGGGCCCGGCAGCCATAGCCGCGCAGCGGCGTAGGCGGTCGTGGTTCCATTCAGCTGACGCGTTTTCTTTATGCGCTATTAGCTCAGTTGGTAGAGCAGCTGACTCTTAATCAGCGGGTCCTGGGTTCGAGTCCCCGATGGCGCACCACCAGGCAGGGGCCTGGTGCCGGAAATGACCGCGCCAACCCCCTGCTTCCCGAAAGCCAGTCGCGCGCCGGAAACGAGCGTTGCAGACATGACGATACACTTGTCCAAATATGTGGCCCGTTGGTCAAGCGGTCAAGACACCGGCCTCTCACGCCGGTAACGCGGGTTCGATTCCCGCACGGGTCACCACCAGGCAGGGGCCTGGAGCCGCAACGCGCCCCAGGTTTCCCTACCGACATCCCCATCACGCGCATCCAAAGCGCCATCTTGCCCCACGATATTTAGCCGCAAGGCTGGATATATCCCCCGCAAGGGGAACAGAGCCGGTGTTTATTACGGTGAGGTCCCACCCGTTCCCATCCCGAACACGGAAGTTAAGCTCACCAGTGCCGAAGATACTTGGCGGGAAGCTGCCCGGAAAAATAGGTCTTCGCCGGCACCCCCGATAGCGGTTCCTTTCCCAGGAGCCGCTATCCCATATTCCTCCTTAGCTCAGTCGGTAGAGCATGCGGCTGTTAACCGCAGGGTCGTCTGTTCGAGCCAGACAGGGGGAGCCAGATAGAGCCGCTGTTTGATCCAGCGGCTCTATTTCAAAGGAAGGGCCTTTAGCTCAGTTGGTCAGAGCGACCGGCTCATAACCGGTTGGTCCCGGGTTCGAATCCCTGAAGGCCCACCAGTGGGGTCCCCCCCACGGGGATGCCCTGCTCGGCCCCCTGCTTTGCAGGGGGCCTTACTTTTGTGTCAAATCTTGGTGGGTGCCTGGAGACTTGGACGGTTGTTTTGACAGGGGGAAAGACAGGAATGAAGGGCAAGGCAATTTTTCAATTTGAGGGCGAGTTGTTATCCAACACCGGCATCGACCCCAAGCAGTTCCATCGGGTCCGGGGGGACCAGTGGGAGGATGTTTACCGGAAGGTCACCGACCGCTTCGCTGATAAAACCCGGAACTGGAAAAACGGTCTTCACTGGGCCAATATCAACGGATATAGCCCCCAAGCTATGAAGGAACTGCTGGGCTGTTGGCCGGTGGATTGCCAAAGCTGGTTTGAAAAGCTGCCCCAGATCATTCAGAAGGAAACCGAGGTCTATTTTCTGCTGGACGTAGGGGATTTTTGGCTCTTTGAAGGAGAGGTCCTCCAGCTGGTCCAGGCCCTCCGCTGTCTCACTGCCAATGCTTTTCTGGGCCTGGGGTGGGTGGACTATTACATCGTCTCCAAAAAGTACCGGTGGATTATAGGGATGAACCATCATGACATCGTTTCCCTGGTGGGGGAGGGGCTGGATGTGGGGGTGTTGGAGGAAAAAGGATAGCGTGGCAAGAAAAAAGGGCCCGGCAGCATTCGCTGCCGGGCCCCCGCGCTGACGTCATAAACAAATTTACTCGCTATCCTCCGTGCCTTCTGCCGCCGGCCCCTGCGGCCCGCCCTGTTCCTCCCAGTATTCAAAGAAGCCCCGGACAAAGTCCTGGAAGCCGGCGGACATGCCCTGGGGGAGGTAGAGGACCCCCTCCTCCCGGTCGTAGGGGTAGGGCTGGTCCACCAGGCCCACCAGGTAATCCAGCGTGACGTTGAAGTAGCGGGCGATGCGCACCTTGATCTCGTCGTTGGGCTCGCTGCGCCCCTTTTCGTAGGAGGATATGGTGTAGTGGGAGATATTCAGTTTCTCCCCCAGCTCCTTTTGGGAGATACTTTCCTTTCTCCTCAAATAAGCCAGCCTTTCTCCAAGCATGGTTCCTCTCCTTTCCCAGAATGACGATGGCGAAGGGAATGTGGCGCTCCCCTTCGGCGTACCGTGAAGTGCGTTTGAGTTTTGTCATCACAGCGGGGTCAAAGGGAACACCGGAGGAAGAGAAGGGATCCCTGACGCTTTTGGTAGAGCGGCGGCCGGGCCTGGATGTGCCCAATCGAGAAGGGGGCCGGTGGTCTGCAAACACACCTTACAACCCCATTATAATACGATTTGTCGGAAAACTCAAGGTCTTTAGCCGCTATTTCCGGGGAAAACGCGGGAAATCACACAAAAAAAGAGGGCGATGAGGAAACGATTTATCAGGAAAGAGAAAAAACTCCCAACTGACCCGCCCAAACTCCCTAACATTCCCGGTCCTCTACCCTTTTTATTTTCCCCAAAGTATGTTATACTGTTACCCAGAAAAAGCTGAGATGGAGGAACGATACAAAGGAATGGAATTCAAACAGCTGACCGGGGTCGCCCCGGAGATCCTGCGGGCGGTGGAGGAGATGGGCTTCACCGCCATGACCGAGGTGCAGGAGAAGGCCATCCCGGTGATGATGTCCGGGCGGGAGATCATCGCCAAGGCCCCCACCGGCACCGGAAAGACCTGCGCCTTCGGTATCCCCCTGGTGCAGCGGGCCCGGGCTGACGCCCCCTGGATCCAGTCGGTGGTGCTCTGCCCCACCCGGGAACTCTGCACCCAGATCGTGGACGAACTGCGGGCGTTGTCCAAGTACCGGGAGGGGATACGGGTGGCCGCCGTCTACGGCGGACAGGCCATGCGGCCCCAGATCGAGGCGCTGAAACGGAACCCTCAGATCGTGGTGGCCACCCCCGGGCGGCTGCTGGACCACATGAAGCACCGCACCATCCGGGTGGACAAGGTCTCCACCGTGGTGCTGGACGAGGCGGACGAGATGCTGGACATGGGCTTCTTCAAGGACGTCCGCCGTATCCTGGACAGCCTGCCCAAAAAGGAGCAGATGGTGATGTTCTCCGCCACCATCAGCCGGGAGGTGATGGATATCGGCTGGCTCTACCAGCGGGACGCCGAGGAGATCACCGTCCGCCCGGTGGAGGAGAGCCGCCCCCGGATCACCCAGTATTGCTGCTGCACCACCGGCCGCAAGCGGTTCGAGGACCTGGTGGCCATCCTGAAAAAAGAGGACCTGGACCGGGTGCTGGTGTTCTGCAACACCAAGTATAACACCGCCATGATCTGCGACATGCTCACCCGCCAGGGCATCCCGGCCCAGTGCATCCACGGGGACATGATCCAGAAGGACCGCAACCGTGTGATGGCAAAGTTCAAGGAGGGTGGCATCCCGGTGATGGTGGCCACCGACGTGGCCGCCCGGGGCATCGACGTCACCGACATCGACGCGGTGATCAACTACGACTTCCCGGGGGATAACGAGACCTATGTCCACCGCATCGGCCGCACCGCCCGGGCCCGGAAGGAGGGCATCTCCTACCTCTTCTACTCCGCCGACGAGCGCGCCCGGCTGAAGAATCTGATCCGCTACACCCGGTTCGAGATATCCCCTGTGGCCGTCACCGAGGAAGGGGCCATCGTCCCGGCGGAGGGGCTGTGAGCCCCCTGGGGGCGGGCCTCCTGCTGGGGGCGGGGGGCCTGGTGGCGGCCGCCTGGGCGGTGTGCCTGCTGGTCTTTTGCTGCCGGGAGCCGGACCGTCGGGAGACCATCCTGGCCCGCACCGGCCTTTCCGCCTTCCAAGGGGTGGGGGGGACCTGCTGCGCCGCCGTGTTCAGCGGCCTGTGGACCCAGACCCTGGCTACCTACGCCCTGGGGGAGACAGCCTTGCTGGACCTGCCGGTGCTCTTCTGGAGCAGCATCCTGGCCCCCATGGGGATGGCCATCCTGTGGATGGCCACCGTCCGCCGGGTGTGGTGCACCACCACCGCCCTGGTCCAGCGGACCTGGCGGGGGCAGCTGATCACCGCCCCCTACCGGGAACTGGCGGGGGCCAAGGCCGCCTTCTCCTTCGATGACGTCACCATCCCCTGGGGGGAGGGGAAGCTGGTGCTGGACCAAAGCATGCCCAACTTCCGGGAGGTGGCGGACTGCCTCCAGAAGCAGGGGGTGGACCTTTCGGAGATGCCCCCCAAGCGCCCCTCCCTGTTCCGGCGGGACAAGGAGGACCGGGACGACCCATTTACGGGGAGGAGATAGACGGCTATGCAGCACATCTTTTTGGACTTTGAGATGAACCAGGTCTCCCGCAAAAAGAACCCTGACACCCCCGCCCCCCTCCTTCACGAGATCGTGGAGATCGGGGCGGTGAAGCTGGACAGCGACTACCGCCAGGTGGGCAAATACTCCGCCTACGTCCGGCCCCGGAACTTCCCGGTGGGCCCCTCCTGCACCCGCATCACCGGCATCAGCGACGAGACGGTGGCCGGGGCCAAGGAGCTGCCGGAGGCGCTGGAGGACTTCCTCCGCTGGATCGGGGAGGAGCCTGCCCGCATCTACGCCTGGAGCGACAGCGACAAAAAGCAGCTGTACCAGGAATGCTTTTTAAAGGGTGTTTGGGAGGAAAAGCCCCCCAAGCAGCTGCGCCGCTGGATCGACTTCCAGCGCATCTACACCCGGCTGCTGGGGCTGTCCAAGCGCAACCGCATCTCCCTGAAAAACGCCATCGGCGGCATCGAGGTGAACTTCGCCGGCAGCCAGCACAGCGCCGCCGACGACGCCGAAAACTCCGCCGTCCTCCTCACCCTCCTTCACGACAAGGAGGCCTTTGAGGAGCGCACCCGCATCACCCGGGAACTGATGAACGCCGCCAGCGCCCCGCCGCCTCCCGCCACCACCCTGGGGGACCTGTTCGGCGCCGCCCTCAGCCAGTGGGAGTTCGCCGACGACGAGGAGCCGGTAACTGTTTAACAAAAGCAGCACTGAAAGTTTCCACTCTGTTCACCAATCCACCCTAAAAAGGATGGTATCATAGGGGGCAGAAAGGGGCGTTTGCTTGTGAACTGGTTTCGCAGATTTATGATGGGGCGGTACGGGGTGGACCAGCTTTCCTTCGCCATGCTGCTGCTCTCCTGCCTGCTGGCGATGTTCACCCGGGGGCGGCTGTGGCCGCTCTCCCTGGTGGGGCTGGCGGTGATGGCGCTGGCCTACTACCGGATGCTGTCCCGGAACATCTCGGCCCGGGCCCAGGAGAACGGGGTGTTCCTCCGGGGCTGGTACCGGCTGCGGAAGGGCTGGAACAGCCTGCTGGACCGGATGGGGGACAAGACCCACCGGTACTACCGCTGCCCCGGCTGCCGCCAGCGGCTGCGGGTGCCCCGGGGCCGGGGGAACATCGTCATCACCTGCCCCAAGTGCCACCGGGAATTTACCAAAAAGACCTGATACCCGCCAGGCCCGGGACCCGCCGCAGGTCCCGGGCCTTTCTATGACATCCAGCCACAGAAAGGCCCGGGACGACGGGGCAGCTGCTGGGAATATTTAGAGAGATATCAAAATATCCTTGACAGGGCGGGGGATGTATGGTATCTTTTGCTTAGATAGCTGTCGAAATATGACCCGGAAGGGGGAGGCTTATGGGGTTCCAAAAGACCTTCAAGGCCCTGTCCGACCCCACCCGGCGGGAGATACTGGAGCTGCTGAAAACCGGCCCCATGACCGCCGGGGAGATCGTGGAGCGGTTCCCCACCACAGGGGCCACCGTCTCCCACCACCTGGCGGTGCTGCGGGGGGCGGGGCTGGTGCTGGACGAGAAGAAGGGGAAGTACATCACCTACGAGTTGAACATGACCGTCATCCAGGAGATCATGAGTTGGGCGGCGTCCTTTGGGGGAGGGGATGAGGGATGAAAAAGCGGGAAATGATGATCCTTGCGGCTGCCCTGGCTCTGGCGCCGGGGCTGCTGCTGGCAGCGGTGTGGGACCGGCTGCCGGAGAGGGTGGTCACCACCTGGGGACTGAACGGCGCGGTCACCGGCACCGGGACCAGGCTGGCCCTGGTCTGGCCGGTGGGGCTGGAGCTGCTGCTCTGCGCCCTTCTGCTGGCGGCCCCCTACCTGGACCCAAAGAGGGAGAACTACCGGAAGTTCGGCAGGCGGTACAACGGCCTTTGCGTGGCGATGACGCTGTTCCTTTCGGTGATCAACGCCGCCGTCATCTGGGAGAACCTCCGTCCCGGCAGTATCCCGGTGGGGCGGGTGGTCACCGGGCTGCTGGGGCTGCTGTTCCTCTGGCTGGGCAACATCATGCCCACCTTCCGCCACAACTACTTTGTGGGGGTCCGCACCCCCTGGACCCTCTCCGACCCGGCGGTGTGGGACAGGGCCAACCGCCTGGGGGGCAGGCTGTTCTTCCTCTGCGGCCTGGGGATGCTGGTGGCCGCCCCCCTGCTGCCGGAATCGCTCCTGGCGGCGATGGCCATCCTGATGGCTCTGGCGGCGGCGGTGGCCCCCTGCATCATGTCCCTGGTCTGGTGGAAGCGAAAGCAAGCCAGGGGCCCTGACGGTTGTGACAAGAATTAGCGTTGGCTTTTGGGGAATGTGACGGGAAAAAGGGAAATATATGCTGGCACGCCAGAAGGATCGACCGTTTTTGATGGGACTTTTACGAATTTGTAAATTCTGAAACGGGGCCATTGACGGAGAAAAGATAGCGTGCTATATTTAACAGGCGGCATTTTTAGAGACTGTACCGGTCCGCACGCTTCGGCGATGGGAACAGCTTGTTAGACAGCCGCAGAACAGCCCCCCGGGGGGGCTGACAGTGACAACAAAAGGGGGGCGCGGACACGAGAGAAAATTGGCTGGCCACCGAGAACATCCGCAGGGAGATGGAGTTTTTACGCCTCTGTAAGCAGCTGCACAACGCCATGCGGGAGGGGATCGACCGGAGCCTGCGGCAGATGGGGGCGGATATCACCCCCTCCCAGCTGGACGTACTCATCTGCATCGCCCAGGAAGGGGGGCGCCCCATGAACCAAAAGGACATCGAGGAGCAGCTGCGGCTCTCCAACCCCACCGTCACCGGCATCCTCAAGCGGCTGGAGCGCAAGGGCTTTGTTGACCGCGCCGTGGGGAGCAGGGACCGCCGCTACAAGGAGGTCTGTCTCACCGAAAAAAGCTCCCAGCTGGGGGACCGGCTGCACCCCAGCGCCCAGGTGATGCTGGGGCAGCTGTTCCGGGATTTCTCCCTCCAGGAGTTCGACGAACTGAACCGGCTGCTCCGCCGCCTGGTGGAAAACTGCCGCCAGGCCGTGTGGGAGGAGGAGCCGGGGGAGGCCCTGGCCCAGGCCGCCCAGGCGGTACCCGCCTGTCCATCGGGCACAGCCCGATGAGGACCATTATCTGTCAGATGATTTTTTTACCAAAGTGGAGGAACTACCTATGGACTATCGCAGCAAACTGATCCGGCGTGCAGCCGCCCTTGGGGTGGCGGGTGCCCTTGTGGCGGCGATGGCGGGATGCGGCGCCGCCCCCGGCGCTGTCCCCCCGGAGGGGAGCCAGCCCGCCGCCGCCCAGGCCATCGAGGTGAAGGTGGCCAGCGCCGCCTACGGCACCATCGACCGCCAGACCGAGTTCGTGGGCCGGGTGGAGGCGGCGGACAGCGTCAAGGTCTACGCCACCTCCCAGGCCAAGGTGCTAAAGACCTACGCCGCCCCCGGGGAATACGTGGAGAAGGGCCAGCTGTTATTTGAACTGGACACCGAGAACCTCCAGACCATGGTGGAGACCGCCCGGCTCCAGTACGAAGCCGCCCTCTCCGGGGCCAACACCACCATCATCCAGAGCAAGAACGCCTACGACAGCGCCGGCAGCATGTACTCCACCCTCAAGGAGAGCCGGGACGCCATCGAGGACGCCAGGGACGCCGCATCCAGCGCCGTCAGCCGGGCCAAAAAGGCCCTTGAAGCCGCCCAGCAGCAGTTGGAGGGGATGACCGAGGAGGACGAGGGCTACGCCGAGGCCGCCGCCGCGGTGGAGACTGCCATGAAGGTCTACGAGAGCGCCCAGGCCGGGTACGAGCAGGCCAACAACGCCTACATCCAGAACTACGACAAGCTGGATGAGCAGGTGGACAGCGCCAGGAAAAGCCTGGTGACCGCCCGGGATACATACCAGAACACCAAGGGGGACGAGGAAGCGGGGGTCACCGGCACGGTCCAGAGCCAGGTGGACCTTGCCAAGATCAGCTATGACAACGCCGTCAAGAGCCTGAACGAGGCCAAGGTCTACGCCCCGGTGGCCGGCATCGTGTCGGCCCGGAACGTGGCGGCCAGCGACATGGCCACCCCCGGGGCCCCCGCCTATATCATCGACCAGGAGGGGGGCGCCCCCATGGTCTCCTTCAACCTGTCGGAGGACGGGGCCAACGCCCTGACGGTGGGCTCCCCGGTCACCGTGGTCTACAGCGGCCAGGAGTACCCGGCCCACATCACCGAGCTGTCCAACAGCGCCAACCCCCAGACCGGCCTTTACGCCGCCAAGGCCCAGACCGACGAGCCCCTGGGCACCAGCCGCTCCGGCGGGGTGGTGAAGGTGAAGGCCAGCACCGCCAAGGCGGAAAACGCCCTGCTGCTGCCCCTGGAACTGCTGGAGTACGATGAGAACCAGCCCTTTGTCTACGTCTACCGGGACGGGACGGCGGTCCGGGTGGACGTCACCACCGGCATCTCCTCGGCGGAGGAGGTGGTGATCCTCTCCGGCATCACCGCCGGCGACCAGATCATCACCACCTGGCACCCCGACCTGAAGGACGGGGCCGCCGTGGCCCTGGCCCAGCAGCAGTAAGGGAGGGGTAACATTGTTTTCTGGTATCCCGAAGTTTGCCATCAAACGTCCGGTCTGTATCTTCATCTGCGTGCTGAGCCTCATCGTGTTCGGCACCTCCTCGGTGTTCCAGATGCCGCTGGAATCCACCCCGGAGATCGAAATGCCGGTGCTGATGATCATGACCTCCTACTACGGCGCCTCCCCGGAGGAGATCGACCAGTCGGTCACCGACCGGATCGAGGTGGCCCTCAGCACCATCTCGGAGGTGGATTCGATCACCTCCATGTCCATGGAGAACATGGGCATGACCGTTTTGCAGTTCTACTACGGGGTCGATATCGATAAGAAGTACCAGGACGTCACCTCCGCCCTGGCGATGATCACCCTCCCCGACGACGCCCAGAAGCCCACCATCATCGAGATGAACATGAGCGCCATGAACAGCAGCATCATGTCCCTTTCGGTGGAGGCCGACGCCGGGGACAACCTGAAAAACTACGTGGAGGACAACATCGTCCCGGAACTCAAGCGGATCAAAGGGGTTTCCGACGTCTCGGTGTTTGGCGGCGCCCGGCAGTATATCCAGATCCTGCTGGACGAGAACAAGATGACCCAGTACGGCCTTACCATGTCGGCGGTGAGCAACGCCATCGCCACCAGCGAGTTTGAACTCACCATGGGTTCCCTGGACCGGGGCAACATCACCGTCGACCTCACCGGCAGCCAGAAGATCAAAAACTACCGCGCCCTGGAGAATGTTCCCATCACCCTGGCCAGCGGCGACGTGATCCATGTCTCCGACGTAGCCCAGGTCATCATGACCGAGGAGGAGCAGGAATCCTACAGCCGCCGCAACGGCATGGACGCCATCAGCCTTTCCATCACCAAGGAGCAGAGCGGCAACACCGTGAGCATCTGCCAGCAGGTGGTGAAGGAGGTGGAGCGCCTCAACAACAGCGGCCTTGGCATCACCCTGGAGGTCTCCTACAACAGCGGCGAGGACATCATGGAGAACATCAAACAGGTGGTGCTCAGCCTGGTGGAGGGCCTTGCCATCGCCGTGGCGGTGCTGTGGCTCTTCCTGGGGGAGTGGAAGGCGTCGGCCATCGTGGCCATCTCCATGCCCCTTTCGGTGCTCACCGCCCTGATCATCATGTCCTTCCTGGGCATGACCATCAACATGATGTCCCTTGGGGGCCTGGTCATCGGCATTGGCATGCTGGTGGACAACTCCATCGTGGTCATCGACAGCTGTTTCAAATCCAGCCGGGAACTGGGGGGCCGTTCCTTCCGGGAGCGGGTCATCCAGGGGGCGGAACTGGTCACCAGTTCGGTCATCGCCTCCACCCTCACCACCGTGGTGGTGTTCCTGCCCATCGCCATGATCAAGGGCATCTCCGGCCAGCTGTTCCATGACGTGGCCTATACCATCGTCTTTTCCCTCACCGCATCGCTGGCCAGCGCCATCACCCTGGTGCCGCTGCTCTTTGTCCAGTTGCAGCCCCACGAGCGCACCGGCTTTATCGCCTACCACATCCTTGGCCGGGTGGAGGAATGGTACGGCGGTATCATCAGTGGACTCCTCCACCGGCGCAAGCTGGTGGTCACGGTGGCTGTCCTGCTGATGGTGGGGGCGGTGGTACTCTTCGCCATGGTGCCCCAGGAACTGATGCCCAGCATGAGCAGCGGCACCATCAACCTGAATGTCCAGACCAAAAACGGCCTGAATCTGGAATCCACCAACAGCATTATGGAGGAGTTGGAGCAGCTGGTGAGCCAGCACCCCGACGTGGAAAGCTACTCCATGAGCGTGGGCAGCGGCGGCGGCATGGGCGCGCTGATGGGGGGCGGCAGCGGTTCGCTCAGCGTCACCCTCCGGGAGGACGCCGCCCTGACCGACGAGGAATTCGTCCAGGAGATACGGGACCAGTCCAAGGCCATCCCCAACTGCAACGTGGAGGTGTCGGCAAACGACATGATGTCGATGCTCTCCTCCCAAAGCGTGGATGTCACCCTCCAGGGGCCGGACCTGACGGTGCTGGAGGAGACAGCCAACAGTCTCCGGGACCTGATGGCCCAGATGCCGGAATTTGACGGCGTCACCACCAGCCTTGCCGACGGCGCCCCCCGTGCCGAGATCGTGGTGGACCCCATCCTGGCCGCCTCGGCCCGGATGACCCCCATGGCGGTGCTGGGCTCGGTGCGCAGCCAGCTGACCGGCATCGAGGCCATGACCATCCAGGACGGCGACACCGAATACTCGGTGAAGGTGGAACTGCCTCTGGGGCGGTTTGTGGATATCAGCGACCTGTACGGCATGATGATCGACACCCCCACCGGCGGCCAGGCCGCCCTCACCGACATGGCGGAGATCGTCTATACCGAGGCCCCCACCGCCATCACCCGGGTGGACCGGGAGTACCAGGTCACCGTCAGCGGCACCCCCCGGCTGGGCAACAACGTCAGCCAGCTTACCGCCAAGGTGCTGCAAGCGGTAGGGACCCAGCTGGAGCTCCCTGCCGGTGTGGAGATGGCCCAGGGCAACATGATGGACATGATGATGGAGGAGTTTGCCGCCATCGGCAACGCCATGCTGGTGGCCCTCTACCTGGTGTTCGCCGTGATGGCGGTGCAGTTTGAATCGCTGCGCTTCCCCATTGTGGTGCTCATCTCCGTCCCCTTCGCCATGGTAGGCTCCTTCCTGGGGCTTGCCATCACCGGTTCCTCGGTGAACATGGCCTCCCTGCTGGGGTTGGTGATGCTGGAGGGCATCGTGGTGAACAACGCCATCGTTCTCATTGACTACGTCAACGTCCTGCGCCGGGAGAACAACGTGGAGATCCACGAGGCCCTGGTCCGGGCGGGCAAGATGCGGCTGCGGCCCATCCTCATGTCCTCCCTCACCACCATCGTGGGCCTGCTGCCCATGGCCGTCGGCTCCGGCGTGGAGATGATGGAGAGCATGGCCATCGTGGTCATCGGCGGTCTCATCATGTCCACCCTTCTCACCCTGATCCTGATCCCCACCTTCTACCTCATCTTCGACAAGGAGGAGCGCAGAAGGCGGAAGGAGGAAAAGCGGGCCAGGAGGGCGGCAAAGAAGGAAGCCAAGGCGGCACTGAAGGCGCCCAAGGTGTAACAAGAAAAAGAACAGCCAAAAGCGGGAGCACCCACCGGGTGCTCCCGCTTGCTGCCTGTCAGAAGATACGCCGCCAAAAAGGGGGGACACTACCCCCGCTTGCCCCTTACCGCCTCCCAGTAGGCCCTGGCGGCCTGTTCCACCTTGTTTTCCTGGGCCTGGTAGTATTGCCGCCCCGCCAGTTCGTCCGGCAGGTACTGCTGTTCCACCCAGTGCCCCGGGTAGTCGTGGGGGTAGCGGTAGAACTGTCCCTTGGCCTTGACCTCCGCCCCGTCGTAGTGCTTGTTCTGCAAGCACCGGGGGATCGGACCCGCCTTCCCCGCCTGGATGTCCTCCATGGCGGCGGCGATGCCCAGGTAGGCGGAATTGGACTTGGGGGAGGTGGCCAGCAGCACCGCCGCCTCCGCCAGGGGGATGCGGGCCTCCGGCAGGCCCAGTTCCCGGGCGGCGTCCACGCAGGATTTGACGATGGTCATGGCCATGGGGTAGGCCAGGCCGATGTCCTCGGCGGCGGTGACCAGCAGGCGGCGGCAGGGGGAGAGCAGGTCCCCCGCCTCCAGCAGCCGCCCCAGGTAGTGGAGGGCTGCATCCGGGTCGCTGCCCCGGATGGACTTTTGCAGGGCGGAGAGAAGGTCGTAGTGCTGGTCCCCCTCCCGGTCGTACCGCATGGCGCTGCGCTGGCTCACCGCCTTGGCGTCGGCCAGGCTGAGCCGTTTCTCCCCCTGGCTGGCGGCGGCCCCCAGGTAGGCCAGCTCCAGGGCGTTCACCGCCTTGCGGACGTCCCCGCCGCAGGTAGCGGCGATCTGCTCCAGCACCCCCTCCTCCACCTGTAGCCCCGGCTCCTCCTCCCGGAGGATGCCCACCGCCCGGCCCAGGCACCTTTGTATCTCCCCGGCGGGGACCGGCTTGAACTCAAAAACGGTGCTGCGGCTGAGGATGGCGCCGTAGACGTAGAAATAGGGGTTCTCGGTGGTGGAGGCGATGAGGGTGATAGAGCCGTCCTCGATAAACTCCAGCAGCGTCTGCTGCTGCTTTTTGTTCAGGTACTGGATCTCGTCCAGGTAGAGGATCACCCCGCCCAGGGCATCGAAGCCGTCCAGGCCGGCGATGATGGCCTTGATGTCCCCGGTGGAGGCGGTGGTGCCGTTGAGTTTTTCCAGCTTCTTCCCCGCCGCCGCGGCGATGATCCGGGCGGCGGTGGTCTTGCCCACCCCGGAGGGGCCGTAGAAGATGAGGTTGGGGATGTTCCCCCCCTGGGCGATGCGCCGCAGCAGCGCCCCCTCCCCCAGCAGGTGCTGCTGCCCCACCATCTCGGAAAGGCTGCCAGGGCGGATGCGGACGGCAAGGGGTGTGGACATGGAGGCTCCTTTCTGCCCGGGCGGCTGGCCCGGGACGGGGGTATTATGGCTTATAGCTGCCCGGTGTCACAGTTCCCGTTTGCACTCGGGGCAGATGCAGTGGGGCGGCAGCTTCCGCTGCTTGGGGTTGAGGCGGGTGCCGCAGTAGGGGCAGCGGTAGAGGAGCACCTCCAGAACGGGGCCGGCTACCGCCAGGGCCACGGCGGGGATGTACTGCCCCCGGAACATCAGCAGCGCCGCCGCCCCCAGGAACCCCAGGCAGAACAGCCGCACCCCCACAAGGTACAGCTTGCCCCAGGGGCGTTTGGGCTTTCCCAGGTCCTGGCGCATGGCGGTCCCTCCTTTACTCGTACAGCGGGTATCTGGCGCAGATGCCGTTTACCGTCTCCCGGATGCTGTCCGCCTGCTCCTCAAAGTCGGTGGCGGCCTGGACGATGCACCGGGCGATGAGGGTCATATCCGCCTCCCGGAGGCCACGGGTGGTGACGGCGGGGGTGCCCACCCGGATGCCGCTGGTGACAAAGGGCTTCTCCGGGTCGTTGGGGATGGCGTTTTTGTTCACCGTGATGTAGACCTCGTCCAGGCGGCGCTCCAACTCCTTGCCGGTGACGCCGGCGCCCCGGAGGTCCAGCAGCATCATGTGGTTGTCGGTGCCGCCGGAGACCAGGTTGATGCCGTGATCCAAAAGCCCCTGGGCCAGGGCGGCGGCGTTGCGGACGATCTGGCGCTGGTAGCTGGCGAACTCCGGCTTCAGCGCCTCCCCGAAGCAGACCGCCTTGGCGGCGATGATATGCTCCAGGGGGCCGCCCTGGGTGCCGGGGAAGATGGCCTTGTCGATGGCCTTGGCGAACTCCTCCTTGCAGAGGATCATGCCGCCCCGGGGGCCCCGGAGGGTCTTGTGGGTGGTGGTGGTGACCACGTCGGCGTAGGGGACGGGGCTCTGGTGGCAGCCCGCCGCCACCAGCCCGGCGATGTGGGCCATGTCCACCATAAAGAGGGCCCCCACCTCCCGGGCGATCTCCCCGATGGTCTTAAAGTCGATCTCCCGGGGGTAGGCGGAGGCCCCGGCCACGATCATTTTGGGCCGGACCTCCTTGGCCTGGGCCCGCATGGCGTCGTAGTCGATGCGCCCCGTCTCGGCCGAGACGCCGTAGGGGACGAAGTGGTACAGCTTGCCGGACATGTTCACCGGGCTGCCGTGGGTCAGGTGGCCCCCCTCGGCCAGGCTCATCCCCATGATGGTGTCCCCGGCCTCCAGCAGGCCGAAGTAGACCGCCAGGTTGGCCTGGGCCCCGGAGTGGGGCTGGACGTTGGCGTGCTGGGCCCCGAACAGCTTCTTTGCCCGCTCCCGGGCCAGTTCCTCCACCTCGTCCACCCGCTGGCAGCCGCCGTAGTACCGCTTGCCGGGGTAGCCCTCGGCGTACTTGTTGGTGAGGACGGTGCCCATGGCGGCCAGCACCGCCGGGGAGACGATGTTCTCCGAGGCGATGAGTTCCAGGTTGCGCCGCTGGCGGTGGAGTTCCCGTTCCATGGCGGCGGCCACCTCCGGGTCGCTCTGGCCCACAAAGCCGATGGTATCCATCATATCACGGAACATGACGATCACTCTCTTTCTTTGACAAAATATATTCTGACGATATATACCGGGTCGTTGGACCTTATTATAGCATGGCGGGGCCGGGAACGCCAGAGGAAAATGTCACGGCGGCCCGCCTTGATTTCCCACCGCCGATGCACTATAATCATAGGGAATAACGATAGGAGGGCCCCTCTTTCATGCTTTTTCGACTGTTCCGGTACTTCCGCCCCTATAAAAAGCTGCTGGCGCTGGACCTGTTCTGCGCCTTTTTCCTCTCCGCCTTCGACCTGTTCTACCCCACCATCACCAGCAAGATCATCGACACCTACATCCCCGGGCGGATGCTGCGGGAGCTGGTGTTCTGGCTCTCCTTCCTGCTGGTGTGCTACCTGCTGAAGGCGGCGTGCAAAAACGTGGTGATCTACTACGGCCACGCCATGGGGGTGCGCATCCAGACCGACATGCGCCGCCAGGTGTTCCAGAAGTTACAGGAACTGCCCTTCTCCTACTTCGACCGGAACAAGACCGGCGTCATCATGTCCCGGATCGTGGGGGACCTCCAGGACATCAGCGAGTTCACCCACCACGGCCCGGAGGAGGTGTTCATCACCGCCGTCACCCTCATCGGCTCCTTTGCCATCCTCTCCCGGTCCAGCCTGCCCCTGACCCTGATCATCTTCGCCATCTTCCCCCTCATCGTCCTGGCGGCGGTGTGGAAGAAGCGGAAGATGAACCGGGCCTTTGCCCAGATGCGCCGCACCGTGGGGGAGATGAACGCCGAACTGGAGAGCAGCATCGCCGGCATCCGGGTCAGCCGGGCCTTTACCGGGGAGGCCCACGAGTCCCACCGCTTTGAGCGCGCCAACCAGACCTTCCGCCAGAGCCGGGAGTACGGCTACCGGGCCATGGGGGAATACTACACCCTCCTCTACTTCCTCACCGATATCCTTTACTGGGCCACCCTGACCGGGGCCGCCTTCTTCACCTACTCCGGGGCCATCACCGCCGGGATGCTGGTGCAGTATATCCTGTACGTCACCCTCTTTATGAACTCCACCCGGCGGCTGGTGGACTTTGCCGAGATGTACGAGATGGGGATGACCGGCTTCGCCCGGTTTTTGGAGATCATGGACTGCGACAGCGAGCGGGAGGTCCCGGGCGCCCCGGCCCTCCCCCCGGTGAGGGGGGATATCCGGTTCCGGGACGTCTCCTTCGCCTATGCCGGGGATGGGGAGGAGGAGCGCAAGGCGGTGCTCCGGCACCTGAACCTGACGGTGGAGGCGGGGCAGAAGGTGGCCATCGTGGGCCCCTCCGGCAGCGGCAAGACCACCCTCTGCCACCTGATCCCCCGGTTCTACGACACCACCGCCGGCCAGATCCTGGTGGACGGGGCGGATATCACCCAGGTGGACCTTTCCTCCCTGCGGCGGCAGGTGGGCATCGTCCAGCAGGACGTGTTCCTTTTCCCCGGCTCCTTCCGGGAGAACATCGCCTACGGGGACTTTGACGCCACCCCGGAGCAGATCGAGGAGGCGGCGAAGCGGGCCAACATCCACGACTTCATCCTGGCCCAGCCCCAGGGGTACGATACCCTGGTGGGGGAGCGGGGGGTCCGGCTCTCCGGCGGGCAGAAGCAGCGCATCGCCATCGCCCGGGTGTTCCTGAAGGACCCGGCCATCCTCATCCTGGACGAGGCCACCAGCGCCCTGGACAACGCCACCGAACTGATGATCCAGCAGGCCCTGGACGAACTTTGCAGGGGGAGGACCACCCTGATCGTGGCCCACCGGCTCTCCACCATCCAGGGGGCGGACAAGATCGTGGTCCTCACCGAGGAAGGGATACAGGAGGAGGGGAGCCACCGGGAACTGCTGGAGCAGGACGGTCTTTACGCCCGGCTGTATAACAGCCAGTTTGCTGCCCAGCGGTAAGGTTTCCGCCGGGGGATAGGAGGGTTTTGCCTTGGGCTGGGACCATATCATTTACCAGGACCGGACCTTCCGGGAGGAGGACTGGTCGGACGACGCCCTCACCGGCTGCGGCTTCACCGCCTGTTCCTTTCCCGGCGGCAGCTTTGAGGGCAGCGTTCTGAAAAACTGTGTCTTTGACCGCTGTTCCTTCCGGTTCACCAGCTTCGCCGGGGCGGTGGCGGAGGGCTGCGCCTTCCTCAACTGCGTCTTTGACGAGGCCAACCTCTTCGGGGCCACCTTCCGGGACTGCAAATGCACCGGCAGCGGCCTGGCCGGGGCCTGCGCCACCGGGTTCACCATCGCCGGGGGCAGCTACGCCTACTGCTGCCTTTCCCGGATGTCCTTCCAGAAGGCGGAGTTGGCGGGGGTCTCCTTTGCCCACGCCGACCTGCGGGATTGTTCCTTCCGGGATGCCGACCTGCGGTACTGTGACCTCTCCCAGGCGCTGATGCAGAACTGCGACCTTTCCGGCGCCGACCTGCGGGGGGCAGGCCTTTCCGGGGTGGATGTCCGGGCGCTGCGGATGAAAAACACCACCATCGACCTGGAACAGGCGGTGGTCATCGCCCAGGGGCTGGGGGCGAGATTGGGATAGAAGGAGAGAGAAGATGAAACTTTCCCACAACTTTGACAACCTGGATGACCGCATCCGCTACTACGAACTGCTGCTGGAGCGGCAACTGGACGACCTGCCGGTCCATCCCCTCCCAGAGGGGTACCGGTTCGTTTTTTACCGGCCCGGGGACCGGGAGGACTGGCTGGACATCGAGAAGTCGGCCAAGGAGTTCGACAGCCGGGAGCGGGGGCTGGAACTGTGGCAGCGGTACTTCGGCGGCCACGAGGAGCAGCTGCCCCGGCAGATGCTCTTTGTCCAGGAGGAGGCCACGGGGGAGAAGGTTGCCACCGCCAGCGCCTACTTCGACGTCATCCACGGCGACCCCAGCGGCTCCGCCTGGCTCCACTGGGTGGCGGTGCGCCGGGACCGGCAGGGGCGGGGGCTGTCCAAGCCCCTGGTGGCAAAGGCCCTGGAGGTGATGGCCCGGCGGGGGGACACCCACGTCAAGGTCCCCACCCAGACCACCTCCTGGGTGGCGGTGAAGGTCTACCTGGACCTGGGCTTCCGGCCCATTCCCCAAAACGCGGTAAATTCCCGGGAGGGATGGCGGATCGTCCGGGCCCTCACCGGCCATCCGGCCCTGGGGGAGTTCTCTCCCGCCGCCATGGAGGAGATATTGGCCCGGCCATAACAGAGGAGACAGCGGCGGTCACCGCCGCCGGGGGATCGTAAAAACAACAAGGGGGCAGTTAAGATGAGCACCACAGGACGGACTATGATCATCGGCATCGCCGGGGGCACCGGCAGCGGCAAGACCACCGTCACCCGGAAGATCAAGGAGTACTTCGGGGAGGATGTCAGCGTCATCTACCACGACAACTACTACAAGCGCCACGACGAACTCTGCTACGAGGAGCGGGCCAAGCTGAACTACGACCATCCCGACGCCTTTGACACCGCCATGATGGTGGAGGACCTGCAGCGGCTGCGGGCAGGGGAGGCGGTGCGCTGCCCCGTCTACGATTACTCCATCCACAACCGCACCGACGACACGGTGGAGGTCCGCCCCACCAAGGTGGTCATCGCCGAAGGCATCCTCATCTTCCAGGACCCGGGGCTGCGGGAACAGATGGACATCAAGATATTCGTGGACACCGACGCCGACACCCGCATCCTGCGTCGTATCCTCCGGGACGTGAAGGAGCGGGGGCGGACGCTGGAAAGCGTCATCGGCCAGTACCTTACCACCGTCAAGCCGATGCACGAGCAGTATGTCCAGCCCAGCCGCAAGTACGCCGACATCGTCATGCTGGAGGGGGGCCACAACCTGGTGGCCCTGGATATGATCATCCAGCGCATCCGTTCCCATGTGGAGGGGAAGTAGAGGACAGCGAAAACAGCCCGCCGCGGCGGGCTGTTTTTTGCGGTCAATCCTCCTCCAGCAGGCGGCTGGGGGGGACCCCCAGTGTCTCGGCGATCTTGAACAATGTCTCCAGGGAAACGCCCTTGGTAGTGCCGGGGCCCTCCACCTGGGCGATGAAGTTGTGGCTCTTGCCAATCTTTTCCGCAAAACTCTCCTGGGTGTACCCCGCCTTTTTGCGGTAGTAGGCGATCTTCAGCCCCAGTATCCGGTACCGCTCCGGGTATTCGGTCTCCACAAGAGATCACCTCCTCCTATCCTTACTGCTACTATGCTACCAGCACCGAATGGAAAATATAATTGACTTAAAAAGAAAATATATTTACTTCTAGTCAATGTCATGCTAGAATAGGAGCAGTATCTGCGAAAAAGGGGGAAGGATGGTGGAGGGAAGCTGCTGCTTTTGCGGCTGGCGGCAGCCCCCGGCGGGGGGATGGGGCCTGCCGGAGGGGGCGCTGGAGGGGGAGGTCCTGGGGCTGGCGGCGGCGGGGGTGACCCGGTTCCTCTGCGGGGGGACGCCGGGGTTCGACACGCTGGCCGCCCGGGCGGTGCTCCGGGCCCGGGCGGTCCGGCCGGAGGTGCGGCTGGTGCTGGTGCTGCCCTGCGGCGGCATCACCTGGGGCTGGCGGCCGGGGGAGGTGGAGGCCCTCCGGGAGGTGGCGGAGGGGGCGGACCTGGGGGTCGAGTTGGCGGAGCGGTACTTCCCGGGGTGTATCCAGCGCCAGGGGCGGTACCTGGTGGAGCACAGCGGCAGCTGTCTCTGCTGGTTCCCCCCAGGGGGCCGGGGCGGCTGGGGCCGGCAGATGGCGGCCTACGCCCGGAGCCGGGGGCTGACCATGCTGGAACCGGGGAAAGGGGCGGCCCCGGACGGAAAGACAGCCCCTTGACAGAAAAAAGCCCCGCTTTGGCGGGGCTTTTAGGCCGTCGAAAAAACTCTCCCCAGAAGCAGGGTCTGCCGGTCAAGAGGGACAAAAAGTGTGAAAAGGGGGCGAAAGCCCCCTCTTTTCGCGTCGAGCGACCGAAGGGAGCGGATAAACCCCGCCGTAGCGGCGGGGCTTTTGGATCAACGCCGGATGTATCGGGAAAGGAACTCCCGGGTCCTGGGGTTCCGGGGATGCTGGAAGATGTCCTCCGGGGTGCCCTCCTCGGCGATGACCCCCTTGTCCATAAACACCACCCGGGTGCTCACCTCCCGGGCGAAGGCCATCTCGTGGGTCACCACGATCATGGTCAGGCCGTCCCGGGCGAGACCCTTCATCACCTCCAGGACGCCCCCCACCATCTCCGGGTCCAGGGCGGAGGTGGGTTCGTCAAAGAGCAGCACCTCCGGGTCCATGCAGAGGGCCCGGGCGATGGCCACCCGTTGCTTTTGGCCGCCGGACAGCTGGTCCGGGGCGGCGGAGAGAAAGTCCTTCATCCCCACCTTCTCCAGGAAGTAGAGGGCCTTTTGGCGGGCCTCCTCCTTGTCCCTGCGCAGCACGTGGGTCTGGCCCACCACGCAGTTTTTCAGCACGTCCATGTTGCCGAAGAGGTTGAAGGACTGGAACACCATCCCCACCCGGGCCCGGTACTGGTTGACATCCATCTTGCCCCGGAGGATATCCTGGCCGTGGACCAGTATCTCCCCGGCGTCGGGGGTCTCCAGGAGGTTGACGCACCGCAGCAGGGTGGATTTGCCGGAGCCGGAGGCCCCGATGAGGCAGATGACCTCCCCCGCCGCCACGCTGAACTGGATATCACCCAGCACCTCCAACTGGCCGAAGTGCTTTTTCAGACCTCGTATCTCGATGATGGGTTCCATATCAGAATGACCCGTCCTTTCTCTATACAAAAAATCAAATCCAAAACCCCTGTCGGCACAGCTTCTAAGACTCCAGGCACTCACTGTCGCCCTGTACAAAGGTAAGGCCCCGCAGGGGCCGCTTTAGGGATCGCCCGCGGGGGCCACCCCGCTTAGGGACTGCCCGCGGGGGCCACCCCGTCCGCGGGGGATACCCCGCCGGGTATCGTTTGGGATGCCGGGAAGCTGGAGCGGGGGCGGCCCATCCGATGTTCGATGGCCCCCAGGATGCGGGTGGTGGTGAAGGTGAGGACCAGGTAGATCAGGGCGGTGACCGCCATGGTCTCGGTGTAGAGGAAAAGGCTGCCCGCCACCCCGTTGGACTGGAAGAACAGGTCGGTGACCGAAATGGCGCTGAGCACCGAGGAATCCTTGATGTTCACCACGAACTCGTTGCCGATGGCGGGGAAGGAGTTTTTCACCGCCTGGGGCAGCACCACGATGAACATGGTCTGCATGGCGCTCATGCCGATGCTCCGGGCGGCTTCGGTCTGGCCCCGGTCCACGCTTTGGATGCCCGCCCGGATGATCTCCGCCATATAGGCCCCGGTGTTCACCGAGATGATGCAGACACCCGCCACCATGGGGTTCCACCCCAGGGCCGGCTTGAGGAGATAGTAGAGGAAAACGGCCTGGACCATCATGGGGGTGCCCCGGAACACCTCGATGTAGATGCTGGTGAGGGCGTGGACCAGCCGTTTGAGGAGACGGGTCCCGGCGCCGTCCCGGGGCTCCACCCGGACGGCCCGGACGCTGCCCACCACCAGCCCGATGGCCAGCCCGACGATGGTGCCGGTAAGGGAGACCAGGAGGGTGACCTTGGTCCCCGCCCAAAACAGCGGCCAGTACCGCACGGCGATCTCGGCGATCTTGCTCAGTGACATGAGAATGATTCCTTTCTGGTGTCGTTATGGATCACTCGTTGGCCGGCTGGCGGCTGACGGCGTCGGTCATCCACTGGTTCCGGGTGTCGGTGTCGATGGTGTCCAGCGCCGCCTGCACCTCGCTCAGCAGCTGGGTGTTCCCCTTCTTCACGGCGATGGAGACGGTGGTGTCCGCCTGGAACCCCTGGCCCTCGGCGAACCGGACGATGGCCAGGTTGGGGTTGCTGGTCACCACGCCGGTGGCCACCGGCAACTCAGCGGTGAGGGCGTCGGCCTCCCCGTTCTGGAGGGAGAGGACCATCAGGGGGTAGCTAGCCAGGGGGGTCATGTGGTTGACGCCGGGGATCTGGTCGATGATGTCGTCGTAAAGGGTGTTCTGCTGCCCCTGGACGTTTTTGCCGGTGAAGTCGGCCAGGGAGGTGGCCGATGCCAGGGGGTCATCCTTCCGCACGATGCAGACCATCTCGGATTCGTAGTAGGGGGTGGTAAAGTCGGCGTTTTCCTTCCGCTCCGGGGTGGCGGTCATCCCGGCGATGATGGCGTCGATCTCCCCGGAGGTGACGGCGGGCTCCAGACCCTCCCAGGACAGCTTCTTGATGACCAGGGTGGCCCCCATCTTGTCGGCCAGGGCCTTTGCCATCATCACGTCGTAGCCGCCGGCGTGACCGGCGCCCTCCAGCGCCACCGAGTAGTCGTCGCTCTCCACCTGGGTCCAGTTGAAGGGGGCGTAGTTGCACTCCATCCCCACGGTGAAGGTCTTGGCGCCGTCGCCGCCATTGTTGTTGCCGCCGCAGCCGGCCAGCAGGGTCAGGGTCATAGCAGCCGCCAGAAGGACGGCGATGATGGTTCTCCGATCCATAATAAATACTCCTTTTGCTTATCAACTTAAAAAAACAGCCCAAGTCTCCAGGCACTCACTGCCGCCTTGCCCCAATGTAAGGCCGCGCAGCGGCCGTGCAGGGCATGCCCGCGGGGGCACCCCGCCGTATGCACCATTCTACTGGGATGCAAGGTCTCCGTCAAATTTTGTTGCCACTTGATTGCCACTATATCGCTTGTGGCTAAAAACCGGCCTTTGCCTTGCCGCTTCTTGGTCAAAAACCACAAGGAATAAGGGGCCGCCTTGGGCAAGCTGGCCCAAAAAATGGGAAACTGATACATTTATGAAACATTTTCGCAATCGATATGAATTATTTATGAAGTATAATGATAACTGCAAGGGGAGACCGGCTCCCGCCGGAGGCCCTTTGCGCGTTCCCCTTGGTACCGGTTTTTCCGCCGGGACTGTTTTTATCCCCCCGGCGGGGAAGGAACTGAATTTTAAGGAGGAAAAGGAATTATGTCTAGCAAACGGTTTTTTGCAGTAGTGATGGCCCTTGCGATGGCCCTGACCATGCTGGCCGGCTGCGGCGGCGGCAACGAACCCGCTCCCGCCCCTGCCCCTGCCCCCGCTCCCGCCCCGTCCGGTGACGGCGGCTCCGCTCCCGCGGACCCCACCCCCGCCGACGTCAGCGGCAACGTCCTCATCTACACCTCGATGTACGAGGACATCATCGAAGCCATCAAGCCCGAACTGAAGAAGGCGTTCCCCAACCTGAACGTGGAGTTCTTCTACGGCGGCACCGGCACCCTGCAGACCAAGGTCGCCGCTGAGATCGAGACCGGCAAGCTGTCCTGCGACATGCTGATGGTGGCCGAGCCCGCCTACTCCCTGGAACTGAAAGAGGGCGGCTGGCTGGAGCCCTATGTCACCTCCGCCGCCGACGGCCTGGCCTTCGATTACGACAAGGAAGGCTACTGGTACCCCGTGCGTATCTGCAACATGGTGCTGGCCTACAACCCCGAGCTGAAGAGCAAGGAAGAGGTCCCCAACAGCTTCTATGACTTCGCCTACAACGAGGCCGTCAAGGGCAAGATCTCCATGAGCAACCCCCTGACCTCCGGTACCGCGATGGCCGCCGTCACCGCCCTGAAGGATAAGTACGGCTACGAGTACTTCGAGGCCCTGGGCAAGCAGAACGTCATGGTGGAATCCGGCGGCGTGGCCTGCACCAAGCTGGAGACCGGCGAGTGCGACGTCATCATGATCCTGGAGGAATCCATCCTGAAGAAGCGTGAAGAGGACGACTCCGCCCTGGAGGTCATCTATCCCACCGACGGCACCATCGTTATCCCCTCCACCATCATGACCATCGCCGACGGCAAGAACGCCAACAACAACATCGCCGCCTGCCAGGCCATCACCGACTGGTTCCTGTCCAACGAGGGCCAGAAGAACATCGTGGCCGGCTGGATGCACTCTGTGGTCAGCGGCTACCCCGAGCCCCCCTACGACGCCATCCCCACCAGCGAGATCCTGAAGAACACCATGCCCGTCAACTGGGAGAACTGCTTCCGGCAGCGTGACGAGATCCGCACCAAGTTCCAGGAGAGCGTCACCATCCCCGAGAGCAAGTAAGAACTGACACCCCCGGTCTTCGTCCTTCCTGCGTCAACGCGACATAACATGGCGGGGGGCCGCCCGCGATATGGCTTCGCGGCAGCCCCCCGCCCTTTTTTGGCCCTTCCTGCACAAGTAAAGGAGTGATCATCATGGCTGCAGTGACCGCCGTAAAATCCCCCGATACCGGCCCGGCCGTCAAGGAAAAGCGGTTTTACCTTGACATCAAGTGGGTCGTCATCCTGGCCATCGTGGCCTTCCTGCTGATTTTTGAAGTCCTTCCCATGCTCTACCTGGTCGTCCGGGCCTTTACCGCCGACGGCGGCGTCTCCATCCACGCCTTCCAGCGGGTGTATACCTACCCCATGAACTGGACCGCCCTGCGCAATACTGTGGTCACCGCCACCTGCTCCATGTTCCTGGGGGTGCTCATCGCCTTCCCCCTGGCCTGGCTGGTGGGCCGTACCAACCTGTACGGCAAAAAGTTCTTCCGTACCCTTTTCGTCACCACCTACATGGTGCCCCCCTACGTCGGGGCCATGGCCTGGCTCCGGCTTTTAAACCCCTCGGTGGGCACCCTTAACGTATTTTTGAAAGATCTCCTCCACCTGGCCGAAAACCCCTTTAACATCTACAGCGTGGGCGGCCTGGTGTGGGTTCTCACATCCTTTTACTACCCCTACGCCTTCATCACCATCTCCCGGGCCATGGAGAAGATGGACCCCTCCCTGGAGGAGGCCTCCAAGATCTCCGGCGCCAGCCCCTTAAAGACCCTGTGGACCATCACCCTGCCGATGATGGCCCCCAGCATCGTGGCGGCGGCCCTGCTGGTGTTCGTTTCCGCCGGCTCCTGCTACGGCATCCCCTCCATCATCGGGGCCCCGGGGCAGGTGCACACCGTCACCACCCGGATCATCGACTTTGTCAGCATCGGCAACCAGGAGGGCCTCACCGACGCCACCACCCTGGCGGTGTTCCTGATGGTCATCGCCAACGTGGTCCTCTACGTCAGTAACTTCGTGGTGGGCAAAAAGCAGTACATCACCGTGTCCGGCAAGTCCACCCGGCCCAACATCGTGGACCTGGGGCGGTGGCGGATCGCCGTCACCCTGCTGGTGGTGATCTTTGCCCTTATCGTGGTCATCATCCCCTTCTTCTCGGTGGCGGCCACCTCCTTTACCAAGAACCTGGGCAAGCCGCTGCTCTCCTTCGCCGACGGCAAGCTGGTCACCGACAACTTCGTGCTGCGCTTCTGGGAGCGGGTGGTCACCCGTGAATCCATCCTCAACTCCGCCCTCCACTCCCTGGTGTACGCCGCCCTGTCGGCCACCATCGGCATCATCATCTCCTGTGTCATGGCCTACCTGCTGCAGCGCACCCGGGTCAAGTTCAAGAGCGTCCCGGACTTCCTCATCACCCTGGGCAGCGGCACCCCCAGCGTGGTCATCGCCCTGGGGCTGATCATGACCATGTCCGGGCGGTTCGGCATCAACATCTACAACACCATGTGGATCATGATCGTGGCCTACCTTATCAAGTACCTGCTGATGGGGATGCGGACGGTGGTATCGGCCATGAGCCAGATCCACCCCTCCCTGGAGGAGGCGTCCCTGATCTCCGGCGCCAGCTGGCTGCGCAGCTTTAAGGACGTCACCATCCCCCTCATCGCGCCGTCGGTGGTGGCGGGCTGGTTCCTCATCTTCATGCCCTGCTTCTACGAGCTGACCATGTCCACCCTCCTCTACTCCACCTACACCAAGACCCTGGGCATCGAATTGTTCACCTACCAGACCTTCCACAGCCAGCAGACCGCGGCGGCCCTGGCCACCGCCATCCTGCTGCTGGTCATCGCCGCCAACTGGCTGCTGAACAAGCTGACCAAGGGCGAGTTCTCCATCTGATTACAGGCTGACATAAGGGGGTAAATAACTGTGTCTACCATTACCATCAAGCAAGTGACCAAGGCCTTTGGCGACGTGGTCGTTCTGAAGGAATTCAACGAGGTGTTCCAGGACAAGGAATTCATCACCCTGCTGGGCCCCTCCGGCTGCGGCAAGACCACCATGCTGCGGATGATCGCCGGCTTTGAAAAGCCCACCTCCGGCGAGATCAGCATCGACGGCCGGGTGGTGAGTTCCGAAAAGACCTTTGTGCCGCCGGAGAAGCGGGACATCGGCATGGTGTTCCAGTCCTACGCCGTCTGGCCCCACATGACCGTCTTTGACAACGTGGCCTATCCCCTGAAGATCAAAAAGCTGGACAAAGCCACCATCAAGCAGAAGGTGGACTGGATCCTGGAGGCGGTGCACCTGAGCCAGTACGCCCAGCGCATCCCCAGCCAGCTTTCCGGCGGCCAGCAGCAGCGGGTGGCCCTGGGCCGGGCCCTGGTGGCGGAACCCAAGCTGCTGCTCCTTGACGAGCCCCTCTCCAACCTGGACGCCAAACTCCGGGAGAGCATGCGGTTCGAGATCAAGGAGATCCAGAAGAACTTCGGCATCTCGGTGGTCTACGTCACCCACGACCAGTCGGAGGCCATGGCCATGTCCGACCGGGTCATCGTCATCAACCGGGGAGTCATCCAGCAGATCGGCACCCCCATTGAGATCTACCGCAACCCGGCCAACCAGTTCGTGGCCGACTTCCTGGGCAAGATCAACTTCATCAAGGGCGAGGTGAAGAACGGCCGCATCGAACTCACCGGCCTGGGCCAGTCGCTGCCCTATGACGGCCCCCGCACCGGCAAGGTGGTGGTGGCGGTCCGCCCGGAGAACATCGACCTTTCCCTGGATTCCGGCGACCTGGAGGGCCGCATCTCCTCCATGTTCTACATGGGCGACGTCAACGACTGCCGGGTGGACATCAACGGGGTGCAGGTGCGGGTCATCGCCGACAGCCACAGCTACGACAAGCTGTACGGCAACGAAAAGATCTATCTTCGGGTCCAGGAGTTCCTGGTCTACGAGGATGACGGCAGCGACGAGCACACCAAGATCGTCACCTGATACCGCCGCAACATGATGATACCCCCCGCTCACCGTTTGGTGGGCGGGGGGTGGACTTTAGGGGGCCTTGCAGCAACGCCCTAGACGACCTGGAGAAAGGCTAGGGCAAATGTGGCCGCAAAGGCGGTGGCTGCTACCAGGGGGGTCCATTTCCAATGTTCACGCATCTTTGTCCGCTCCTTTCTGTCTGTCGCCTGGGTCTTTCTTCTCTCTATCTAATATAACGCCGGAGGAGGCAAAAATGTTTCATCCGTCCGGGGAATTTATAATAAAATCTTTTGATACAGTCGTTGTTCTATATCATCATCTCTTATAACAAGAAAAAGCCCCCGGCGGGGGGGCGTGGAAAAGGACCTGGGCCCGGGGCGGGCACAGGTCCTTTGGCTTGTTCCAGGTGTGGTGGTCCTTCCTTAGCCGGCGGCGTGTAGCTTGCGGGCCAGGCGGGACTTGCGGCGGGCCGCGGTGTTCTTGTGAAGGAGCCCCTTGGCGGCAGCCTGGTCGATCTTCTTGATGGCCAGGGTGACCGCTGCGGTCCTGTCGTCGCTGGAACCAGCAAGAGCGGCCTCGGCCTTCTTGATGGTGGTCTTGAGGTTGGAGTTGAGGGCTTTGTTCCTCAGAGTCTTGGTGGCGATGACCTTAACTCTTTTCTTGGCGGATTTGATGTTCGGCATGGTTTGACACCTCCTTCACGTTATCTTGACAGTACAAGTTATATTACCATGTTCCGGTCCCAAATGCAAGGGGGTTTTGAAGTTTTTTGCGATATTTTTACAGAAAAAAAGGCGCCCCGGTCCCCCGGGGCGCCTTCCTTCTGCTTTTCGGCCACAGAAAGGGGGGAGATTTACTGCTCCTCTTTCATCTTGGCGAAGCACTCGCTGCAATAGACAGGGCGGTCCTCACGGGGACGGAAGGGGACCTTCGCCTCTTTGCCGCAGCTGGCGCAGACAGCGGTGAACATCTCGCGGTCGGAACGCTGGCTGGCCTTGCGGGCATCCCGGCAGGCCTTGCAGCGCTGGGGCTCGTTGGCGAAGCCGCGCTCCGCGTAGAACTCCTGCTCGCCGGCGGTGAAGATGAACTCCTGGCCGCACTCTTTGCACACTAACTTCTTGTCTTCGTACATACCTTTTACCTCGCTTATGGATTTTTACCCGCAGGCAGGCTCCAAAGCGAGTGGGTCCTTCGCTTTCGCATTGGAATTACCGGGGGGCAATATTTCTCAACCTGGCGTATCCAGGTTGACGACTGGGGGTTGTCTTTTGCCGGTCTCGTTGGCGGAACGCAGCTTCCGCCGCACTCTTTGCAGGGCGTTGTCCACAGCTTTAGAAGTAGTACGAAGAAGTTGTGAGATCTCCGGGTAAGAGTGGCCGCTGAGATAGAGTGTCAGGACTTGCTGTTCAAAACTGGACAAAAGGGTTTGGATCCTGCCGTTCAGCTCCTCCAGCTGTTCGGCGATGATGATCTCCTCCTCCGGGCTCACCGACTGCTCCTTGGGACTGCCCTCCAGGGCGTCCAGGGGGGAGTAATCGCTGAGGGGGCGGCTCTTTTGGGAAAGGGCGGCCTTGGCCGCGGTAGCCATGGTGGAACTGACACAGAGGGAGGCGAATACCGGGAAGGAACTCTGGTCCCGGTCGTAAAGGCGGATGGCCTTCAGCAGGCCGATGAGCCCCTCCTGCACCACGTCCTCCGCCTCCATCCCCGGCAGGAAGTACCGGGAGGCGCGGCGGCGTATCATGGGGAGGTACCGTGCCACCAGTTCAGTGATGGCGGGGTCGTCCCCCCCGCGGGCGGAACGGACCAGTGCTTCATCTGTCAACTCTTGTACTGCCCTTGTCATGTTCCGCTCCTGTTGTGCGCCTGTTTCCGTTTGGCTTAACCTATTGTAGTCCCAAATGTGGATAATGTCAAGAGAAATTTGTAGAAAATTTACAAAAAATGTTTATAGGACTATGGAAAGTTTGGAAAATGGCCTTTTCGCCAAAAATGTGACGCCGGATTTCGTCTCTTTGCCGATATATCCGCTTGGCAAGCGGGTTTCCCGGCGGTCGGCCTACCGGGTGACGTCCCGTATCCACTTCCCGCCCCAGATGCGGGGCAGGCCCACGATGCTTTTGATGATCTCGTCGGAGCGGAGGACGATGTAGACCAGGGGGGCGGGCAGGCCCAGCCACAGCCCGGCCGCAAACCCCGCCGGGATGGCCACCCCCCACAGGAAGAAGGCCTCGCAGAAGAGGACGAAGCGGTTGTCCCCGCCGCCCCGGAGGATGCCCATCAGCCCGATGAAGGAGTGGGACTGGAAGAAGATGATGAAGGCGGCCGAAGCCATCACCTGGGAGGTGAGTGCCTTGGTGGCCTCCGGGACGTTGTACAGGCTGATAAACGGCCCCCGGAGCAGCAGCATCAGCGCCGCCGCCATGGCGCCGAAGGCGGCGCCCACCACCACGATGCTCCGGGCCAGGTCCCAGGTCCGCTGCCGCTCCCCCGCCCCGATGCTGTTGCCGATGATCACCGCCGTGGCGTTGGAAAGGCCGATGATGAACACCTGGACCACCTGGGTGGCCACCTGGGTGATGGTGTTGGCGGTGACAAAGTCCCGGCCCATCCGGCCCATCACCACCAGCACCATGGAGTTGCCAAGGCTCCAGGCCAGTTCGTTGAGGATCACCGGGGTGACGTTGACAGCAAAGTCCCGGATAAAGCTGCGGTCGTACCGGAAAAAGTGCCCCAGGGTGTAGCCGATCTTCTTTTCCATCCGCAGGATGTAGAAGAGGGCGATGGAAAACTCGATCCCCCGGGCGATGACGGTGGCGATGGCCGCCCCCTCGATCCCCAGGGCGGGGCAGCCCAGCTTGCCGAAGATGAGCACCCAGTTGAGGAAGGTGTTGGCGAAAAGGGAGGTGACATACACCACGATGGAGATGCCCACCGTCCCCACCGAACGCAGGGACATGAGCATGACGTTGGTCATGCCGTTAAGGAGGTAGCTGAAGCAGACGATGGAAAGGTACCGGGCCCCCGCCTGGATAAGGGCGGTGTCGGGGGAGAAGACGGAAAGGATGTGCCCGGGGAAGAACCGCCCGGCCAGGGTGAAGCCCACCCCCAGCGCCAGCGTCACCCGGTACATCACCGAAAGGATGCTGCGGATGGAGGCGGTGTCCCCCTTGCCCCAGTATTGGGAGAGAAGGACGTTGGCGCCGCTGGCGATGCCGAAGGTAAGGACCATAAAGATGGTGCCGAACTGGTTGGCCAGGCTGGCGCTGGAAAGTTCCACCTCCCCCAGCTGCCCCAGCATGATGGTGTCCATCATGCCGGTCATGTAGGTGATAAGGTTCTGGAGGGCGATGGGGATGGCGATGCCCAGCAGAGAGTTCCGCAGGGCCTTGTCCCGGAGGACAGAGAGGTAGGTCAAATGGGTCCTCCTTTCCCCAAAAGGCGGTTTGGATGCAACGTCGTACCATGATAGCACATTTTGGGAGGTTCCGCAAGGGTCGGGGCTTGTTTGGGAGTGGCCACAAAGCGCGGTTAAAGGAAATCAACAAGAGCAAAGGGGATTTC
>CAJUFR010000024.1 GCA_910585525.1 uncultured Angelakisella sp.
ATGCCATGCGGGTTTATCCGCATGGCATCTAAAGTGTTTGGGTTAGTTGGTGCGGATAGCAGGACTTGAACCTGTATGAGTGTAACCTCACTAGAACCTGAATCTAGCGCGTCTGCCAATTCCGCCATATCCGCACATGCGACCAATCGCTTGGTGCTTTGTTATTATAGCAAACCGCCTTGCAAATGTCAACACCCTGCGGCAAATTTTTTCTCTGTCCGCCGATGCCAGGGGAAAAACGGCCCGGGAACCGGCGGAGAAGGTGCCGGATGATACTGATATTTAATAAGGTTGCGCCTGGTTTCTGTGTTAAAATAAAGAGAGGAGATGCTCAAAAAAATACAACTACCTTGACAGTCAAGGGAAAAATTGAAAGAATCGCTGTCCTATCTTGCAAAAAAAGGCGGTCATACCCTCTGTTTCATGGATATATCGGCGAAATTATGAGAAATGACAGCCAAGTTCTTGACCGATGGCGCTTTATTGTGATATAGTATGAAATAAATTATTTCAAGTGGAGCCTTTGGGCTTTGCATATTTTGAGGAGAGTGACACGGTTGAGCAAATACATTATCAAGCGTATCGCCCTGGGGGTCCTCAGTGTGTTCATCGTTGCGACCTTGACCTTCTTCCTGATGAACCTGGTCCCCGGCGGCCCCTTTGTGGCGGAAAAGTCCATCAGTAAGGCGGCCCAGGAGGCGCTGGCTGCCAAGTTCGGCCTGGATAAGCCCCTCCACCAGCGGTACCTCACCTACATGACCGATTTCCTCCACGGGGACATGGGCTTCAGCCTGCGGCAGAGGGGACGGACCGTCTCGGATATCATCTTCTCCAAGTTCCCGGTCTCGGCCCGGCTGGCCGGCATCGCCGTGGTGGTGGCCCTCTGTCTGGGCATCCCCATGGGGTGCGTCTCCGCCTACAACCGGGGCAAGCTGCCGGATAATATCATCATCGTCCTGGGGACCTGCGGTATCGCCATCCCCAGCTTTATCAGCAGCGTACTATTATTATATACCTTCGGCAGCAAGCTGAACATCCTGCCTACGGTGGGTCTCAACGAGCTTTCCGCCTACATCATGCCGGTGACCGCCCTGGCCATCTACCCCACCGCCTACATCACCCGGCTGATGCGCTCCAGCCTGCTGGACGTCATGGGCCAGGATTACATCCGCACCGCCAAGGCCAAGGGCCTGTCCAGCTTCATGACCCTGTTTAAGCACGCCCTCCGCAACGCCATCCTGCCGGTCATCGCCTATGTTGGCCCGATGCTGGCGTCGCTGATGACCGGCTCCTTCGTGGTGGAGAAGATCTTCACCATCCCCGGCCTGGGGCGGGAGTTCGTCTCCTCTATCACCAACCGGGACTACACCATGATCATGGGCACCACCATCATTTTGGCGTCCCTGGTCATCCTGGCCAACGTCATCGTGGATATCCTGTACAAGGTCGTTGACCCCCGCATCAAGCTGAATTAGTGGAAAGGAGGAAAAGTACCATGAACGAAACGATAGACACCAAGCTGACACTGGACGACTTTTCCCCCGCCACCTCCGACGAGAAGCAGAGCCTTGTCGTCATGCGGGAGAGCGTCAACTTCTGGATGGACGGCCTGCGCCGCCTGCGGAAGAACAAGATCGCCATGGTCAGCCTTTTCTTCATCCTGCTCATCGTGGTGTTTGCCTACGTGCTGCCCAGCTTCTGGCCCTATACCTACGACCAGCAGATCAAGTACAGCGAGAACCTCTCCGCCTTTGAGTACGGCAAGACCGAACTCCAGCGCATCGAGGCGGGGGAGAAGGTGTTCCCCCACATCTGCGGCACCGACAAGCTGGGCCGTGACTTCGCCGTGCGGCTGATGATGGCCACCCGCATCAGCCTGACGGTGGGCATCATGTGCTCCATCCTGGTGCTGCTCATCGGCGCCACCTTCGGGGCGGTGGCCGGTTTTGCCGGCGGCTGGGTGGACAACATCATGATGCGGTTCACCGACGTCCTTTACACCATACCGGATATCCTGCTGATCATCCTGCTGTCCATGTCCCTGCGGCCGCAGCTGGAGGAACTTGCCACCCACGCCGGCTTTGAGTGGATGCAGAAGGTGGGGCCCAACCTTATCGCCATGTTCATCGTCTTTGCCCTGCTGTACTGGGTCAGCATGGCCCGTATCACCCGGAGCCAGGTGCTGGTGCTGAAGGAATCCGAGTACGTCACCGCCGCCCGGGCCCTGGGGGCCGGCAGCTGGCGGATCATCTCGAAGCACCTTCTCACCAACTGCATCGGCACCCTTATCGTCACCACCACCCTCCAGATCCCTTCCGCTATCTTCACCGAAAGCTACCTCAGCTTCCTGGGCCTTGGCGTCGCGGCGCCGATGCCCTCCCTGGGGTCCCTGGCCACCGACGCGGTGAAGGGGATGAATACCTATCCCCACCTGCTGCTGCTGCCGGCCATTATGATCAGCGTCACCATCCTGGTGTTCAACCTGTTCGGCGACGGCCTGCGGGACGCCTTCGACCCGAAGCTGAAGAATTAAGAGAGGGGGAAGAGATATGAGCGAAAAGCTACTGGAGATCAAAGACGAGCGGCTCTCCTTCTTTACCCCCGCGGGGGAGGTCAAGGCCCTGAACGGCGTTTCCTTTTCCATGGAGGAAGGGGAGGTGCTGGGCATCGTGGGGGAATCCGGCTCCGGCAAGTCGGTGACCGCCTACTCCATCATGGGGCTCACCGCCTACCCCGGCAAACTCATCGGCGGCACCATCCGCTTTAACGGCCACCAGGTGGACCAGATGACCGAAAGGGAGTTCCGCAAGATGCGGGGGAACGAGGTCTCCATCATCTTCCAGGACCCCATGACCAGCCTGAACCCGGTGTACACCATCGGCAACCAGATCATGGAGGTCATCCGGCTGCACACCGACAAGACCCCGGAGCAGGCCAAGGACCGGGCCCGGGAACTGCTGGAGTTGGTGGGCATCAACGAGCCGGAAAAGCGGCTGAAGCAGTACCCCCACGAGCTTTCCGGCGGCATGCGCCAGCGGGTGATGATCGCCATCGCCCTGGCCTGCGAGCCCAAGCTGCTCATCGCCGATGAGCCCACCACCGCCCTGGATGTCACCATCCAGGCCCAGATCCTGGAACTGATGCAGGAGCTGCGGAAAAAGCTGGGGATGAGCATCATCATGATCACCCATGACCTGGGGGTGGTGGCCAGCATGTGCGAGCGCATCGCCGTCATGTACGCCGGCCACATTGTGGAGTACGGCACCACCGACGAGATATTCTACGAGCCCAGCCACGAGTACACCAAGGGCCTTATCAACTCCATCCCCAAGCTGACCACCGAGGAATCGGAACGGCTGGTGCCCATCGAGGGGCAGCCGGTGGACCTTTTGAACCCCCCGGAGGGCTGTCCCTTCGCCCCCCGGTGCGAAAACTGCATGAAGATCTGCCTGAGCAAGATGCCCCCCCGCACCCAGCTGAGCGACACCCATTACAGCCACTGCTGGCTGCGGCAGAAGGAAGCCTTTGAGGCCAAGAAGGAAGGAGGGAAAGCGGTATGAGCGGGGAGAGGAACCTCATCGAGATACAGCACCTCCAGCAGTACTTCCCCGCCGGGGGACATGGCGCCAACAAGCGGTATGTCCAGGCGGTGGACGACGTTTCCCTCTTTATCCGCAAGGGGGAGACCCTGGGCCTGGTGGGGGAATCCGGCTGCGGCAAGACCACCGTGGGCCGCACCATGCTCCGCCTGTACGAGCCTACCGACGGCCGCATCATCTACGACGGCAAGGTGATCTTTGACAGCGGCAAGTGCCCCCTCCAGGACGAGGAGGGCAGGCCGGTGCTGGACGGGAACGGCAACCCCAAAACAGGCCAAAAGATCGCCCTGGATATGCTGCCCTACCGGCGGAAGATGCAGATCGTCTTTCAGGACCCCTACGCCAGCCTGGACCCCCGGATGACCATTGGGGACATCGTGGGGGAATCCATCGACATCCACAAACTCTGTTCCAGCAAGCAGGAGCGCCACGACCGGATCATCTCCCTGCTGGAGCGGGTGGGACTGAACAGCGAGCACGCCAACCGCTACCCCCACGAGTTTTCCGGCGGCCAGCGGCAGCGTGTGGGCATCGCCCGGGCGCTGGCGGTACACCCGGAATTCATCGTCTGCGACGAGCCGGTGTCCGCCCTGGACGTTTCCATCCAGGCCCAGGTGGTGAACATGTTCGAGGACCTGCAAAAGGAAATGGGCCTTACCTACCTGTTCATCGCCCACGACCTCAGCGTGGTGAAGCATATCTCCAACCGCATCGGGGTGATGTACCTGGGCAAGCTGGTGGAGTTGGCGGACAGCTTTGAACTCATCGCCCACAGCGTCCATCCCTACACCCGCAGCCTCATCTCCGCCATCCCGGTGGCGGACCCCCGCATCGCCCGGGCCTCCAAGCGCATCCCCCTCCAGGGGGACGTGCCCAGCCCCCTGAATCCCCCCAGCGGCTGCCGCTTCCGCACCCGGTGTCCCTACGCCAACCAGCGGTGCGCCGAGGAGGTGCCCGAGTTCCGGGAGGTCAGCGCCGGCCACTGGGCCGCCTGCCACCACCTGGACAAGGTGGAGGGGGAGATGACCCCGGTCTACCCCGTCACCATGGGGTAAGCAAAAAATTTCTGCCCAAGGGCAGAAAAAGACCCGTTCATCCCATTCCCATGGGATGATGCGCCCTGACAACGGTATTTCCTGTGTATTCGGCACAGTGAAAATACAGCGGCAGGGGAGACCCTTCCGCCAAATAAACAATATGGAGATGAAAGAATGAACACAAAGAAACTTCTTGCGCTGCTCCTGGCTGCCCTGATGGTCGTCGCGATGGCGGCCTGCAACGGCGGCGGGAACAACAGCAGCACCCCTGCTGCCCCCGACGGCAGCAGCGCCCCGGAGGGCAGCGACGCCCCCGACGCCACCCCCACCGTGGCGAATGAGTTCACCGTCCAGATCGGCCCCAACCCCGAGACCCTGGACCCCGCTCTGAACAGCGCTGTGGACGGCGGCAATATGCTGATCACCCTCTTCGAGACCCTGCTCATCATCGACGAGAACCTGGAGGTGCAGCCCGGCCAGGCCGAAAGCTACACTGTCAGCGACGACGGTCTCACCTGGACCTTCACCATGCGTGACGGCCTCAAGTGGTCCGACGGCAGCGACCTGACCGCCAAGGACTTTGAGTACAGCTTCAAGCGTCTGGCGGATGTCAACCTGGCTGCTCCCTACGGCGAGACCGTTATCGGCATGGTGGACGGCTACACCGCCGCTATCGGCAACCCCGACGAGGACGGCAACATGACCACCGAGCCCGACGTTGAACTGCTCAACGTCAAGGCCAGCGACGATGGCAAGACCCTGACCGTGGTCCTGTCCTATCCCTGCTCTTACTTTGACAAGCTGGTTGCCTTCGGCACCATGAGCCCTGTCCAGCAGGCCACTGTGGAGGCCAACGGCGACGCCTGGGCTGTGGACCCCGCCACCTACGTCTGCAACGGCCCCTACATGATCAGCGAGTGGGTCCCCGGCGAGCGCATCGTTTGCAAGAAGAACCCCAACTACAACGGCGGCTGGGATTCCTCCAAGATCGTTTCCGAGACCATCAACTTCCTGCTGCTGGAGGATTCCAGCGCCTCCTTCGCCGCCTATAACAGCGGCACCGCCCAGCTGATCAAGGATGTCCCCACCGAGGAGATCCCCAGCCTGACCAAGGCGGAGGACGGCGGCGACTTCTATATTGACACCATCCTGGGCACCTACTACGTTTCCATGAACGACGCCATCGCTCCCTTCAACGATGTCAACGTCCGTAAGGCCCTGAACCTGGCCATCGACCGTGACTACATCGCCAACGTCATCATGCAGGGCACCTACAGCCCCGCCTACAACTTTGTTGGCCCCGGCGTCACCGACGCTTCCGGCATGTTCTTTGACAACTCCCTGGCCGCCAACGGTGGCAAGACCTACATCAGCGAGGACTACGAGGAGAACAAGAAGCTGGCCCAGGAGGCTCTGGCCGCTGCCGGGTATCCGGGTGGCGAAGGCTTCCCCACCATCACCTACTCCACCAACGACACCGGTTACCACGTGGCTGTTGCCGAGTACCTCCAGAGCTGCTACAAAGAGGTCCTGGGCATCACCATGAACATCGACCGTGTTGAGTGGGCCTCCTTCACCCCCCTGCGCCGGGCCGGTGACTACCAGATGTCCCGTAACGGCTGGGTCATGGACTACAACGACGCTTCCAACATCATCGAACTGCTGTACTCCACCAACGGCAACAACGACGGTAAGTACAAGAGCGCCACCTTCGACGCCGCCATCGACGCTTCCCGTGTCGCCGACCAGGATGAGCACTTCAAGGCCCTGCACGAGGCCGAGAAGATCATGCACGAGGACTTCGCCTGCATCCCCGTTGCCTACTACAACGACTTCTGGCTCCAGAGCCCCTCCCTGAAGGGCACCTGGCACAGCCCCTACGGCTACTGGTACCTGCAGTACGGCTACGTGGAGGAGTGATCCCCCCGGCAGCGTGTAACGCGACCGAAAAAAACAGCCCCCACCCGGAAGGGTGGGGGCTGTTTTTGGCTTGGTTACTTGGCAAGGGTCTCCGCCTGGAGTTGGTCGAACCGGGCCATACATTCGTCCACGGTGGCGCCGGCCAGCAGTTCCCGGACGATGATGCAGGTGTTGCCCCATTGTTCCAGCTTCATCCCGGCGTTGGAGCCCAGGACGTAGTAGTTCTGCTGGATGCGGTCGTTCAGCGGTTTTAATGCGGGGATGCAGTCGGCTTCCACATTCTTGGAGGAGGAGATGACCTTGTTGACATTGGTGTAGGTCCGCAGCGCCTCGTCGGAGAGGATGACATCCAGGGCGGCCATGGCGTCCTCCATGTGCTGGCTGTTGGCCCCGATGCCGAAGCCGGTGGTGGGCATCACCGGCATCTGGCCCAGGTGGCTGGGCAGTCCCACCACCTGCATCTCAAAGTCCGGGGCGCCGTAGGCGGTGTCGGTGTTGGCCGCCCCCCAGTAGGCCATGACGATGGGGGTGCGCTGGGCCATGAAGTCCGGGCCCTCCCCCTCGATGGCCTCGCTGACCAACGCCTTTTCCGGGTCGATGTAGCCGTGGTCGATCAGCTGCTGCAAAAACTCGAAGCCGGGGCGCATGTAATCGCTGTACTTGGCCTCCCCGCTGTTCAGCGCGGCGATCTCCCGGGCGGTGTTGCCGCCGTTGTACAGGTCGGCGTAGGCGATGGCAAGGACGAATACCTCCAGCCACCAGCGGTTGGCCCCCACCGGGGTCTGGTAGCCGTTTTGCTGGAACACCTGGCAGCATTCCAGGAATTCCTCCGGGGTGTTGGGGGGCTCCAGCCCGTATTTTTTGAACAGGTCCATGTTGAGGAAGAGACCGTAGGCCACCATCTCCTGGGGGATGGCCACCAGTTTGCCGTCCACCGTGTTGGCCACCTTCACAACCTCCCGGAGGTTTTTAGCACACTCCAGGCCGGAAAGGTCGGCCAACTCCCCCTCCTCCCCCAGTATCTGGATGACGTCCGGGTTCAGCAGGTAGATATCGTCCATATTGCTCCGAACCCGGTCGAGGGTGACGTCGTCGTAGGTCTTATCCTGGTAGTCCTCCGCCGTGTAGGTCCGGTAGGCCACCGTGACCCCCAGCTGTTCCTCCGCCATGGCGATGGTCAGGTCAAAGGCGTTCCGGGCGACGTTCTCCACCCCGGGGAGGGTTTTTTCCATGGGGCTGAAGAGGTTCACCGGCCGTTCCTCCCCCGCCTGGGAGGTGATGAGGTTTTTGTCGCCCTGCTGGCCGCCCCCGCAGGAGATCATGGACAGCGCCATCGTCCCCGCCAGGCAGGCCGCCGCCAGCCGTTGCAGATATCGTTTGTGTTGCAGTTTCATGGGTCAGTTCCTTTCGCTTTGGTGGGTGAGGTCGTGGATGACCTTTTTCAGCAGCTGCACGTCCAGTGGCTTTGCCACGTGGGCGTTCATCCCGGCGTCCAGGGCGGCCCGCTCGTCCTCGGCGAAGGCGTTGGCCGTCATGGCGATGATGGGGATGGTCCCGGCGTCGGGCCGCGCCAGGGCCCGGATGGCCCGGGTGGCGTCGTAGCCGTTCATCACCGGCATCTGCACATCCATCAGGATGGCGTGGAATTCCCCTTCCGGGGCGGCGGCGAACCGTTCCACCGCCAGCTGGCCGTTTTCCACCACCTCGCAGGTGGCTTCCTCCACCGCCAGCAGCTCGGTGAGGATCTCGGCGTTGATCTCGTTGTCCTCCGCCGCCAGGAAGTGGAGACCGGCCAGGCTGTTGGCGGCCTCGGCGGCTTCCCCGTGGCCGCTGCCCTGCATCTCCAGCAGTTTTTCCCGCATAGCGGTGACAAAGAAGGGCTTGGTCAGGACGCCGGTGTTGCCCAGGGCCAGGGCTTCCTCGGTGCCATGGGCGTCAAAATGGGCCAGGAAGAGGATGGGGACAGCATCCCCCAGCAGCTGCCGCAGCTGCCGGGCGGCGGAAAGCGCCCCGGGGGAGGGCAGGTCCAGGTCCAGCAGCGCCAGCTGGTGGCCGTCCGGGGCCCCCATGGAGAGGGCCACCGCCTCCTCGGCGGAGGTGACGCCGTCCATCCCCACCCCCACGTCCTCCAGCATCAGCTGGATGTTGTTCAGGCAGTCGGGGCTGGCGTGGGCCACCAGGATGCGGCGGATGCCGTTCTGCTCCCAGAACTGCCGCTCGGTGTGGCCCTCCGGGATGCGCAGTTCCAGTTCCACCCGGAACAGGCTGCCTTTGCCCACCTGGCTGGTGACGTCGATGGTGCCCCCCATCATCTCCACGATGTTCTTGGTGATGGCCATGCCAAGGCCGGTGCCCTGGACCTTGTTGGTGGTGCTGTTCTCCGCCCGGGTAAAGGCGTCGAAGATGGTGGTGAGGAACTCCGGGGTCATGCCGTAGCCGTTGTCCTCCACCTCGACACGCAGGTGCTGGAACTGGCTGGAGCGCTGCCGCTGCCCCAGGATGCGGAACCAGATGTGGCCCCCCTCCGGGGTGTACTTGACGGCGTTGGAAAGGAGGTTGATGAGGATCTGGTTGATCCGGGTCTCGTCCCCGATGAGATGCTCGTGCCGGACCCCGTCCACCTCTACGTCAAGGGTCTGGCCCCGGGCCGCCGCCATGGGCTGGATGATGGCGTCCACCGAGGAGACCAGGTCCCCCAGGGTGAACTCCGACAGGTTCAGCACCACCTTGCCGCTCTCGATCTTGGACACATCCAGGATGTCGTTGATGAGGCTGAGGAGATGCTGGCCGGAGGCCATGATCTTTTTGGTGTACTCCCGCACCTTGGCCGGGTCGTCGGCGTCCTTTGCCAGCAGGGTGGTGAAGCCCAGCACGGCGTTCATGGGGGTGCGGATATCGTGGGACATGTTGGAGAGGAAGGTGGTCTTGGAACTGCTGGCCACCTGGGCGGCGTGGAGGGCCTCGGCCAGCTGCCGGTTGTGGACCTCCCGTTCCTCCTCCCGCTCCCGCCGCAGCCTGATCTGCTGCCGCTGGTTGATGTAGTAGAGGGTGCAGCAGAGGAGGAACGCCGCCAGCATCACCAGCACCACGATGAGGATGCTCTGGTTGACGCTGCGGCCCTCCTGCTGGATGGCCTCCACCGGCACGTAGCCCACCAGGTAGGAGGTGCCATCATTCACCGACCACATGTAGTTGAGGGAATCCACCCCCCGGATATCGTGGTAGAACAGGGCGTTTTCCCCCTGCTCCAGGCAGCGGGCCACCTCGGCCCGGATACCGGCGTCCACGATGTCGTTGGCCCGGTAGTAGTCGTCCAGGTTCAGATGCCCGGCGCTGCGCATCCCCAGCCCCTTGGGCTTGAGGACGAAACGCTGGCTTTGGGTGTCCATGATGTAAAGGGTGGCCTGCCGGTCATAGAAGCCGTTGGGCAGGGAATTGTCGATGAGGTCGTAGACATATTCGACGTAAAGGGTCCCCAACCCCCGGCCGTCCCGTTCCACCGGGCACTGGATGGTGTAGGCCCAGGTGCCCATGTGGTTCAGGTAGGACTGGGAGACCGGCATCCCCCTCACCATCCCCCCGGCGGAAAAGTCCAGTTCCCCGGCGGTGAAGGTCTCCCCGGTGTTGGAGTAGCCCTCGGTCTTTCCGGCGGGGATGAAGGCGGTCTTGACCATGATCTGGTTTTTTTCAAAGGAGCGGATGTAATGTTCCGGGTCCTCCACCTTGGCCACCTCCCTGGCTACCAGGGACTGGAACTCCGCCTCGCTTTCCAGCACCATCTCGATGGTGGACTGGATCAGGTCCAGGCTTTCGCTGAGGTTCTGGATGGCGGAATCGGACATCTCCCGGGAGATGCGCTGGGCCACAAAAATGACCACCGCCCCCAAAACACAAAATACCAGGGCGACGGAGAGGAAGAGGGACATTCCGCTGTTGATCCATTTTTTTTCAGGCTTTTTTTCCATGCTCGTTCCCCCATTCACCACCGTGTGACCGGCAGATAAAACCGCATAAAACCACAAGTATATTCTAGCACCGTTTTCGCGCCCCTGTCAATAAGAGGAGGGGCGGGCGGAGGGCTGTGGAAACGGCCCCCGTGGCGGCCTTTCGGCAAAAAATTCACGATAACATCATTATAACCTTGCAACCGGTGGATTTCAATGGTATCCTATATGAACACGACGTTTTTTGAGGGGAGAAGGGTATGAAAAAGGATACACGGCAAACAAAGCCCCAGGGGGGCTCGGCTCGGGGGAAGTTTTCCGGGCGGCTGGGGTACGTGCTGTCGGTGGCGGGGTCGGCGGTGGGGCTGGGGAACATCTGGCGGTTCCCCTACCTGGCGGCCAAGTACGGCGGCGGCATCTTCCTGCTGGTCTACCTGCTGCTGACGGTGACCTTCGGCTACGTCCTCATCGTGTCCGAGACCGCCCTGGGCCGGATGACCGGCAAAAGCCCGGTGGGGGCGTTCCAGAGTTTTGGCGGCGGCCGGGCCTTCCGGTTCGGCGGCTGGATCAACGCCCTGGTGCCGATGCTCATCGTCCCATACTATTCCGTCATCGGCGGGTGGGTGCTGAAGTACCTGGTGGAGTACCTTTCCGGCCACCGGGCCCGGCTGGCCGCCGACAGCTACTTCACCGGCTTCATCGCCTCCTCCGGCAGCGTGGAACTGTGGTTCCTGCTCTTTTCCGCCGCGGTGCTGTTCGTCATCCTGGCGGGGGTGAAGCAGGGGGTGGAGCGGGTCTCCAAGGTGATGATGCCGGTGCTCATCCTGCTGGCCGTCTTTGTGGCGGGGTACTCGGTGACCCGGCCCGGGGCGCTGGAGGGGGTCAAATATTTCCTGGTGCCGGATTTTAAGAGCTTCTCCTGGATGACGGTGGTGGCGGCCATGGGGCAGATGTTCTACTCCCTTTCCATCGCTATGGGGGTGCTGTACACCTACGGGTCCTACATCGGCAAGGATGTGGACATCGAGCGGTCCACCACCCAGGTGGAACTGTTCGACACCGGGGTGGCGATGCTGGGGGGGATGATGATCATCCCGGCGGTGTTCGCCTTCTCCGGCGGGGATATGTCCGCCCTCCAGGCGGGGCCCTCCCTTACCTTTATCACCCTGCCCAAGATATTTGACAGCATGGGGATGGGGACGGTGGTAGGCGTCGCCTTCTTCCTGATGTTCTTCTTCGCCGCCCTCACCAGTTCCATCTCCCTGATGGAGACCAGTGTCTCCACCCTGGAGGACGAACTGGGCTGGAGCCGCCCCCGGTGCTGCCTGCTGATGGCGGCGGTGATGCTGGTGTTCGGCAGCCTGGCCTGCCTGGGGTACGGGGCGCTGGATTTTGTGCGGATCTTCGGCATGGCCTTCCTGGACTTCTTCGACTTCCTCACCAACTCGGTGATGATGCCGGTGGCCGCTTTCTCCACCTGTGTCCTCATCCTCTCCAGGGTGGGGGTGGACCGGCTGGCCCAGGAGGTGGAACTGTCCTCCGCCTTCCGCCGCAAGGGGATGTACCGGTTCTTCCTCAAGTACCTGGCCCCCGCCTGCATCGCCATCATCCTGGTGAGTTCCATCGCCAACGTGCTGGGGTGGATCAGTCTCTAAGAACCGGCACCGGGGACGCCCCGGTTCAGCAGTTCCCGCCGGGCCTTCCAGTCCGGCATCATCCGGGACAGCAGCTGGTAGAACTCCTGGGAGTGGTCGGGGTGGAGGAAATGGCAGAGCTCGTGTACCGCCACGTACTCGATGCACCCCCGGGGGGCGGCCAGCAGCCCCTTGTTCAGGGTGACCACCCCTTTCCCCACCAGGCAGGAGCCCCAGCGGCTTTTCATCCGCCGCAGGCGGAGGGCGGGGAAGGCCACCCCCAGTTCCCGGAAGGGCGGGTAGACCTCCTCCAGTATCCGGGGGAAGAGTTGGCGGCACTGTTCATCCAGGAACCGCTCCACCAGCCGCTCCCGCCGGGAGGCGTCCTCCGGGTCCCGGAGGCGCAGCTTCATGGCGTCGCCCTCCACCGTTACCCCCTCCGGGGCCCCCTGGGAGACCTCCAGCCGCAGTTCCCGCCCCAGCAGGGCCAGCCGCTCCCCGGCGAGGTACTGCCGGGGGGCGGGGCGCTGCCGCTCCAGTTCCCGGAACTGCCGGATGGCCCGGTGGACGAAACCGGCCTTCTGGACCACAAAGGCGTCCAGCTGGGCCACCGGCACCCGCCGCCCGGCGGAAAGGTAGACGCTGCCATCCCGCCGGACCCGGAGGTTCAGGTTTTTCACCGCCTTGCGCTCCAGCTGGTAGGTGACGGGGCCGTGGGGGGTGACGACGGTGCGGGTGGTGATGGTTTTCTGTGGCATAGGCAGGACCTCCGGGCAGATGATGGCCCCCTCAGCGGGGGCAGGATGGGATTCTATGATAGCAGATGGGGGAGGGGAGCGCAAGGGAGAAAAAATGATGTGGATGAAGGGTACCAGTTGCCGGGAAATAGCGCCGGAGGGTTGAATACCCGGCGGGGAGATGGTAAAATAAATGCAGTTAAAGGATGCTATTGGAGGTGGAGAGGATGGGGGTACCGGCGGAAAACACCCGTTATAGCTTTGCGGATCTCCTGACCTGGGAGGAGGACGGGCAGATGGAACTGCTGTCCGGCCAGGTGGTGATGATGGCCCCGCCCCTTCGCGGCCACCAGGAGGTCAGCGGTGAACTGTTCCGGCAGCTTGCCAATTTCCTGGAGGGGAAGCGGTGCCGGGTCTACGCCGCCCCCTTTGCCGTCCGGCTGTTCGAGGCGGAAGGAGACGCCCCGGAGGATGTGGATACCGTGGTGGAGCCGGATATCACGGTGGTCTGTGACACCGGCAAGCTGGACAAATACGGCTGCAAGGGGGCGCCGGAACTGGTCATCGAGGTGCTGTCCCCCTCCACCCGGCGGCATGACCGGCTGGTGAAGCTGGAACTCTACCAGCGGGCCGGGGTGGCGGAATACTGGCTGGTGGACCCGGAGAACCAGTCGGTGCAGGTGCTGCTGCTGGGCAAGGAAGGTTACCTCCTCCCCCGCGAGGACTACGGCCGGCGGGATATCGCCAAGGTGAACGTCCTGGAGGGTTGCTTCATCGAACTGGAAAAGGTGTTCCCGGAGGAAAAGTAACGGACAAAAGGAGACAACAGAATGAAGCGTATCATCGCCATCCTGACCGCCCTTCTGCTGGCGCTGGCGGGCTGCGGCCGGACGGAAAGGGAGCCGGGGAAGCAGGAGAGCAGTACACCGGTCCAGAGCCGGGAGGAGGCCCCCTCCTCCGAGAGCCGGCCGGCCACCGAGAAAACGCTGCCGGTGTTCCAGCCCCCTGTCCTGGAGGACCCGCCCTTTGGGCTGGAGGATGGCGAGGGCAGCCCGGAGCAGAACGAGTGGTATCAGAAGCGGTACCTGGAGCCGATCTTCCAGAGCGGCATCCTGGGAAAGACCTTCGATGCCGCCAACAAGACCCACCTGGAGGAGAACAGCAGCTTCTGCGCCCTCCTTTCCGCCTTTGGCGACCTGATGGGGGCGGAACAGATGGCGGCCTGCACCGCCGCCTACGGCTCCCGCATCCCCCAGGAGGTGGTGGAGGACTGCCTTAGCTTCTACTTCCCGGTGACGGCGGAGGAACTGCGCCAGGAGCTGCTGGCGGGGGCCTATCTGCCGGAGGCGGGGGCCTACCGCTGGGAGGGCCACGGCACCGGGGACGAGACGCTGACGGTCACCGCCAGCCGCCGGGCTGGGGATACCCTGGAACTGGACTACGTCATCTCCTTCGGGAGCCTTTCCCACACCGGCACCGCCACCATCCGGGAGCGGCCGGAGGGCTGGCGGTACGACGCCAACCGGTTTTTTCGGGGAACGGAGCAGAACGATATCTCGGGGAAGGGGAGGGTGTCGGAGGACGGCTCGACCTACAGCAACGACGCCCTGGGGCTGACGGTGTCCCTGACCCCCAGCGGCACCGGGTGCCCCTGGCATTTCCTGCCCCAGGCGGCCCTTGACGGCGGCCAGGGGATGATGCTGGATATCTGCTACGAGGAGAGCGGCTGGGGCCTGCTGGCCAGGATCATCGCCTTGACCCCGGAGGAATACCGGCAGGCCAAGGAAGGGCCGCTGTTCGACGTCCAGGTGACAGAGGAGAACAGCCGGTGGGTCTTTGTGGTGAGTTTCCCCCGTGACCCCTATTATAACGCCGGCACCCGGGACGAGGAAAATTACCAGGCCATGGTAAAGGAGATCGTTCCCCGGCTGGAGGGCGGCGACGGGCTGGTCATCACCGAGCCCCAGGGATAAGGCGAGGACAAAAAGAGCCCCCCGGCGGGGGCTTTTTTGCTGTCTTTAGGTGGTCATATCCACCACCTCCAGCCCTTCCGGGTCGTAGGCGATCTTGGCGTGGTTCCAGGCGATGCGCTCCTGGGCCAGGGTCTGGCCGGTGGCGTTGTCCACGGTGACGCGGTAGATCTGGTTGTTGCGGTACACCCCGTCCGCCTCCCGGGAGAAGAACTCGTCCCGGCACCGGATGTGGAAGCTGCGGCTGGGCTTGCGGTCGCATCGCAGTTCCCCGTGGAGGTAGTCGCTGGTGGTGTAGGTCACCAGCTGGTAGGTGGCGTCGGTGTCGTTGCGGAAGCGGTAGTCCATGTAGTTGTAGAGGATGGAGGTGCCGGTGCCGAAGGGGATGACCCGGCCGAAGTCGGGGAACAGGTCTACCCCGTCGTGGTGGTGCCGCTCGGTGATGGTGAGTTCCGAGTGGAGCACCATCCAGTGGATGAGGTTGGTGAACTGGCACATCCCGCCCCCCATGCCCTTGCCGGTGGCGCCGGAGGCGATGACCAGCCCCTCCCGGTAGCCTTTGGCGGCGGTGGGGTCTCCCACCCGCTGCCAGAAGGAGAATATCTCCCCCGGGCGGATGAGCAGGTGGTCGATGCGGGGGGCCGCCAGCCCCAGGTTCACCGCCTTGTTGTCCTGGAGGGCCATGTCCACCTCCCCCAGCCGCCGCCGGATGAGGGAGGAGTGGCGGTAGACCCGCACCGGCAGCAGGTCGGGGGACTGCTGCCGGGCAAAGCGGGACCGCAGGGGGACATCCCGCAGCCGCCGCAGGGCGATCTCCTTGCAGGTGGAGATGCGGTAGGTCAGGGGGGAGAGTTCACAGAATAGCTTTCTGGCGATGATGGACACTCCTTTCAGGCGGTGCTTAAAAATAAGGTCCGGTCAGGTCCTCCCGGTACAGGCATCGGGGCACCATCTCCGCCACCCGCCAGCCGTCGGGGCTGTTTACCAGGTGGATGGCGCTCTCGTTGTAACGGAAGGGGGTCTGGTGCTGGTCCATCCAGTCCGTCAGTTCGTCCCAGTCGGCGTTGTCCATGCCCTGGAGGATATCCTCATCGGCGAAGAATACCCGGCGGGTGATCCAGATATCCTTCTCCTCCCGGCGGACGAAGAACCGATCCTGGTCCCCCAGGTAGAAGAGGTTGCGGTAGTCCATCCCCCCGGGCCGGTAGTAAAGCTCCCCGTCGTGGTCCACGGCGTGGGGGGTGCCATCCCAGGCGGTGTTGACCTGCTGGAAAAATTCCGGGGTAAAGACCGACAGCATAGCCGACTGGAAGTCGTTCCAGTCCTTGTAGCGGGCGCCGGAGTTGTGCAGGTACGGGGTCCCGTCTATCTCCAGGATGACACCGTCCCCGCCGCTGGGGTCGATCTGATCCCCGGGGCAGGTCTCGAACAGGCTGGTGATCTCCCATCCCCGCTCCACCAGTTCCTTCTGCTCTTTGGGTAGGTCCACGTCCGCCCACAGGTCGCCGTCGGCGGGGATGCCCTGGGGGAAGAAGCTCCAGCTGATGTACCGCCAGCCGCCGTCCCGCAGCAGCCGGACCCGCAGTTCCCCGTGGGTGGTGCCGCTGGAACAGGTGGAGGTGAGGTCGATATCCAGCACCCGCTCCCGCTGGCGGTAGGTGTAGGTGATCTCCGGCTTCTCCCCGATGCCGGGGGCGAAGCCTTCGACCCAGTAGCCGCCCATCTCTGAGCGGTACACATCCCCCTCCTGGCGCAGCTGGGTCTTTCCCAGCTGGAAGTAGGTCATCACCCGCTCCTCGAACAGGTCCTGGGGGTAGAACCAGCCCCAGCCCCCAGTGGCGGGGTGGGTGTAGTGCTCCTTTTTATAGGCGAAGTCCTCCTCAAAGGTGGTGGAAAGAAACCAGTAGTAAAACTCCTCGATGGTAAGGTCCCAGGGGTCGGTCCAGCTGCCGGTCCGGGAGAACAGGCTGGGTATGGTGGGCACCAGCCTGGTGACGCCGTCCGGGCCGGTGGTTTCCTCGGCGCCGTAGGTCTTGATGATCTCCCGGACCAGGGCGTCATCCGCCTGGGGGTAGTGCTGTTCATCGGGCGGCTCCGGGGCAGGGGTGGCCGGGGCGGAGGTCTCGGGTGCAGAGGCCGGGGCCTCCGGCACGGGGGCGGAGGTCACCGGGGCCGGGGTCTTTCCGCCGCAGGCGGATAGGGCCAGCAGCAGGGCCAGCAGGACGGGGAACAGTGGTTTCATGGCGGGTCACGCTCCTTTCCGGCGGGGTTTTCCAACTCAGTTGGGCAGGGTCAGTTTCGACACCCGCCAACCGTCGGGGGTGTTTACCAGGGTGATGGCGGTTTCCTTGAAGTAGGTGGGGGTGGCGTTTTCCGGGTCCATGGCCGCTTCGTCGGCATAGTAGGAATAGCGGTGGATAAAGACAGGATCCTGATTGGGGGCGGCCTCGAACCGGTCCCAAAGGTAGTAGAGGTTGGTGCCCCGGGCCCCGTCAAGGAAGTACAGTTCCCCGTCCGCTTGGGCAAAGGTCTTGTACCGGTTCAGCTGCTGGAACAGCTCCGGGGTCACCACCGAGGTCATATCGGCGTAAAAGTCGTCCCACCCCTGGTACCGGTCCCCCTGGTACCGGACATAGGTCATGCCGTCGATCTCCTTGGTGTTGTCGGTGTAGGTGTACTCGGCCCCCTCCATGATGGCAGAGGTGTTTACCCGGAACATCCGAACGATCTTCTCCGCCTGCTCCACCAGGGCCTTCTGCTCCTGGGGAAGGTCCAGGTCCGCCCAGCTGCTGCCCCGGGGGGTCAGGGGGTCGGGGCGGTACTGCCAGCCCAGGTACTGCCAGCCGCCGTCCCCGGTAAGCTGCACCATCAGCCGCCCCGGGGCCGGGTCGCTGTATTCATATTGAAGGGTAAGGTCGATGACCAGGGTGCTGTACTCCATGCTGTGGGTGTAGGTGATCTCCGGTGTTTCTCCCCGGCCGCCGCCCCCGCCCAGCCAGTAGCCCTGGAGTTCCGGGTCGTAGCAGTAGCTGTCGCCACGCAGGTGTTCGGTAGAGACCTGGAAATACTTCTGCACCCGTTCCTCAAAGAGGTCCTGGGGGAAGAACCAGCCGTAGCCGTCCCCCAGGGGGTGGGCGTAGTGCTCCTCCTTGTAGGCCGGGTCCTCGTCGAAGGTGGTGGAGAGGAACCAGCTGAAGTAATCGGTGGCGGAAAGTTCCTCCCCGTAGTCCCAGCTGCTTTGACGGTAGAACAGGCTGACGGCGGTGGGCACCAGCTTGGTGACGCCGTCCTGGCCGGTGGTCTCCTCGGCGCCGTAGGTCTTGATGATCTCCCGGACCAGGGCGTCACCGGTGAGGGGGGCGTCCTCCCCGTCGGGCTGGGAAGCGTCAGGCTGGGAGGAGGTCTCCTCCGGTCCTGGTCCCGGCTGCGGCTCGGAGGAAGGGGACCGCGCCTCCAGGGAGGAGGAGGGGGAGGCCTGGGAGGAGGGACGGGCCTTTTCGTCCTCCCCGCAGGCGGCCAGGGGCAGCAGCAGGGCAAAGATCAGCAGAAAAGCAAATATCCGTTTCATCGTGTCGTCATGTCTCCTTTCGGGCGGGTGCAAAGGGGAGGACCTTTCTCCCTTTCTCTTAGAAGCTGTCCCAATAGCCGCCGCACGCATCTTGACGGCAAATTTTCCGCCTGCCTTTGCCAAAAAACCTTGAAATACATACAGTATTCGGCGTAGCCGACGTGCCCGTAAGGGCTCTGCGCTTTTTTGGCGTCGGCATACGAAAAATTTGCTCGCCGATCTGCGCACTTCGACTATTGGTACACCTTCTCATTATATAGTAACGATGAGGAAGTTGCAATTATTGCAGGGAAAAGAGAAAAACCTGACGAAACTTTTTTCGACGAAATAGGACCGGATTCGTGAAAACTGTCATAAAAAGGAAAAGGCCCGGCAGTTCCGGGCCTCCTTGCGGATGAAAGGGACAAGAATAAGTATATTACAGTTCCCGGAACAGCCGGTCCAGGCCGGTACGCTCCAGCAGGGACACCAGCAGCAGGCCCAGCACCAGGCAGGCGGCGGCCTCCCCCAGCCCCACCCCGATGGCGGAGGTGACAAAGCCGGTCCAGGAGGGGGCGTCCAGGAAGAAAGCGTTGATCTCCCACCCGATGATAATGGTGTTGCAGACCACCGGGGCCAGGGCGGAGAGGACCGGCAGGCCCTTTACCCGGACCCCCCGGAACAGCCAGGTGAGGACGCACCCCAGCAGGGTGGCCAGGGTGCCGAAGAGGATGTCCTGGGGGAAGGTGGCCCCCATCAGGAAGCCGATGAGGTTGGTGATGAGGCACCCCAGGGTGACCCCGATCCCCGCCACCGGGGAGAATACCGGCAGGAGGGTAAGGGCCTCCGAGAAGCGGAACTGTACCGGCCCGAAGGACGCCATAGGCAGGACAAGGGCCAGCACGGCGTAAACAGCGGCCAGCAGGGCGCCGACCACCATGCGTTTGAGTTTGCGGTTTTCCATGATTCGATCTCCTTCTTTTTGTAGAGCCTGGGGGACCCGCCCCCGGCTCCTAGATTTGTTTAACGTCAGGAATTTTCGACTGACGGCGGGAAGAAGCGTCCATCCGCAAGGCGCCGCTCCCGGGGCAGGAGGTATTATAGCATGTTTGGCGGCGGGACGCCAGGGGGGAAGGCGAAAAAGCCCCTCCCCCCGTGAACATTTTGTAAAACCATCCCCAAAACCTCGCTCCACCTATGGAAATCCCAACTAAAGCTGTGTATAATAAAAAGGATCATGCGCCACGCCCCCAATGGGGCAAAAAATCCATCTATGACAGGGAGAGAGCAAATGGATAAGGACCTGCACCGGGCCAGGCTGGCGGAGGGCGTCTACTTCTCCAGCATCCAGGACCGGAAGTTCAAGCATAACTGTATCAGCGTCAACCTCATCACCCCCCTGGAGGAGGAGACCGTCACCACCAACGCCATCCTCCCCTACCTGCTGCGCCGGGGCAGCAAGAAGTGCCCCGACCCCACCCAGCTGGAGCGCACCCTCTGCGAACTGTACGGCGCCTCCCTGGGGGCCGACACCGGCAAGTCCGGGGAGCGGCAGATCCTCAGCTGCTCCATCGTGGGCATCGACGACCGCTTCGCCCTGGAGGGGGAGAGCGTCTCCGCCGGGTGCGCCCGGCTGCTGGGGGAGATCGTGCTGGAGCCCAACATCACCGGCGGGGCCTTCCCGGAGGAGGACTTCCGGCTGGAGCGCCAGAACCTCATCGACACCATCCAGGCGGATATCAACGACAAGCGGGCCTACACCGTCAGCCAGTGCAAGGCGCTGATGTGTGAAGGCCACCGCCTTGCCATCCCCAAATACGGCTGGGTGGAGAAGGCGGAGCAGCTGACCCCCCAGATGGCGGCGGAGCAGTACCGGCGGCTCATCGACACCGCCCAGGTGGAGATCATCTTCATCGGCTGCGGCTCCCCCGACGGGGCCCGGGAGGAGTTCGCCCGGCTGTTCGCCGCCCTGGAGCGCCACCCCGCCCCCTTTGCCCCCGAACCGGTGGTGGAGACCGCCGGGGCGGTGAAGGAAAAGACGGTGGAGATGGAGATCGCCCAGTCCAAGATGGCCATGGGCTTCCGCACCGGCAGCATCCCGGACAAGGCCGCCATGGACGCTGTCAAGCTGATGGCCTTCCTCTACGGCGGCACCCCCTTTTCCCGGCTGTTCGTCCACGTCCGGGAGGAAAAGAGCCTCTGCTACTACTGTGCCGCCCGGTTCGACCAGGTCACCGGTATCCTGATGGTGGACATCGGGGTGGAGCGGGATGACCAGCCCGCCGCCCGGGCCGCCATCCTGGAGCAGCTGGCGGCGGTGGCGGCGGGGGATTTCTCCGACGAGGAGCTGGCCTCCGCCCGGCTGTCCTACATCAATTCCCTGCGGTCGGTGCCGGACGGGCTTTCCGCCCAGGAAAGCTGGTACCTGGGCCAGATACTCCGGGGCACCCAGTTCACCCCGGAGGAAGAGGTGGAGGCCATCGCCCGGGTGGACCGGGAGGCGGTCATCGCCGCCGCCAACCAGGTGACGCTGGACACCGTCTACTTCCTGGCCGCCAAGCCGGGGGAGAACAAGGAAAAGGAGGAAGGGCAGCATGAATAAGACCGTGGTATCCTCCCCCGCCCTGGGGGAACAGTTCCTGCGGGTGGAGCACCCCTCGGGGCTCACCATCCTCCTCTGCCCCATGGAGGGCTTTTCCACCGCCTACGCCATGTTCGCCGCCAAGGTGGGCAGCATCGACACCACCTTCAAGACCCAGCACGAGGAGGACTTTGTGGAGGTCCCCGCCGGCATCGCCCACTTTTTGGAGCACAAGATGTTCGAGTGCGAGGACGGGGACGCCTTTGCCAAGTACGCCAAGACCGGGGCCTCCGCCAACGCCTTCACCTCCTTCGACCGCACCGCCTACCTCTTCAGCTGCACCGACCACTTTAAGGAGTCGCTGGAGATACTGCTGGACTTTGTCTCCCGCCCCTACTTCACCCCGGAGACGGTGCAGAAGGAGCAGGGCATCATCGGCCAGGAGATCAGGATGTACGACGACGACCCGGGCTGGCGGTCCCTTTTCAACCTGCTGGGGGCGCTGTACCACAACAACCCGGTGAAGCTGGACATCGCCGGGACCACCGAGTCCATCGCCCAGATATCCTCCGACCTGCTGTACCGCTGCTACCACACCTTCTACAGCCTGGGGAACATGGTGCTGACGGTGGCGGGCAACTTCCAGCCGGAGGTGGTGCTGGAGGCCGCCGGCCGAATCCTGAAGAAGGGGGAGGATATCCGCATCCAGTGGCGGAAAGCGGAGGAGCCCCGGGAGATCACCGCCCCCTATGTGGAGCAGTCCCTTTCGGTCTCCACCCCCCTGTTCCAGATGGGCTTCAAGGGCCCGGCGGGGGACAGCCGGGAGAACCTCCGCCGCCAGGTGGCGGACGAGATCCTGCTGGAGGTCCTCTGCGGGGAGAGCAGCCCTCTTTACCGGACCCTCTACGACAGCGGGCTCATCAACGGCACCTTTGAATACGAGGTGCTGGCGGGCCGGGATTACCTCTGCTGCATGTACGGCGGGGAGAGCCGGGAGCCGAAAAAGGTCTACGAGGCCATCTGCCAGGAGGCCAAGCGGATGGCGGCGGAGGGCATCGACCCCGAGGCGTTCCGCCGGTGCAAAAAGGCCACCTACGGCCGGTATATCGGCATGTTCAGCCGGGTGGATTCGGTGGCCAGCCTGATGGTGCTCTGCCACTTTGCCGGGCTGGACAGCATGTACGACCTGCTGGATATGGCAAAGGAACTGACCCTGGAGGACCTGGAGACCCGGCTGCGGGAGGACATGGACCCCCGGTACAGCGCCCTCTCGGTTGTAAACCCGGTTTAAGAGAAAGGAAGTGTCCGAACTTGACAGAGACAGTCGCCTTCCCCGGACTGGGCCTCAGCTTTGAGGTGAGCCGGGTGGCGTTTTCCATCGGCAGCTACAACATCTATTGGTACGGCATCACCTTCGCCCTGGGCTTTCTGGTGGGGATGCTCTACTTCCACCTCCGGGCCCGGAAGCTGGGCATCCACCCCATGGACGGCCTGGACGTCCTGCTTTGGGCGGTCATCGGCGGGGTGGTAGGGGCCCGGGCCTACTTCGTCATCTTCCAGTGGGAGATGTACCGGGACGACCCCATGAAGATCTTCGCCTTCCGGGAAGGGGGCCTTGCCATCTACGGCGGGGTCATCGGGGCGGTGGTGGTGGGCTGGATCGCCTGCAAGGTGAAAAAGACACCCTTCCTTCCCGTGCTGGACGGCGGCCTCACCGGGCTGCTGTTGGCCCAGGCGGTGGGCCGCTGGGGGAACTTCTTCAACAACGAGGCCTTTGGCTGCAACACCACCCAGCCCTGGGGGATGACCTCCGACACCATCAGCCGCTACCTCTTCAACATGGCGGATAAGCTGGCGGAGCAGGGGGTGATGGTGGACCCCACCGTGCCGGTGCACCCCACCTTCTTCTATGAATTCGTCTGGAACTTGGCGGGTTTCCTGCTGCTGGCCTTTGTCCTCACCCCCCGCCGGAAGTATGACGGCCAGGTGAGCCTGGGCTATATGGCCTGGTACGGCCTGGGGCGGTTCTTCATCGAGGGGCTGCGCACCGACAGCCTGATGCTGGGCAGCTACCGGGTGAGCCAGCTGCTGGCCCTGGCCCTCTGCGTTGGGGCGCTGCTGCTGATGGCGGCGCTGCACTTCCGGTATAGGAGGTCCCCCGCCACCCTCTATGTGGACACCGACAGGAGCCGAGAGCGGATGGAACTGGTGGACCGGGAGATCGCGGCGGAGAAGAACAAGGGCAAGGGAACGGAGCCCCCGGCGGAGACCACCCAGGAGCCTGCCCCGGAGGGAACTGCCCAGGAAGAACCCGCCCCGGCAGAAAACGTGACAGCGGAAGATGCCCCCGCCCCCCAGGCGGAGGAGGAGACAGCGGGGGAGAAGCCCCGGGAGGAGGAGTGAAAATGGCTGCCATCATCGACGGCAAGGCGGTATCGGCAAAGCTCCGCCAGGAGATGAAGGGGGAGGTGGCCGCCCTCCAGGCGAAGGGGATCGCCCCCGGCCTGGCGGTGGTGCTGGTGGGGGAGGACCCCGCCAGCCAGGTCTATGTCCGCAACAAGATACGGGCCTGCGAGGAACTGGGCATCCGGTCCCAGGACCACCGGCTCCCGGCGGACACCACCCAGGAGCGGCTGCTGGAACTCATCGGGGAGTTGAACAACGACCCGGCGGTCCACGGCATCCTGGTCCAGCTGCCCCTGCCGAAGCAGATCAGCGACCAGGCGGTGATCGCCGCCATCGACCCCAAAAAGGACGTGGACGCCTTCCACCCCCAGAACGTGGGCAAGATCGTCCAGGGGAACTACGACTTCCTCCCCTGCACCCCCGCCGGGGTGATGGCGCTGCTCCGCAGCACCGGGGTGCCTGTGGCCGGCAAGGAGTGCGTGGTCATCGGCCGCAGCAACATCGTGGGCAAGCCCATGGCGCTGCTGATGCTCCATGAGCACGCCACCGTCACCATCTGCCACAGCCGGACCCGGGACCTGGCGGAGGTCTGCCGCCGGGCGGATATCCTCATCGTGGCCATCGGCAAGGCGAGATTCGTCACCGCCGGTATGGTGAAGGAGGGGGCCGTCGTCATCGATGTGGGGATGGACCGGGACGAGAACGGCAAACTCTGCGGCGACGTGGACTTTGCCGGGGTGGAGCCAAAAGCGGGGTATATCACCCCTGTCCCCGGCGGGGTGGGCCCCATGACCATCACCATGCTGATGCAGAACACCATCACCGCCGCCAGGCTGGCGGGAGGGGCGGTATGAGCGGCTTCTGCACCTGCGCCGATCTGGCCTGCCCCCTGAACCCGGCCAACCACGACCGGGGGTGTGACCTCTGTGTCCAGAAGTGCCTGGCCAAGGGGGAGATACCCAGCTGTTTTTTTAACGCCGCCGGCGGTGGAGAGAAGCCGGAGGCGTATACATACCAGGGCTTCGCCCGATTCGTTCTGGCAAAAAAAGAAGCGCCTTGACCGGTGCCGCCACAGGTACTCGCGGCCGCCCCCGGGGCGGTCTCCCCTTGGGCACCAAAGGCGCTTAGATATAGTGGAGAGAGCAAAGACCGCACACACAACAGACACGAGAAAAAGAAAGCAGAGGTACTTCGTGAAAAAGATTTTGTGTATCGCCCTTGCTCTGGCCCTTTTGGCCCTGGCGGGGTGCGGAAGCAAGCCCACATCCCAGCCGGAGCCCGCCCCGGAGAGCAGCAGCCAGCCCGCCCCGGAGAGCAAAGCTGTCCCGCCGTCCACCCCCGAGCCTGAACCGGAGCCCGAGCCCGAACCAGAGCCGGAGCCGGGACCGGAATCCGAGCCGGGACCCGAACCCCAGTCCAGCGAAGCCCCCGCCCCGGAGGACGAAGCCGTCTCCCGGGACCCCGCCGGTGAGGAGGGGGACGAGAAAGAGGATGGAGAGGGCGAGGAGGAAGAGGAGAACGAGGTGGACGAGTTGGGCGCCCCCGCCGTCCCCCACGGGGAGGAGTTGGCGGGGCTGGACCTTTCCGCCATGACCGCCGCCCAGATCAAGCCCATGCTGGACAAGGTGCTGGCCCGGGCCGACTACTTCTGTCAGTACGGCCGCACCGGGGAATTTGACGAGGCGGGGATGGACACCCGGAAGGAGTCGGCCATCCAGCGGCCCTACCGGGACCACAGCAGCTGGACCTTCTACCCCTACACCAACCTGCCCTACCACACGGTGGACGAGTTGAAGGAGGGGATGCAGACCGCCTTCCTGTGGGATGTGCTGAACACCGACCTGCACTACCTCTTTGAGTCGATGACCGACGACGGGGAGCGGCTCTACTTTGCCGACGGCGTCACCGGATACTCCAAATCCCACCACTGGGACACCGCCAACATGACAGTGGTGGAGGCCAGCGCCGGTAAAGTCACCCTGGAGATGCCGGTGACCTGGCGGGACGACACCTTTACCGCCGACCTGAACCTGGAACTGGTGGACGGCTATCTGGTGCTGGATTCCACCTACTTCGCCATCCCGGAGGAGCAGCGGGCAAACCACCACCACTGAAGCCTTGACAACCCGCCCCCTCATCTGTTAAAATAGGTCATGCCGCATGTGCCGGGCCCAAAGTGCGCCCTCTTTTACCGGGAGCGCCGCCCTGCGACAGCGAGTCTGTAAGAAAGAGGACAAACCATGTACGCGATTTTTGAGACCGGCGGCAAGCAGTACACCGCCACCCCCGGGGACATCCTGTTCATCGAGAAGTTGGACGCCGAGCCCGGCGCCGAGATCACCTTTGACAAGGTCCTGGCCACCGGCGGGGAAGGGGATGCCGCCTTTGGGGCTCCCTACCTGGATGGCGCCGCCGTCACCGCCAAGGTGCTGAAGAACGGCAAGGGCAAGAAGATCACCATCCTCACCTACCGTCCCAAGAAGGACTCCCAGCGCAAGATGGGCCATCGTCAGCCCTACACCAAGGTGGAGATCCTCACCGTTCCCGGCGGCAAGAAGAAGGCCGCCAAGAAGGCCGCCCCCAAGGCGGAAGCCGCTGAAGAATAAACAAAGAGAGGTGTTTGAACCATGGCACATAAAAAAGGCGTAGGCTCTACTAAGAACGGCCGCGATTCCGAATCCAAACGCCTCGGCGTCAAGCGGGCGGATGGCCAGCAGGTCCTGGCGGGCAACATCCTGGTCCGCCAGCGGGGCACCCACATCCACCCCGGCACCAACGTGGGCATCGGCAGCGACGATACCCTCTTCGCCCTGGTGGACGGCCGGGTGAAGTTCGAGCGCATGGGCCGCGAGCGCAAGAAGTGCTCCGTTTACCCCGCCTGAGCAAAATAGTCCAAACGGCAAGTCCCAGGGTGACCCCTGGGATTTGTTTTTTGGATGGAACGCCAGGGAAGGGAAACCATAAGCTATGACGCCCCGCTGGGGGCCAGGAGGTTCTATGTTCGTCGATCACGCGCGCATCACCATCAAGGCCGGGGACGGGGGCAACGGCAAGGTCTCCTTCCACCGGGAAAAGTTCGTCGCCGCCGGGGGCCCCGACGGCGGGGACGGCGGCAGGGGAGGGGACGTCTGGTTCGTCGCCGACACCAACCTCAGCAGCCTGATAGATTTTAAGTACCGCAAGCGGTACTTTGCCGAAAAGGGCCAGGACGGCGGCTCCAAGCGGTGCTCCGGCAGGACCGGGGAGGACCTGGTCATCCACGTTCCCAAGGGCACCGTGGTCCGGGAGGCCGGCACCGGCCGGGTACTGGCCGACCTGTCCGGCCCCCAGCCGGTGCGGGTGGCCCGGGGGGGCAAGGGGGGCTGGGGCAACAGCCACTTCGCCACCGCCACCCGCCAGATCCCCCGCTTCGCCAAAGGGGGCTGGCCGGGGGAGACCTTCGACGTGGAACTGGAACTGAAGCTGCTGGCCGACGTGGGGCTGGTGGGCTTCCCCAATGTGGGCAAGTCCACCCTCATCTCGGTGGTCAGCGCCGCCAAGCCGGAGATCGCCAACTACCACTTTACCACCCTGGTGCCGGTGCTGGGGGTGGTGAAGCTGGGGCCGGAGGAAAGCTTTGTCATGGCCGATATCCCCGGTCTCATCGAGGGGGCCAGCGAAGGGGTGGGGCTGGGCCACGAGTTCCTGCGCCATGTGGACCGCTGCCGCCTCATCGTCCACATCGTGGATGTCTCCGGCAGCGAGGGCCGGGACCCGGTGGAGGACTTCGCCGCCATCAACCGGGAGCTGGAGCGGTTCGACCCGGAACTGGCCCAGCGGCCCATGCTGGTGGCAGCCAACAAGTGCGACATCGCCACCCCAGAGCAGGTGGAGACCTTCCGCCACCACGTCACCCAGCAGGGGTACGACTTCTTTGCCATCTCCGCCGCCGCCTGCCAGGGCACCGGGGAACTGGTGAAGGCCATCGCCCGGCGGCTCCAGGACCTGCCCCCTATCCGGGAATACCAGCCGGAGCCCCCGGACCGGGAGGCGCTGCTGAAGGAAGCCAAGCCCAACCAGTTCACCGTCCGGGTGGAGGACGGGGTCTACATCGTGGAGGCCGACTGGCTGATGCACGTGCTGGGGATGGTGGATATGGACGACTACGAGTCGCTGCAATACTTCCAGCGGGTGCTGCGGCTCAGCGGGATCATCGACCGGCTGGAGGAACTGGGCATCCAGGAGGGGGACACCGTCAGCATCCTGAACTTCCAGTTCGAGTATCTGCGGTAAGGAGGGCGCCGGTATGACAGCATTGGACCCCAAGGTGGAGCGGCCGGAGCTGCTCAGTCCCCTGGCCCTGGCCTTTGTGGGGGACGGGGTGTACGAACTGCTGGCCCGGCAGCAGCTGCTGGCCCGGGGCAGCGCCCCGGTGGGGCGGCTCCACAGCCGCACGGTGGAACTGGTCTCCGCCGCGGCCCAGGCCCGGGCCTACCGCCTGGTGGCCCCCCTCCTCTCCCCGGAGGAGGAGGCCATCTACCGCCGGGGGCGCAACGCCAACAGCACCCGCAGCCCCCGCCACACCGACCCCGCCGTTTACCGCTGCGCCACCGGCATGGAGGCCCTTTTCGGCTGGCTCTACCTCACCGGCCAGGTGGCCCGGCTGGAGCAGCTGTTCCAGGTCATCCTGGCGGGACAGGAGGAAACGGAGTAAAACGATTGTTGGCAAAGGAGGGGACGCCATGAAGCAAAAAGCGCGGGAATTCCTGCTGGATGTGCTGTACGACGGGGCGGGCGGGGCGGTGTTCGCCATCGGGCTGGGGTGCTTCGTCGGCCCAGCCCAGATCGCCCCGGGGGGCGTCTCCGGCCTTTCCATCATCATCAACTACCTCACCGGGCTGCCGGTGGGGTCGCTGAACATGGGCATCAACATCCCCCTGCTGCTGCTGGCCTGGCGGTTTTTGGGCCGCCGCTTCACCCTCAAGACGCTGCGCTCGGTGTTCATCCAGTCGGTGATGATCGACCTGGTGGGGCTGTGGCTGCCGGTCTATGCCGGGGACCGCATCATGTCCGCCCTCTTTGGCGGGGTGGCCATCGGGGTGGGGCTGGCCCCGGTGTTCATGCGGGGCTCCACCACCGGCGGCACCGATATCGTCTCCCGCCTTATCCAGCTGCGGTTCCGCCATGTCTCCATCGGCAAGCTGCTGTTCATGGTGGACACGGCGGTGCTGCTCCTTTCGGTGGCGGTGTTCCGCAACATCGAGACCGGCCTTTACGGCATGATCACCATCTACACCTCCAACCGCATCCTGGACGGCATCCTCTACGGCCTGGATACCGGCAAGGTGGTGCTGGTCATCAGCGAGAAGAACCAGCAGATCGCCCAGCAGGTGATGGACCGGCTGGAGCGGGGCGCCACCTTCCTCCAGGCCGAGGGGGCCTGGTCCGGCCAGGAAAAGAAGGTGCTGCTCTGCGTGGTCCGGGCGGTGCAGTGCTACCGGGTGGAGGAGATCGTCCGGGCCGCCGACCCAGACGCCTTCCTGGTGGTGATGGAGGCCAACCAGATCGCCGGGGAGGGGTTCCGGCCCATCACCTCGGACAAGGTGACCTGATAATGGCTGTTCCGGCTGCTTTGGCCGCTGGAACAGCCTCCAAAGATCATTATTTTTGGCTTTGTTTAGAATTTGTCTACATCTCCCCGCCCCCCGGGATGCTATAATGGGCTTGGTCCCGTCCCGTCCGGGGCGGGATACATTTTTTATAGGAGGCTTTTACCCATGCGCAGAGCGACCCGAAAGGCAGTTTCCCTTGCCCTGGCGGGTGTGCTGGCTCTGGCAGCGGCAGCAGGCTGTTCTGAAAAAACAGGACCTTCTTCCGCCAGCCAGAACGACACCCCCGCCCCGCAGCCCGCCCCCCCCGCCCAGACCCAGGAGTTGACGGGGGAGATCACCGTCTACACCTCGGAATCCCAGGACCTGGTGACCGACATGCTGGAGGACTTCGTCTCCAAAAACCCCGGCGTCACCTACAAGCTGTTCCGCTCCGGCTCCGGGGCGGTGATCTCCAAGATCGACACCGAACTGGAGACCGGCAGCACCGAGGCGGACATCATCTGGTTCGCGGATATCGGCTATATGAGCCAGCTGGATGACAAGGGGCTGATCCAGCACTATACCCCCAAGGGGGCCGATGCCATCGACCCCAAATTCAACTACAACGACGGCATGGCCTGGGAGGTGCGGCAGATCTTCAGCATCATCGCCAAGAACACCCTCAAGTGCGATGTGGAGATCACCGACTGGCAGGACCTGACCAAGCCGGAACTCTCCGGCCGGTTCGCCATGGCCAACCCGGATTACTCCGGCGGGGCCTTCACCACCATGGTGGGGCTGGTGGGCACCGACGGCCTGGGCTGGCAGCTTTACCAGGACATGAAGGACAACGACGTGAAGTTCGAGCAGTCCAACGGCAACCTACAGACCAAGGTCTCCTCCGGCGAGTACGCCGCCGTCTCCATCGTGGACTTTATGGCCCGCAACGCCGAGAACGAGGGCTCCCCGGTCCAGACCATCTGGCCCGCCTCCGGGGCGGTGATGATCCCCACCCCCATCGCCATGCTCTCCACCGTCAAGGAGGAAAACCGGGCCGCCTGCGAGGCGCTGCTGGACTACATGCTCAGTGAGGACGCCCAGAAGCTGTTCATCCAGCAGGGGTACATCCCGGTGAACCCCAACGTGGGGGTGCCGGAGGGGGCTCCCGACGTGGCGGACATCAAGACGGTGGAACTGGATATCCAGGACTTCACCCAGAACTCCGCCGCCTTCCGGGAGCGGTTCGCGGAGATCTACGGGGAAGGATAGCCTGACCCCCCGGTGTCCCAGGAGGGGGCGGCCTTGGGGCCGCTCCCTCCCCATCCTCCATTTGACAGAAAGGGGGAAGGCCCGTTGCGGCATTTTTCCCTGCGTGACCGTGGGGAGGGGGTCCGGCCCGGGGAGTTGGCCCCCACCCTCATCTGGCTGGTGACGGCGGCGGTGCTGGCCTTTGCCGTCATCTACCCCTCGGTGGTCCTCATCCTCAGCAGCTTCAAGACCCCGGCCGGGTACGGCCTGGGCAACTACCTGGCGGTGTTCCGGGACAAGGGCATCGCCGCCAGCGTAGTCAACACCGCCAAGGTGGTGTTCCCCAGCACCCTCCTTTCCACCGGTCTGGGGGTCTTTTTGGCGTGGGCGGTGGTGCGCACCGATGTCCCCGGCAAGGGGCTTTGGCGCTCGCTGCTGGCCATCCCCTACCTGATCCCCCCTTTTATCGGGGCCATCGCCTGGACCTTCCTGCTGGGGCCGGTGGGCTTTTTCAACGAACTGTGGCAGCGCCTTACCGGCGCCGGCGCGCCCCTGGTGGATATCTACAGCCTGGGGGGGATGGTATTCGTCATGACCATCTACCGCTACGCCGTCCCCTACGTGGTGGTGCTGCCGGCCATGAAGAAGGTGAACGCCGCGGTGGAGGAGGCGGCCCGGGTCTCCGGGGCCAGCCCCTGGCGGGCGCTGCGGGACGTGACGCTGCCCCTTCTGACCCCCTCCATCCTGGGGGCGACGCTGCTGGTGTTCATGTTCATCCTGGCGGATTTCGGCGTATCCTCCGTGCTGGGCGCGCCAAATCAG
>CAJUFR010000025.1 GCA_910585525.1 uncultured Angelakisella sp.
CTCCAGGGGGTCGCCCTCCCGTATCCTCATCGTCCGGCGGATCTCCTTGGGGATGACCACCCTCCCCAGGTCGTCGATCCTTCTCACGATTCCTGTGGCCTTCATAGCTTTCCTTTCCTCCTATATCAATGAGTTGTTTTTTCCATCATCGCTGCCGTCCTTCCCCTGGTGACGCTCCTAGTATTTGTCGGGGCAGGTCATTTATTCCGGCGGCGGCGGAAAGGAAAGGGCCGCTTTTCCACAAAACAGGTGCAATTTTGCCCCGGCTGTGGTATACTGGGTATGGCAAGACCGTGGGGAATGAAAGGATGGTGAGGATGGCGTAAAGGACAAAAGGAGATACCGATCACAATGAATATCGACCCTACCAATTTCAGCGGCCTTCCCATGGAACACCTCATCGGCAGCCCCCGCCTGCCAGCGGCGGAAGGGACTTCCTTTTTGGCGGAGGTCTACAAAAAGAGCCTTTCGGCGGAGGGCGTCCAGGACACGGCCCCGGTCCAGCCCCAGGGGCTGGAGGAGCGGCTCAAGGCCCGGTACCCCGGGCTGGTCTATCACGTGTTCGACGGCAGTTCCCGCTGCTGGCGCTCCCGGCAGGACTACCCCTTCCACAAGATCTACCAGCAGGGCACCGACCCGGCGGAGATCGAGAACTGGCGGCCCTCCGGCCCTAACCCCGATCCCCTTTCCCCCCAGGTACAGCGTAATCTGGGCTCCATCCCCCCGGGGAGCAAAGCGGTGATCATCCACCCGGCGGTACAGAAGCGGATGGAGGAGGACCCCGCCTACGCCGACGTCATTTATGACCGCATCGAGGCCTGGTTCACCTTCGACGTGGCGCGCAACGAGGCCATCCTTCCCGGCTGCACCGCAGGCATGTCCCAGTGCCTTGCCATCGGGGAGGACGGGGAGATCGCCAATGTCCAGGCGTGCAGCAGCGGTGGCGGCATCACCCGGTCCAAAAGCGGTGACGACGACGAGGAGAGTTTTTGGGACGCCAGGCTGAAGCGCCACCGTGCCTATATGCGCCAGGTGGTGGAGGCCCAGATCCTCCACGCCCTGGGTCTCACCGGGCAGTTGGCCGCCCTGCGCCAGGCCCGGGAAAAGGGGGCGGCGTCTGTCTCCACCGGCGGCTCCCGTTCCGGCATGGACCAGCAATTTGCCGCCCTCCAGTCCTCCCAGCTGTCCCAGGCCGCCATCGCCCAGACGGTGGCGATGATGAACGACCCCCAGCTGCGGGAAGCCCTGGGGGAGACGGTGGCTGGGACGCCCCTGGACACGGTGTTCCAGTGCACCCGGGACGCCATCACCAGCTTCCACCCCACCGCCATCCTGTGACCCGTTTGGACCCCGCCCGGGGAGAACGGACACGGGCCCTGAACGACCGACGGGCCCGGCGTGGTACAGGATGATCTTTTACAGCTTCGTACGATAGATCAACGAGCCATCCCGCCAGAAAGCCTTCCCCAAGCCTTGCTTTTTATTCCAAGAAGAGCCGCCGCCCGGCGATACCTGGGCGGCGGCTCCTGCTGTTGTTTGTTTTTTGGAAGCTGTGCCAATAGCCGAAGCGTGCAGATTGGCGAGCAAATTTTTCGTATGCCGACGCCAAAAAAGCGCAGAGCCCTTACGGGCACGTCGGCTACGCCGAATACTGTATGTATTTCAAGATTTTTTGACAAAGGCAGGCGAAAAATTTGCCGTCAAGATGCATGCGGCGGCTGTTGGGACAGCTTCTTATACTCGGGCCAGGGTGAACTGCTCTACCAGGTCCTTGAGGCTCCCGGCCTCGGCGGAAAGTTCCTCGCTGGCGGCGGCGCTCTGCTGGGCGGTGGCGGAGTTGGTCTGCACCACCGAGGATATCTGGTCGATGCCGTCGGTGACCTGGGCGATGGCCATGGTCTGGTTCTCCACCGCCGACACCACGATGTCCATCTGGGTGGTGACGTGGCCGGCGTAAACGCTGGTCTGCTGCAACGACCCGGTGACCTTATCCACCACCTGGCTGCCCTCGGTGACGGCGGCGATGGAACCCTCGATGAGTTCCTTGGTGGACTTGGCGGCCTCGTCGGACTTGGAGGCCAGGTTGCGGACCTCATCCGCCACCACGGCGAAGCCCTTGCCGGCGGCGCCGGCCCGGGCGGCCTCCACGGCGGCGTTGAGGGCCAGGATGTTGGTCTGGAAGGCGATGTTCTCGATGGTGGCGATGATCTTGGATATCTCCTCGGAGGACTTGAGGATCCGCTGCATGGCGCTGTTCAGGTCCTGGACATAGCCCACGCTGGTGCCCAGCTGGGCGCCGGCCTGGCCCACGAAGTTCCCCGCCTCCTTGGCGGCCTCCGCCGTCCGTTTGGCGCTGGCGGAGATATCACTGATGGTAGCCGCCAGCTGCTGCACCGAACTGGCCTGGTTGATGGAGCCCTCGCTGAGGCTCTGGGCGCCGGAGGAGACCTGGCCGCTGGCGGAGGAGACCTGCTCGGCGGAGGCGTTGATCTGCTGCATGGTGCCGCTCAGCTGGACCTTGAGGGTGCGCATGGAGGAAAGGATGCTCTGGAAATCCCCAACATAGGCTTCGCTATGGCGGGAACGGACATCCAGGTTCTGGTCAGCCATCTCGGTGAGGATATAGCCAATGTCGTTGATGATGTCGTTGAGCCCCTCCACCATCTCGGCGGTGGAGCGGGTCAACTCTGCCGTCTCGTCCCTGCCGGTGGCTTGGGGGACGGGGGAGGACAGGTCGCCCTTCACCAGCAGCTTCATCCGCTCGGCGCAGGCCCGCATGGGGGCGCTGATGTTGTTGGACAGCTTCAGGGCCACCACGATGGAGGCCAGGCTGGCGGCAATGACCACCAGCACGTTCAGGGCCATGCCAACGTATGTATCGGTGAGGTAGTCCTTCTTCATGGCGGTGACGGCGACGCTCCAGCCGTCGGTGCCCTCCACCGGGGCGTAGGCGGCGTACCAGGGCCCCTGGGCGGTGTTGTAGCCACCGAAGCCGCTCTTCCCCTGGCGCATATCGGCGTGGATGGCGGCCAACTCCTTCAGCGACCGGTCGGACTGCGCCTCCTGCTCGATGTTCTGGGTGGTGATGGTCTCCAGGGTGGTATCTGCGATGGTGTCGCCGGATTTGTTGATCATATAGGCCCGGCTGTTCTCGCTGACCTTGATGGAGGTGACGATGTCGTTAAGGAAGGTCTCCGGGGGGACGAAGTAGACCACCCCAGCCACGCGGCCGCCCCGGCTGCCGCCGCTGTAGATGGGCGCCGCCACCATGATGGACAACTCGCCGGTGATCTTGCTCACCAGCGGCTCGGATACATAGACGTTCCCCTTCATGGCCTGCTGCACATACTCCCGGTCGGAATAATCCTTGCCGTCAAAGATGCTGATGCCGTTGGCCCCCACCACGTTGCCCCGCTGGAAGCCGTGCATACTGACCCGCTCGTCGATGATGGCCCGCTTCTCCTCCAACGGCGCTTCCGCGTCGGAAAGCTGGGGGATGAGGCCGGTATCCATGGCCACATTTTTGTAGGCTGTCAACTCCTGGGTGACACGGTCCGACGCCAGGACGGCGGTCTCCCGCAGCATTTGATCCACGGTGGCAACGGTATTCCGGTAGTTGAGGGTGATGCTCACCGAGCCCACCAGGACCAGGGCGATGACGACCGTCGCCATCAGGCACACTGTGATCTTTTTGCGAATACTCCTCATCTCTCTGCACCTCTGTTTTTAGGCGGCATTACCGCCTATTGAAATAGGTATAGTCCCATTATATGGAAAGAGATACCGGTTGTCAATGGATGCGGTTGGCCAGATAGCTTTTTCTCTTTTAGGGGGTTGACACGAGTATGAAATCGGACTATAATACCCTTTGCAAGTCCGATATCATACTAAAGTAGGGAGTGATGGCTATGGCTGGAGAAGAATTGCCCGGTAAGGATTTCCTGTGGGAATACAACTGCCTGTACCGGGAGTACGACAGCATCTTCCACGACGTCGCCCTGGCATCGGGGCTTTCCGACAGCGCCTTCGCCATCCTCTACCATATCATGGAACTGGGGGACGGGTGTTTACAGAAGGATATCTGTGACCGGCTGTTTATGAGCAAACAAACCATCCATTCCGCCATCCAGAAGCTGCGGGACCAGGGGTATCTCGCCCTGGAGCCGGGCAAGGGGCGCAACATGCACATCCGCCTTACCCAGACGGGGCGGCGGATAGTCCAGCAGGTGGTGCTGCCGGTGCGGGGGCTGGAGGAGGCCGCTTTCCGGGAGTTGGGGGACCAGAGCAGCCGGGAGTTGCTGCGCCTTACCGGGCGGTATGTGGCCACCTACCGCACCCTGGCCCAGGACTACATCAGCCAGCTGCGCCAGAATCGTCCCCATTGATGCCGGAGACTTTTTGATCGTCCGGTATGAAAGGGCTCAGGTTTTCCCCGGAGCCTTTGTTTCAGTTTGCTTTTCGACAAAAAAGGATATTCATTATGGTAAAGATACAGCTTTCTGACCACTTCACCTATTCGAAGCTGCTTCGCTTCGTCTACCCGTCCATTGTGATGATGGTCTTTACTTCTATTTATAGTGTGGTGGACGGGTACTTCGTTTCCAACTTTGTGGGCAAGACCCCCTTTGCGGCGCTGAACCTCATCTTCCCGGTGGCCGGTGTCTTTGGGGCGGTGGGGTTCATGGTGGGCACCGGCGGCAGCGCCATCGTGGCCCGCACCCTGGGGGAGGGCAGGCCGGAGGACGCCAACCGCTACTTCTCCATGATGGTGGAGGCCACCGTCGCCAGCGGCGTGGTCCTGACCCTGCTGGCCCTTTGGCTGATGCGCCCCATCGCCGTGCTGCTCAAGGCGGAGGGGGAGATGCTGGAGTACAGCGTCCTTTACGGCTGCGTCCTCTCCCTGGGGCTGGTGCCCTTTATGCTCCAGAACGTGTTCCAGAGTTTCCTGGTGGCGGCGGAGCGGCCCAAGCTGGGGCTGGCTGTAACAGCAGCAGCAGGCGTCACCAACATGGTGCTGGACCTTCTCTTCATCGCGGTGTTCCGCTGGGGACTGGCGGGGGCCGCCGCAGCCACCGCCCTCAGCCAGGCGGTGGGGGGTGTCATCCCACTGGTCTACTTCATCTCCGGCAAAAACGACGTGCTGCGCCTCTCCTGGGCCAAGCCGGAATGGCGGGTACTGCTGGATACCTGCACCAACGGCTTTTCGGAGGTGATGAGCAACATCTCCTCGGCGGTGGTGGGCATCCTCTACAACCTCCAGCTGATGCGGCTGGCGGGGGAAAACGGGGTGGCGGCCTTTGGCACCATCATGTACGTCAACTTCTTCTTCCTGGCCATCTCCCTGGGGTACTCCATCGGCAGTTCCCCTATCATCAGCTACCACTACGGGGCGGAAAACTACCAGGAGCTCCAGGGGCTGTTCAAAAAGAGCATGCTCCTCAACGGGGCCACCGGGCTGGTGATGACGGCGGCGTCCATCCTCTTTGCAAAGCCGGTGACCGCCATCTTCGTAGGGTACGACCCGGAGTTGTTCGCCCTCACCTCCCAGGGGTTCCTGGTCTACTCCCTGCGGTACCTCTTCTCCAGCATCGTGATCTTTGGCTCCGGCTTCTTCACGGCGCTGGGGGACGGGCTCACCTCGGCGGTGATCTCCTTCCTTCGGGCCATCGTGTTCCAGGTGGCGTCCATCCTGCTGCTGCCGGTGCTGTTCGGCGTGGACGGCATCTGGCTGGTGGGCATCACCGCCGAGACCCTGGCGGTGACGGTAGCGGCCTTCTTCTTCTGGGCCAAGCGGGACCAGTTCCATTATATTGCATAAAGCATGACGGGCGAAGGGAATCTCCTCCGCCCGTCATATTTTCTTAAAATAAGTTTCACGCTTCTGTGAAATAATCTTCAAATCAGCGTCATATTGACGGGGTATCATATAGTCACAGCAAAAGACCACCGGCCGGGACCCCATGACGGCATCCGCCGCGGATGGGAATAGGCCAGGCGGTGGGAAACATAAAATAAAAGATGTCAAGGAGGTCAGCACCTTTATGAACGGTTACGACGAGCACAACAACGGCAGTGGCGGACAGCAGCCCGCCAGCCGGGGAGGATGGAGCGGCTACCAGGGGGACCAGAGCCGCCAGGAATTCTTCCAGCGGTACAACAGCGTTTTCCAGGAGCCCGCCGGCAGCTACCAGGGCAGCTACAGCAGCCCGCCCTCTCCCCCACCCTCCTACCAGCCCCAGCCCCCGGCCCGGGAGCGGCGCAAGGGCGGCGGCAAGGGGTGGATCGCCGGGGTGCTGGCCGCCTGTATGGTGGTGTCGGTGGCGGGCGGGGCCCTGGGGGCCTACGGCATGAACTACCTCTCCCGCAAGGAGGGCACCATCTTCTACCAGGCGGTGGGCAGCGGCAACAGCGAGACCGCCCTCCCCACCCCTGACGCCACCCAGGCGGGTTACACCGGCGGGGTGCTGTCGGTCAGCGAGATCGCCGCCCTGGCCTCCCCCTCGGTGGTGGAGATCCGCACCGAGAAGGTATCCACCAGCAACTTCCTGGGACAGTATGTCCAGACCGGGGCCGGCAGCGGGGTCATCCTTTCGGCGGATGGCACCATCGTCACCAATGACCACGTGGTGGAGGGGGCCACCCGCATCACCGTCACCACCGTGGACGGCACCGAGTACGAAGCCACCCTGCTGGGCACCGATTCCAAGACCGACGTGGCGGTGCTGAAGGTGGAGGCCACCGGCCTCACCCCTGTCATCCTGGGGGATTCGGATGCGCTGACGGTGGGGGAATACACCATGGTCATCGGCAACCCCCTGGGCCAGCTGGGCGGCACCGTCACCGACGGCATCATCAGCGCCCTGAGCCGTGACGTCACCATCAACGGGGAGACGATGAACCTCCTCCAGACCAACGCCGCCATCAACCCCGGCAACTCCGGCGGCGGGATGTTCAACGAAAAGGGCGAACTGGTGGGCATCGTCAACGCCAAGTCGGGGAACACCGACGGCTCCACCAGCATCGAGGGACTGGGCTTCGCCATCCCGGTGAACACGGTGAAAAAGTCGGTGGAGGAACTGCTGGAATACGGCTACGTCCGTGGCCGCCCCGCCCTGGGGGTCAGCCTGGTGGATATCGATTCGATGGAGAAAGCCTTCCAGTACCGGGTTGGCCGCCTGGGGGTCTATGTGGCCACCGTCACTGCGGGCGGCGCCTCCGAGGCCGCCGGCGTCAAGGTGGGGGACTGTATCGTCTCCATCGGTGACGTGGCGGTGGAAAGCTACGCCGACGTCAAGGCCCAGCTGAACAACCACTCGGTGGGGGATGTCATCCAGCTGCAGGTGATCCGGGACGGCCGGACCCTCACCCTGGAGATCACCCTGGAGGAGTTCAAGCCCACCCCCAGCGAGGAATAAAAAACGCCATCCTCTTTCCCATACTTCCCTCCTCTCTCTTTTTTGGGCGCTGACCCCGCCGCGCCAGCGATGGCGCGGCGGGGAGGGCAGCGGCCCACCGGAGCGGAAGTCCTTCCATCATAAATATTTCTCTACCTGCCGGGTGGACGGAATACCGGCCCGGCAGGCGGGAAAGCCAAAACAACGCCGGTAGGGCGGTTTTTTTATGGGCAAAAAAGGTCCCCTTCCACTCCGGCAGGAGGGAAAGGGGACCTTTGGGCACGGTCTGTCAGATCTCGTCGCTCACCGACACCGTCTGGAGCACCGGCAGGGCGCCGCTGTCGTTCCAGTAGAAGGTGTTGCGGTCCACCTGCTGGCACCAGTGGGCGTCGGCCAGCAGCTTGGAGATGCGGGTGCGCTTCAGCTGGCCATGCAACTCCTGGAACAGTTCGTCCAGGCTGACGGTGCGGAAGCTGTTATTGGCCAGGTAGTCCCGCAGCTTCAGCAGCAGCTGGGTCTCCACCACCAGGGAGACCGGCTGGGCGGCGTTCCGGCGGCGGGGGGCGGCGGCCTCCGCCTTCTCCGCCTCCTGCTTCTGGTAGGCGGCGTAGACCGCCTTGATGCGGGTGATGAGCATGGGGGAGAAGTCCTCCCGGCGGCTCAGCAGCCGGAAGTCGTAGCAGCCCAGGTCCCGCATGGTGTGGTACCCGTGGGTGGCGCAATACTCCACGAAGGGCTGGTACAGTTCCCGGTTGTAGATGTCTTTTATCATGTCCATAAGATGTCCTGTTCTTCCTTTCCAGGGCCGCTCCGTCCTGCCCCTGTATCGTTATCCAGTTTACACGAGAGATTATTATACAGGGAAATAGACAAAAAAACAATCCAAAATTTAGCACAAATCGACAGCATTCTGGCCGGAAAAAACACGCAAAAATCACAGTCCCCTGCTTTGGAACAGGAAAAACGCCCGGGCCAATGGCTCGGGCGCTGGGGTTATTCGATAGGGTCACAGTTCCTCCCACCGGACCAGGGCGGGCAGTTCCTCCGTCCGGGCCGGCCAACCGGGGAGGTCCAGCCAGGCCAGCAGCACCTCCGCCGCCGCCTCCAGGGGGCAGACGTAGTCGTTGCACACCTTCAGCACCTCCCCGCCGGGGGTGATGTGGAAGGCGGTAAACCCGTGGGGGTCCAGCCCCAGGTCCTCCGGCCCGTAAGCCTGTATCCCGGCGGAGCCGTCATTGGGGGCGTACCAAAGGTAGGCGTGGCGGTCCTTCACCAGGACGCTGAGGTAGGGGTACGGGCCGGCGCCGGGGACCCAGGGGGCGTCCGCAACGATGAACTCGTTGTAGCCATCCAGGCTTTTGGCCAGGACGGCCCGGACCTCCCCGGGGGTGGCGCAGCTTTCTTTGCCCAGGAAGTGTTCAAAAAACAGCGGGGTCACCGGGCGCCCCTCCTTTACTTGAGGGTGACCAGTTCATAGGCCCGGGTGCCCAGGCCCAGCTTCTCGGCGTGGGCCAGCGCCACCTGCCAGTCGGTGTCGGGGAAGGCGGAGGTGAACCGGTCCTCCTTGGGGCTGCTGTCCTGGATCATGCTGCCGGGCATGGGGGGCATCCGGTTGCAGGCGTCGGCGCAGGCCTGGTCCAGGGCCACCGGGTCGAAGGAGGCGAAGAAGCCCACATCCGGCACCAGGGGGATGTCGTTTTCCCCATGGCAATCGCAGTAGGGGGAGACATCGATGACCAGGCTGATATGGAAGCTGGGCTTGCCCGCCAGCACCGCCCAGCTGTACTCGGCGATCTTCTGGTTCAGGCGCTGGTTGCTGTGGCTGTCCGGGGGCTGGATGGCGTCGAAGTTGCAGGCCCCCAGGCAGCGGCCGCAGCCCACGCAGCGGCTGTGGTCGATGGAGGCCTTGCGGTCCTCCCCGAAGGAGATGGCGTCGTGGGCGCACTGTCTGGCGCAGGTCCGGCAGCCGGTGCAGAGGGGCTGCTCCACATGGGGCTTGCCGCTGGCGTGCTGCTCCATCTTGCCGGCCCGGCTGCCGCAGCCCATCCCCAGGTTTTTCAGCGCCCCGCCGAAGCCGGCGCTCTCGTGGCCCTTGAAGTGGTTCACCGAGACGATGATATCGGCGTCCACGATGGCCCGGCCGATCTTGGCCTCCTTGACATACTCCCCGCAGGGGACGGGGACGATGCCCTCGTCGGTGCCCTTGAGACCGTCGGCGATGATCACCTGGCAGCCGGTGGTCATGGGGCCGAAGCCGTGGAGCATCGCCACGTTGAGGTGGTCCACAGCGTTTTTGCGGCTGCCCACATAGAGGGTGTTGCAGTCGGTGAGGAAGGGGACGCCGCCCCACTCCTTTACCAGGTCGGCCACCACCTTGACGTAGTCGGGCCGCAGGTAGGCCAGATTCCCTTCCTCCCCGAAGTGGAGTTTAAGGGCGGTGAACTTCTGCCGGAAGTCGATCTCCCCCATCCCCGCCGCCCGGATAAGGCGCTCCAGCTTCTGGAGCAGGCTGGTGCCCGGATCGACATGGAGATCGGTATAGTATACCTTGGATGGTGTCATGGCTTGTCTCTCCTTCTGATTGATTTGAACAGCAGCTTGTTACTTCTTGGCGGGGACCACCTCTGTCCAGTACCCGTCCGGGTCGCTGATAAAATAGATGCCCATGTTGGGGTTTTCGTAGCAGATGCAGCCCAGTTCCCGGTGGAAGGCCCGGGCGGCCTCGATGTCCTCGGTGGCCACCGCCATGTGGATCTCGTTATCCCCCAAGTTATAGGGCTCCTTGCGGTCCCGCAGCCAGGTGAGTTCCACCTGGTGGCCGGAGACGCCGTCCTCCAGGAACACCAGCACGAAGCTGCCGTCGGCGGCCTCCTTGCGGCGGGTCTCCTGCATCCCCAGGGCCTTCTTGTAGAAGTCCACGCTCTTTTCCAGGTCAAAAACGTTGATGTTGTTGTGCACCATCTGGAAGGTCATGTCCGTCATCCTTTCTTTTTCGTAAGATCTATGATCCAAGTATATCCGCTTTTGGCGGGGTTTGCAAGTGGGGGCTTGAAAAGAGGGGGCGCCTGTGGTAAGATAAGCCCTGGCCCCATAGCGGCGGAGACGCCGCCGCCCCCGGGCCGGAGTGAAAACAAGGAGAGTTTTATGAAAACCAACGGGTACTTTGTTCTTGTGGGCTGACCGGGAGGTCAGTGTCGTAAGGAGCACGCCTCCCAAGTAGAAACCAACTTTTCTATGACGGAGGAACATCATCACATGAAGCGTGAAGCAAAACGACGGAGTTTTGAAAAGGGGTACTACAAAAACCACCCCTGCAACGAGACGTTCACCTGCAAGGTCTGCGGCTGGCCAGTCTCCCCGGCGGGGGCGGGCAGCAGCCACCGGAACCACTGTCCCAACTGCCTTTCCAGTCTCCACCTGGACGACGAGCCCGGGGACCGGGCGGCGGATTGCGGGGGCATCATGGACCCGGTGGCGGTGTGGGTGCGCAAGGACGGTGAGTGGGCCATCATCCACCGGTGCCGCCGGTGCGGGGCCCTCAGCTCCAATCGGGTGGCGGCGGACGACAGCCCGGTGAAGCTGCTGTCCATCGCCATGCGCCCCATCGCCGCCCCGCCCTTCCCCATGGAGCACATCCGGGAGGTGACGGCGCTGCTGGGACAGCAGGATGGCTGAGTAGGATAGCAAAACCAGGAGGCACGGATCAGTTTCGTGCCTCCTGGTTTTTATAATATATAGTATACTACCTATCCCCCTCCACCGTGGAGAGCAAAATAGCGCACATCGCCATCAGGCAGAGGGCCCCCAGCAGGCCGCCGCTGCCCGGGGCCAGCACCGGGCGGCCGGTGAGCATGGCGGGGACAGCGGCGAACCGCCGCCACAGGGGCGGGGTCGCCAGCAGGGCGGTGAGGGCCCCGTGGAGCAGCCGGGCCCGGAGCAGCAGCCAGCTGTCCACCGGCTGCTCCCCGAAGCAGGCCGCCAGCTGGCAGACCACCGAGCAGGAGGAGAAGGAGAGGAGAAAGGGCAGCACCAGCGCCCCCTGTCCCGGGGGCAGAGCCTGGGCCCGGGCGCAGCCGCCGCCGATCTCCAGGAGGCCGGCCCAGAGGCAGGACGCCCCGCCGGGGGTAAGGACACCCCCGGTGGCCCGACTGAGCCAGCGGCTGGCCGCCGCCAGCAGCCCCGCTTCCTCCAGCACCTGGCAGAGGGCGGAAAAGACCAGCACAAAGGCGCAGATGGAGAGCATCCCCGCCGTGGCGGAGGAGACCGCCCGGACCAGTCCCGCCGCCGGAGGGAGCGTCCCGCCGGCATCGCTCCCCCGGACCAGCACCGGGCGGCGGCAGAGGATACGGCCGGTGACCGCCCCCGCCGCAAGCTGGCAGCCGAAGAGGAACAGCCCCCACCCCGGGGAGCGGAACACCCCCGCCCCCACCACCGCCACCAGGAATGCCGGGCCGCTGTTGACACAGAAGGCGAGGGCACGTCCGGCATCCTGGGGGGAGAGCCGCTTCTGCTCCACCATCCCCGCCAGCACCCGGGCCCCGGCGGGGTAGCCCCCGATCCAACTCATCAGGATGGCGGGGGCCAGCTGGGGCGGGCAGTGGTAGAGGTGCTTTGCCACGCCCCCCAGGGGGCGCTCCAGCATACGGCCCACCTGGGTGCGGGCCACAAAGTCGGAGAGGATGAGGAAGGGGAAAAGGGAGGGGATCATCACCGTGGCGCAGATGGCCAGCCCCCGGCGCATCCCCTCCCCCACCCAGGGGGAGCAGAACAGCAGCACCCCCGCCGCCCCGGCGCAGACCAACCCCAGCAGCCAGCTTTTCCCTCTGGCCATCCCCTACAGGATGATGCAGATGAGGCCGGAGCAGCCCTCGTTGATGATCCGCTCGGTGGTCTCCTGCATCTTCATCCGGGCATCGCTGGGCATCCGGTACAGCTTGTTGTGCAGTCCCTCGTTCACCAACTCGTGGAGGGATTTGCCGAAGATGTTGGATTCCCAGATCTTCGCCGGGTTCTCCTCGAACTCCTGGAGGAGGTAGTGGACCAGTTCCTCGCTCTGGCGCTCGCTGCCGACGATGGGGGCTACCTCGGTGGTGATGTTCGCCTGCATCATATGGATGCTCGGCGCGCTTGCCTTGAGCCGGACCCCGTACCGGCCTCCCTGCTTCATGATCTCCGGTTCCTCCAGGGTCAGTTCATCCAGGCTGGGCATCACGATGCCGTAGCCGGTGGCCGCCACCTCCTCCAGGGCGCCGCTGATCTTGTCGTACTTCCTCTTGATGGCGGCAAGTTCGATCATGCAGGGCAGCAGCCCCTCCTCGCCGTCGATGGTGAGGCCGGTGGCCTCCCCCAGGATGCGGTAGAACAGCCCGCCGGGGATATCCATCCGGCAACGCAGGCTGCCGGAGCCAAGGTCGATGGTGCTCACCCGGACGTCGTCGATGTTCTCGCACTCCGCCATCCCCGCCACCGCGGCAGCCGCCCCGGCGATGCGCTCCAGCTGGGCCCCGCAGAGCCGGGCCTGCTGGTAGATGGACTTCTGAAGCCAGTGGTCCCGGGGCAGGTTCATGATCCAGGCGGGGAGTTCCAGCGCCACCTCCTTGACAGGGAACTGGTAGAGGATGCGGGTGAGTATCTCCCGGATATCGTCCTGGTCCAGTTCCAGGCAGTTCACCGCCACCACCGGCACACCGTACCGCTCCTCCATGGCCTGGCGCAGTTCCCGGCAGCGGGGGGCCTTGGGCTGGGTGCAGTTGAGGAGGATCACAAAGGGCTTGCCGATCTCCTGGAGTTCCCCGATGACCCGGGACTCCGCCTCCTCGTACTCCGACCGGGGGATGTCGCTGATGGAGCCGTCGGTGGTGATCACCAGGCCGATGGTGCTGTGCTCGGTGATGACCTTTTTGGTCCCCAGTTCCGCCGCCATGTTAAAGGGTACCTCCCGGTCGAACCAGGGGGTCATCACCATCCGGGGCTGCTCGTTTTCGATGTACCCCAGGGCGCTGGGGACGATGTACCCCACGCAGTCGATGAGCCGCACCTGGAAGGAGGCGGTCTGGTCCACCGATATCTTCACCGCCTCCTCGGGGATGAACTTGGGCTCGGTGGTCATGATGGTCTTGCCGGCGGCGGACTGGGGCAGTTCGTCGGTGGCCCGCTCCCTCCGGGCGTCGCTTTCGATGTTGGGCAGCACCAGCGTTTCCATGAACCGCTTGATGAAGGTGGATTTGCCGGTGCGCACCGGCCCCACCACCCCCACGTAGATGTCCCCGTCGGTGCGCTTCGCGATATCCTGGTAAAGTGTGGTTTTTTCCATGGTTCCCTCTCCTCCCTTACAGCACCGGGATCAGGAGGACCCGACGGTCGGGGGCTTGCTGCTCCTCGGGGTTCTCCTGGGTGATGCGGTCGATGTTGGTGTTGTAGCGTTTGGCGATATCCCAAAGGGTCTCCCCTGGGTCGGCCAGGTAGAGGTAGAGGCCCCGGGGGGCGGCGTCCTCCTTGGCCTTGCCCTCATCCACCTGGATGTCCTCCAGCAGCGCCGCCCGCCCCTGGCAGAGGAGGACGCCGCAAAGCTGGATATCGCACCGGATCTCCAGGTCGGTCCCGCCGGAGACGCTCCAGCCGCAGCCCTGGCAGCTGGCCCGGGCCTCCAGGGCCGCCCCCTCGGCGTCGCAGGGCAACTTGTGGCTCAGTTCCAGCACCTTGTCGAAGTAGTAGATCTGGCCGTCCTCCATCCGGGCGAACATGGACACCGCCAGCCGCAGCGCCGCCACCGGCCCGCCGCTCTCGCTCCGGGGCTCTGCCCCGATGACCTCGCACCACAGGTCCACCACCGATTCCGCCTTCTCCGGCAGGGGGATGGTCTCCTTGCAGGACACCGTCTCCCGGACCGCGCGGCAGACCCGGCTGATGCTGGCCGTCCGGGTGCGGAAGGTGCAGAGGTTGCTGGTGGAATAGCAATCGGAGCAGTACCGGGCGGTGTAGGGCTGCCAGCCCCGGACCTGGCTCTCCACCAGGGCGTCGATGGAAAGGCAGCGGTACTCCCCGTCCTCGGTGGCGGCAGGCTCGGCGGTCACCGAGGTCACCTGCTGCCAGACGTCACAGACGCTTTCCTCGGTGAGGCCGTCCAGTTCGCAGATGGTGTTGGTGGGCAGGGTGTAGTCCAGCTGCCCGAACTCCCCGGGGGCGCTTTGGTAGAGGATGTGAAGGGTCAGTTCCCCCCGGATGACCGCCTTGCCGGCCACCTGCTTCACCTCCACCGCCTGGGCGGCGGCCCCCACCCGGACAATGGCCTGGACAGGGGGCTTGCCGTGGGGCAGGTCCACCCGCTCGGTGACATGGCTCTCCCGGGCGCACTGTCCCAGCAGGCGGCTGGCGTCGGCCTGCTCCCGCTTCAGCTGGAGGCCCATCCCCTCCCCCTCGGCGGTGACCTGCTCCTCCCGGCTGCCGGTGGCCCGGACCCCGATGACCAGCGCCCCCCGGATATCCAGCCGGCGCTGGTTGACCGCCCGGCAGTTGACATAGTCCACCCGGGGGGAAAGGGAGAGGACCGGGGCGGGGTGGTCGGCCTTCATCTCCACGATGCGGGAGAAGGGGACCTTGTACTCCCCGTGGGCGATGCCGTCCCCGGTGGAGATGTAGTAGACGGTGATCACCGCCATCCCCTCCAGTTCCAGCTTGCCGGGGCTGGCCCGCCGCCCGGTGACGGTGGGGGCCACCGAGCACTTGAGGATACGCACGATATCCGGGCAGTAATCGGGCAGAAGGGCGTCGCACTCGATGGGCTGCTCCACCTTCTGGTCGATAAGGGGCTCGTTTATAAAAAGTGGCTGCCGCGTGAGTTTCAGTTCCATGTCCTTACCTCTCCTCCTTTGTGATTCACCACAACTATATGAGACATGCCGGAGGAATATGCCGAAGGACAGGCGGGACGGCGGCTGGATGGGCACGCAAAGACCCGCCCCCGGCAAGACCTTGGCATCTTGCCGGGGGCGGGCCTATAGGCTCAAGGGGTCTTTACTCCTTGCGGAACAGATACCCCACCCCTAAATAATAGTAATCCGAGGGTAAGAACTCCCCCTTTTCGGTGCGGCCGCCCTCCATGGTCTCGGCGCAGTAGGCGTAGCTGCGTTCCAGGGTGCACTCGGTGTCCAGGACGCTGGTGGCGGTGTAGCGCAGGGTGAAGATATTGCCGTCCCTCTTGTTGTGGTAGAAGTCCACCGTCAGCAGCTGCTCATCCAGGCGGTAGTTGAAGGGGACCTGGTACCGCTTGCCGTTCTCGTCCTTTCGGAGGACCTCCCGCAGCCGCATGTTGGAGGGGACCCATTCCACCAGCTGGTACTGGCCGTAGGGCATGGCCGGGTCCAGTTCCACCCGAATGGTGACGGTGGTCTCCCCGCCCAGGTGCTTCTGCTCCTCCAGGGTGTCCATGGTCTTGGTGACGGTGACCCGGGGGGATTGGGTGAAGTCCAGCTGGTCCGGGTCGCCGGTGTAGCTGACGCTGGCGATGGCCGGGCCACCCTCTGCCTTCATGTCCAGGGCCTGGAACTCCTCTTTGGTCAGGGTCATCCGCAGGCCGCCGTTCAGGGAGAGCGTCATCTCCTTGCGCTCCCCGTCCCGGGTGTAGCTGACGGTGGGCAGCTGGCTCTCCTTGGGCTGGAAGCGGTGGAGGTACAGAGCGGCCTCCAGCTGGCAGGGGCCCCGCAGGGTGCCGTAGCGGGTGACGGCGTTCTGGGCCAGATACTCCAGCATCCCCTGGGCGTCATCCGCCGCGCCGGTGAGGATGGCGCAGGTCAGGGCGCCGGCGGTCTGGTCCACCGTGTCGTAGGCGGTATTGGCCGGGAGGTACAGCCCGCCCCGCTCCTCCCGAAGCTGGGGGGCGATCTGCTGGGAATACAGCTTCTGGGCGGCGGCCTGGTCCAGGTAGGAGAGCCCGGCGATGAGATAGGCGCTCTCCCTCACTGGCAGGCTGCTGTTCTGGGCCCGGGTCTGGAGCAGCACCCGCTGGTCGTCGCTGAGTTGATCCAGGGCGGCCAGGCCCATGAGTGCGGCGGCCCGGTCGGTGTCGCCGGCGGCCTCGGTGTAGGCCTGGGAAAGGAAGCTGCCCAGGCTGTACCGGTCCTCGACCAGTTCCGGGACGGCCACCGCCGCCATGGCGGAGAAGGGGATATCCGCCTCCCCGTAGGGGTAGAGCCGCAGGCCGCCTCCACCCTGGACCTCGCCCTCCTCATCCCACCAGTCGATCTGGATGCCGCTGGTGTCGGTGTCGGGGTGGCGGTAGTCTTCCCCGAAGAAATCGGTCATGGTCTGGCGCACCGACTCCATGGCCAGCTGGGCGTCCCCCCGCAGGCTTCGGTCGCTTTCCAGCAGGCTCCAGGCCTGCATGAAGGGCTTTTGCCCCTCGTGGTAGACGCTGATCTCCACCGGCCAGAGGGTGGGCCGGATGTCCCCCATCCCCTCCCGCAGGTCCACCGTGCGGTGGATGGGGAAGGTGAGGGCGCTGTCCCGGACGGTGAAACTCTTTTTGATTCCGTCGCTGTGCTCCCCGCACCGGGCGGTGACGGTCATGGTGTAGTCCCCGGCAGGAAGTTTTTGGAACACCAGAGGGGTGATCTGCCCGGCGGGTGCGGTGGCGGTGACCTCCAGGGGCTCCGAATAGCCGTGGATGGCGGCGGTGTAGGTCACCTGGTCACCGGTGCTGATGGCGGTGCCAAAGCCCCGGACGGTGCAGGCGATGGTATCCCCGGAGAGGAAGGTGGTGGACAAAATGGGGTCGATGCGGAAGGGCAGGGTGGTGTAAAGCTGGCTTTTGGCCTGGCCCCAGTAGGCCCGGCTGTCCAGGGCCACGGCGGTGAGCCGCCACTGGGTCAGGTCATCCGGCAGCGGCACCCGGAAGGAGGCGGTGCCGTCGGGACCGGTCCTGGCGGTGAGGAACCCGGCGGTGTCCTGGAAGTTGTCACGGACGGTGACGCCGTCGCCACCGCCGCCGCCCCCCTTGCCCCCTTCCCCGTAGTAAAGGTCCTCCCCGTGCTGGACATAGGAGGCGGAGACCTCCGGGAAGCTGTAGTAGACCTCCCGGTACAGGGTGTTGCCCATATTCAGGTACTGCTCCCGGACGGCGAAGATGGCTTCATCCACCACCCCAAGGCAGACGTTGCCGCCGTTTACCGGCTTGCCGTCCTCCCCGGTAAGGCGGAGGGTCACCCGGGCGGTATCCCCGGGGCGGTAGTCTTCCTCCTCCGGCAGGATCTGGAGGGAGAGGGAGCGGCTTTGGGGGTCCACCTGCATCGAGACGGGCTGGATGGGATAGATGCGGACGCCGTCGAAGTAGGCCCCGCAGAGGGTGAAGTCGGGCAGGGTGTCCTCCCCGCAGAGGAAGGTGCCGCTGGTCCCACCCAGGGAGGCTTTGCCCAGGATGGTGTTCTGGACCAAGTTGGTGAGCGCCGTCCCCTCCTCCACCGGGATGCCATTATCCGCCACCTGGTACCGGGCCTCATCGCCAAAGGCGAAGTAGCCCCAGTAGGAGGAATAGCCGTCCTCGGTCAGGGAGGTAGTCACCTGGAAGGTGTGGAAGTGGGCGTTGCGCTCCTCCGGGACACAGTTCCAGCGTTCCCCCAGCAGGACGGTGGTCCGCTGCTGCTGGCCCCCCTGGTAGAGGTCCACCTCGGCGTAGTAGGTGGCAAGTTCCCCGGAGACAGGCAGGTCTTCCAGCACCAGGACACCGTCAGGGCCAGTGGTGCGGGTGATGTGGTCCACATATTCCTCCTGCCGCTGGTAGGTGCACCGGGGCACCGACCTCTTCTGGTAGCGGTCGTAGTAGGGGGGCAGTTCCACCCTGGTATAGCTGACCTTGCGGATGCCCACCTGGACCTCCGCCTGGGCGGGGGTCCCCCGAAGCGTCTTGTAGTCCTGGATGACCTGGCCGCCGCTGGGGATCTTGTCAAAGTCGATGTTGTCGGTACGGATACTCAGAGTACTGGTCTCCTTGTCGTGCTCCTCCTCCACCTCCAGCATGATGGAGGTGGGGAAAACGAATACCGTCTGGCTCACCGAAAGGTCCACGTCGCTGGCGTCGCCGTTGGCGGCGTGGAGGTAGAAGGGCCTGGGGTACCACCCGGCGGCAGGGTCCTCCTCCAGTTCCGCAGGGTAGGAAGCATGGATCACCCCGTCCTCCCCGGCGGTGAACTCCCGCTTTTCCCTCTCCTGGTAGGGGTCGCCGGTGGAGAGCAGCATCTTCATCCCGGCGGCGGGGGTGCGGTCAAAGAGGGAGACCTCCACCTGGGCGTTCACCGTCTCCCCCAGGCGGTAGTACAGCTTGTCAGCATCAATAGAGGCGGTGTAGACCGGCTTCTTGTACTGGGCGATGCCCAGATATTCGCTGCAAATGGCATAGCCGGAGCCGGTTTGGTCCGGGTCCCGGCCTTCCCCCGACGGGTAGATGTGCAGGCTCAGTTCCCCGCTGGCAAAGCCGGTGTAGCTGATCTCCCCGGTGAAGATGCCGTCGGGGCTTACCGGCAGTTCCAGCGTCTCCACCGCCTCGCTGCCGTAGTGGCTCAGTTCCACCGTCACGGCGGACAGCGGGGGGACGTCCTTCCGGGCCCGGGCCACACCCCAGAACTTTATGGTGTCGCTGGGGTAGTAGATGGGCCGGTCGGTGTACAAAAAGCCGTAGTACTGCTGCCACACCGTTTCCGACCGCCCCAGGTCGTGGTAGGACCGGATGACGTCGTAGTACACCGTCCCCTCCGGGGCGGTGAGGGAGTAGAGGAGGAAGGGGGACCGGCCGCCCCACGTGGCGGGCCAGCTGTCCGGGTCCTTCCCCAGGGCGGAGTAGTCCACCGTCACGATGCCGTCCTCCCCGGCGGTGGCGGAGAAGGCGGCCTCCCCGGAGGCGAAGGGGTCGGCGATGATCTCCATCATCGCCCCGGCCGCCGGCTTGCCGTCGGCGGTGCTGTTGAACCACACCAGGGCCTCGCCGTTCTGCACCTGGGTGTAGACGGCGCTGGGCTGTACCTGGAGGAGCTTCTGCACCGCCAGTCCGCTGTTCCAGTCGGGGATGATGGTGGCCACATACCAGCCCTCCGCCAAGGTCTCCGGGAAGATGATATCCAGGATGCGGTCGTCCTCCGCCACGGCTGTCAGTTCCTCCACCCCCTGGGTGAAGGTGAGGACCGGGGTCATCCCGGTGGTGTCCACCTTGGGGAAGCCACCATAGGTGGCGGCCTTGTACAGTTCATCCCGGTACCGCTCCCCGCTTTCCAGGGGGTAGACCGACACCTGGAAGCCGCCCTCCGCCGGAGGCTTCTCCTCCCCCCGGTAGCTGCGGCGCTCCAGGTCCAGCACCGGGTAGTCCCCGGGGAGGAAGGTCTCGTAAAAGTGGCGTGTCTGGAACAGCAGGGCGTCCTCCTTCTGGGCGGTGAAGGAAAAGACATAGTCCTCCGCCAGCGTACCCTTGCCCTCCCGGGCGGGCAGCCCCGCCTTCAGGGTGACGGTGTAGGTGGTCTCTGACAGCCACCGGCCGGGGAGTTCCTCATCCCAGGCGGCGCTGCCGTCGGGGATGAAGGCCACCACATTCCCCATATACTGGAACCGCCCCTTTATCTCCGGCTGGATGGTAAGGTAGTCATCCAGTTCCCCGGGGGCGGTGGTGAAGGTGAACTCCACGGCGGCGTCCTGGGGGACGCCGGTGGCGCCGGCGGCGGGGAAGGCCCCGGTGACCTCCAGGGGCTGGTCGGCGGGCTTGGCGCATCCCGCCACGGCAAGCAGCAGGACGGCAAACAGGGCTAGGGACCAAAGGACCGGACGGTATCGCTTCATCATGGTGACGACCTCCATTCGTGGTGGCATCGGGACCGGGAGGACAACTCCTCGCTTTCTCTATTACAGATAACGCCGGAGGGCGGTGTTTTATTTCCGCAACAGGGAAGAATTTTTCCTCCTGGCGGCGTGCCGCCGCTATCAGGCCCTACACGGCCCGCGGCGTGCCGCCGCTGTCGGGCCCTACACGGCCTGCGGCCTTACCGACCGCTAAAATCTTAGCAAGTGCCTGGAGTCCCGCCTGTTCCTATGATATAATAAGGGCGTCCATATGACAAGAGATCTTTTTATCGGAAAGGGGAACGACAGCCATGGCCATGGACCTGACCCGGAAGATACTCTCCGCCCACCTGGCGGAGCCCTCCCGGATGGAGCCGGGGGAGGAACTTTCCCTTCGGGTGGACCAGACCCTGACCCACGATATCAACGCCGTGATGACCTACCTGGCCTTTGAGGCCATCGGCCTGCCCCGGGCGAGGGTGGAGACCAGCGTCAGCTACCTGGACCACAACCTCCTTTACCTGGACCACAAGACCCCCGACGACCACCTCTACCTCCAGTCGGCGGCAAGGCGCTACGGGGCGTATCTCTCCCGGCCGGGGAACGGGGTCTGCCACGCCGTCCATATCGCCCGGTTCGGCGCCCCCGGCAAGCTGCTGATGGGGGGCGACAGCCACACCCCCCACGGCGGGGCCATTGGGATGCTCTGCATCGGCGTGGGGGGGATGGATGTGGCCACCGCCATGACCGGCCTGCCCATGCCCCTGGTGATGCCCCGGGTGGTGAGGGTGCATCTCACCGGGGCGCTGCGCCCCGGCTGCTCCGCCAAGGACGTTGTGCTGGAGATGCTGCGCCGGGTGGGGGTCAAAGGGGGCCTTGGCAAGGTGTTCGAGTACACCGGCCCCGGGGCCAACCGGCTGGAAGTCTCCCAGCGGGTGACCATCGCCAACATGGGGGCGGAGACAGGGGCCACCTCCTCCATCTTCCCCGCCGACGGGGAGGTCCGCCGCTTCCTGGCCGCCCAGGGCCGGGAGGGGGACTACCGGGAACTGCTCCCCGACCCCGGCTGCCGGTACGACGAGGAGATGGAACTGGACCTTTCCGCCCTGGAGCCGCTGATGGCCTGCCCCCACCTGCCGGACAACGTGAAGCCGGTGGTGGAGGTGGAACAGAGGAAGGTGCAGCAGGTCTTTATCGGCAGCTGCACCAACGCCGGGTATTCGGATATCGCCAAGGCCGCCACCGTCCTCCGGGGCCGCCATGTCCACCCCGACGTCAGCTGCACCTGCGCCGTCTCTTCCCGGCAGGTGTACAAGCAGCTGCTCCGGGACGGGTACATCGAGGCGCTGCTGGACGCCGGGGTGCGGCTGCTGGAACTGGCCTGCGGCCCTTGCTGCGCCATCGGCCAGTCCCCCGCCACCGACGGGGTGGCGGTGCGCACCACCAACCGCAACTTCCGGGGCCGGTCCGGCAACCCCACCGCCCAGGTCTATCTGGCCAGCCCCGAGACCGCCGCTGCCACCGCCGTGACGGGGACCTTTACCACGGCCTCCCAACTCCTGGGCCCCGAGGAACTGACCCGGCTGGCCACCATCCGGGACCCGGACCGGATGCCGGTGGACGACAGCCTGCTGCTGCCGCCCCTCCCCCCGGAGGAGGCAAAACAGGTGCCGCTGGTAAAGGGCCCCGGCATCGCCTTCCTGCCGGTGCCGGAGCCCCCGCCCCGGACCCTCTCCGCCCCGGTGAGCCTGGTGGCCGGGGACGACGTCACCACCGACGACATCACCCCCGCCAGCGCCCAGTTCTCCTCCATGCGCTCCAACATCCCCCAGATGAGCCAATACTGCTACCACCGCTACGACCCGGACTTCGCCCGCCGGGCCAAGGAGATGGGCCGCAGCGTCATCGTGGCCGGGGAGAACTACGGCCAGGGCTCCAGCCGGGAGCACGCCGCCATCAACCCCATGTTCCTGGGGGTGCGGGCGGTCATCGCCAAAAGCATCGCCCGCATCCACAAGGGCAATCTCATCAACCACGGCGTCATCCCCATGCTGTTCCAGGACACCGCCGACTACAGCCGCATCCGGCAAGGGGACCTGCTGGAACTGGAGGACCTGCCGGACCAGCTGCTGGAGCCATCGGTGGTCATCCGCAACGTCACCCGGGGCTTCACCTTCCGGGCCCGGCTGGAACTCACCGACGGCCAGCGGCAGGTGCTGCGCCACGGTGGCCAGCTGGCCTATCTGAAAAAACAGCTGCAACAAGGAAAGGAGGAGGGACGATGATACACACCCTCACCATGAACCCGGCGGTGGATATGACCATCCGCTCCGGCGGGCTGCGGCCCGGGGAGGTGAACCGCACCCGGGACAGCGTCTACGACTACAACGGCAAGGGCGTCAACGTGGCCCGGGTGCTGCGGCACCTGGGGGAGGAGACGGCGGCCCTGGGCTTCTTCGGGGGATTCTCCGGCCGGTTCATCGTGGACAGCCTGCGGGACGAGGGCATCCCCGTCTACCCCATCCCGGTGGAGGACACCACCCGTGTCAATATCTTTCTCAACGACGGGAGCCAGGAATATAAATTGGTGGGGGAGGGCGCCCGGGTCCCTCCCGACGCCCAGGCCCAGCTGCTGGCCCTGCTGGAGGAACTGCCGGAACTGCAATACCTCACCATCAACGGCAGCCTTCCCCCGGGCATCGGGGAGGACTTCTATGACAGCATCCTGGAGGTCTGCCGCCGCCGGGGCGTCCAGGTGATCCTGGATATCAGCGCCCGGCGGCTGCCCCGGCTGCTGGGCTTCTCCCCCCTTCTCATCAAGCCCAACGACGAGGAGGTCCGGGAGATATGGGGGATGACCATCGCCGGGGAGCGGGACGCCGTGGAGGTGCTGGACCTCCTGCATGGCCAGGGGGCCCGGAACGTCCTCCTCACCCTGGGGGAAAAGGGGCTGTACTTCAGCGACGGCGACGGCATCTGGTACTGCGACGCCCCCCGGGTGGAACTGGTGAGTTCCGCCTGCGCCGGGGACGCCTGCCTGGCGGCCTTCCTCAGCCGGTGGCTGGCGGGGGCCGGCCTGGAGGAAGCGTTGAAGCTGGCCAGCGCCACCGGTGGGGATGTTGCGGGCAGCGCCGGCATCGGCAGCCTCTCCCGGGTGACCGGGTACCTGCCGGGGCTGACGGTAAAAACAGTGCGGCCCGGGAAAGATAAGTCCATCTAAAAAAGACTAGGAGGTCTCTCTGATGAAATATGATGTCCTGATCCTGGGCGGCGGCCCCGCCGGCCTTGCCGCCGCCCTTTACGCAAAGCGGGCGGGTGTCTCGGTGCTGGTGCTGGAGCGGTCCATCTACGGCGGCCAAGTGACCAACACCCCCACAGTGGAAAATTACCCCGGCATTTTGAACATCTCCGGGGTGGACCTGGCCATGGCCCTGTACGAGCAGGTCACCGGCCTGGGCATCGAGGTGCGGCTGGAGGAACCGGTCAGCTACCAGCTGGACGCCCCCGCCAAGGCGGTGGCCACCGCCCGGGGGCTGTACGAGGCCAAGGCGGTCATCGTGGCCAACGGCGTCAAGCGCCGCACCCTGGGCTGCCCCGGGGAGGAGCGGCTGGCGGGGCGGGGGGTCTCCTACTGCGCCACCTGCGACGGGGCCTTCTTCCAGGGGGCGGAGGTGGCCATCGTGGGGGGCGGCAACACGGCGCTGGAGGACGCTCTCTTCCTGTCCAACAACTGCGCCGCCGTCCACCTTATCCACCGCCGGGACCAGTTCCGGGGCAGTTCCATCCTGGCGGAGGCGGTGAAGAAGCGGCAGAACATCCACCTGCACCTGAACAGCGTGGTGGAGGAGATCACCGGGGAGGAGAAGGTGGCCGGGGCCCGGCTGCGGGACGTGACCACCGGGGAGGAGACCCGGCTGGAACTCTCCGGGGTGTTCGTGGCGGTGGGGCTGGCCCCGGACAACGCCGCCTTTGCCGGGCAGCTGGCCCTGGACGGGGCGGGGTACATCCAGGCGGGGGAGGATTGCCGGACCAACCTGGCCGGGGTGTTCGCCGCCGGGGACACCCGGACCAAGGAGGTGCGGCAGATCATCACCGCCGCCGCGGATGGCGCTGTGGCGGCATTGGGCGCGGCGAACTACGTCAACAGCCTGGAATAGCGGCGCTCCTGCCATACAGAAAACATCCCGCCCACCGGTCCGGCGAGCGGGATGTTTTCTCTGTGGGGAAAGGGCCTGCTCCTACTGGGGGAACAGCTTTGCCAGGCCCTTGATCCCCAGCAGCAGCAGGATCATCACGATAAATATCCCGGCCATCCCCTTTGCCAGAATGGGCAGGGTGGCCAAAAAGGCGGTCATGTCTATCATCTGTAGCCCCTCCTTACTTGGCGATGAGGGCCAGTATCATGCCCCCGGCGATCACCGAGGCGATCTGGCCGGAAACGTTGGCCCCTACGGCGTGCATCAGCAGGAAATTCTGGGGGTCCTCCTTGAGGCCCATCTTGTGGATGACACGGGCGGACATGGGGAAGGCGGAGATGCCGGTGGCCCCCACCATGGGGTTGATCTTTTTGCCCTCCGGCAGGAAGAGGTTCAGCAGCTTGGCGAAGAACACCCCGCCCACCGTGTCGAAGATAAAGGCGATAAGGCCCAGGCACATGATGAGCAGCGTCGCGCCGTTGACGAAAAGATGGGCCTGCATCTTGGTGGAGATGGTGATGCCCAGCAGCAGGGTGACCAGGTTGGCCAGGGCGTTTTGGGCTGTCTCGCTGAGGTTGTTGAGGACGCCGCACTCCCGGACCAGGTTGCCGAACATCAGGAAGCCCACCAGCGAGACCGAACGGGGGGCAACGATGCCGGCCACCACGGTGATGAGGATGGGGAAAAGGATCTTGGTGGTCTTGGAGACGGAGGAAGGGGCGTACTGCATGCGGATCATCCGCTCCTTTTTGGTGGTGATGGCACGGATCACCGGGGGCTGGATGATGGGCACCAGGGCCATGTAGGAGTAGGCCGCCACAAAGATGGCCCCGGCGTAGGGGGTGCCGAAGAAGTTGGCGATAAAGATGGCGGTGGGGCCGTCCGCCGCCCCGATGATGCCGATGGAGGCGGCATCCTGGAGGGTGAAGGGCATGCCGGAAAACTGCTCGAAGAGGGGGGTGAAGAGCCTCGCCATGCTGATGGTGAAGAAGATGCCGAACTGCGCCGCTGCCCCGAACAGCATCATCTTGGGGTTGGAGAGAAGGGGGCCGAAGTCGATCATCGCCCCGATGCCGATAAAGAGCAGCAGGGGCAGCAGTTCGTTGGCGATGGTGCCGTTAAAGAGGACGTCGATGATGCCCGGCTCCACCACCCCTCCGTGGACCTGGTCCACCGCCCCGGAAAGGGGGAGGTTCACCAGGATGGCCCCGAAGCCCATGGGAAGAAGGAGGGCGGGCTCCATATCCTTTTTGATAGCCAGGTAGATGAGCAGGCCGCCGATGGCCCACATCAGCACCTGCTGCCAGGTGAGGAGCAGCAGATTCTCGTAGAGGATCTCCATTGGTAACGCATCCTTTCTTTTTTGTTCGGGGCAGTAAAAAAGACCTTTGCCACTACCCCTTTGGGTGTTGGCAAAAGTCTTGCTGTTTCATGTAGCTGCGGATGCCCGGGGGCATCGGCTTGACGCAGACAACCGCAGGGCACGCCCTGCCAGCTACTCCCTTTTGTTTTGGAACGGTACGATTATAGCATGGGGACAAGGGGCGTGTCAACAGGGGCCCGGCGCAAAATATCCCCTCAGTCCGGCCGTGCCTTCGTCCCATCCGGGTCCACCGCCAGCTGGTAGATACCCGCCACGGGGTAGCCTTCCACAAACCCCGCCATTTCGGCGTTTTCCTCGGTCAGGGTGATCCGGTAGCCGTCGAACAGCAGGATGGGGTCCCACCGGGACACCGGGATGTCCGGGTGTCCCGCCACAAAGTCCTCCAGGTCCTTCACCGCCTGCTCCAGCTGGCCCTTGGAAAAAACGGCGGGCAGATACTCCACCGGTACCGCCTCCCCGGGGTATGCCGCCACCACATGGGCCGCCTTGTCGGCGGTGGGGGTGACGATCTCGATCTTGCTGTTGTCATCGCTGCCGTCGCCCACAACGAACCATATCTCGGTGTACTCTTCCAGGCTGAGAGTTTCCTTCAGGTATGCCACCATGGCCTCCACCCGGGCCCGCTGGGCCTCCTGCGGCCCGGGGTCGGGGAGGGGATCGGAACCCGGGTCAGGGGGGACCTCCAGAGGCGGCTGGCTCTCCTCCGGGAGGGAGGGAAGGTCCGGCGCCTGGCTTTGAGAGGGCGGGGCGCTCTCCGATATTTCCCGGGAAGGGGCCGGCGGCTCCTGGCTCTCCGGCCGGGCGGGGCCGCCGCAGCCGGCGCCGGTGGCCAGCGCCAACGCCAATACCATACAAATCATCGCCTTTTTCATACCTGTCTCCCTTCCGGCCTATCTCGGGGAAACGGTGACATGCACCGTATCCCCCTGGGATTTGCCCAACTCCTTGCGGCTGGACTTCAGCACGCCGATGATGTAGCGGATGTTTCCGTCCTCGTCCTTCAGTCCCATATTCACGATGCTGCCGTCGTAGGGGATGCCGTCAAAGGTGGCGTGCACCTTTACCCGGCCCTTCCCGAATTCCTTGCGGATGTCCCAGGGAAAGACCAGGTAGGCACCCCCCTTTTCCGGTATCTCCTGGATGACAGCGTCAAAGAAATACGGCTGCTCCATACTGTCACCTGCCTTACCACTTGTGCCCCGTTCGGATGATGACCGGGGGCGGGGCGGGATGGGTGGGGAGCGGGGGCTCCTCCCGGCCCAGGGGGACGGCCAGCAGCCGCTCCAGGGCGGACTGGTCCAGCCGGTAGAGGGTGTGCTGTCCCATACGGCGGCGCTGCACCAGGCCCCCTTCCCAAAGCAGCTTCATGTGGTGGGAAAGGGTGGGCTGGCTTACCGGCAGGGCCGCCAGCAGCTGGGTGGCGCTCTGTTCTCCCTTCTGGGAAAGCTGTCCAAGGATGCGCAGCCGGTTGGGGTCCGCCAGCAGACCGAACCCCGCTGCCGCCTTGGTGTAATCCATGGGAACCCTCCTCTCATTCACGACTATCAATATATTATCCGACTGATGAGACTCTGGAACCAGGATACCAAATATATAGATATTTGTCAATAAAAATACCCGCCCATTTTGCCGCTGGACGGGTATTTTCCTGTTTTATCTTTTGTCACAGTTCCAGGGTGATCTCCTGGCCGGTGGGCTGGTACTGGCGGAGCCGCACCCCCGCCATTTGGAGGATGCGCTTGGAGGCGATGACGGCGTCGCTGTCGGCGTATTTGTCGGAAAGATAGATGATCTCCCGGATGCCGGACTGGATGATGGCCTTGGCGCACTCGTTGCAGGGGAAGAGGGTGGCGTAGAGCCGGGTCCCCTTGAGGGAGCCGCCGTCGTTGTTGAGGATGGCGTTGAGTTCGGCGTGGCAGACGTAGGCGTATTTGCTCTCCAAAAAGCCCCCCTCCCGGGACCAGGGCATCTGGTCGTCCTGGCAGCCGGTGGGCATCCCGTTGTACCCCACCGAGAGGATGCGGTTGTCCTGGTTGACGATGCAGGCCCCCACCTGGCTGCCGGGGTCCTTGCTCCGCTGGGCGGAGAGCAGCGCCACCCCCATGAAATACTGGTCCCAGCTGAGGTAGTCGGTCCTTTTTTCATTGACAGACATCTATCTTTTCTCCTTTTCCGTCATTTGGGCGGTCAGATCCCCTGCTGCCTTGCCAGCAGCAGGATGCCCGCCTGGGTCTTGGCGTCGGGGACCTTTCCGGCCAGCACCATCTCCAGCGCCTCGGCCAGGGGCAGCGCCACCACGTCCAAAAACTCGTCCCGGTCCAGCCGTTGCTCCCCCTTGGTCAGGCCGTGGGCCTGGTAGAGGTAGATGCGCTCGGTGCAATAGGCGGGGGTGGGCAGCAACTCGGTAAGTTTGGTCAGGCTGGCGGCGGTGTAGCCGGTCTCCTCCTCCAGTTCCCGGGCGGCGGTGGCGGCGGGGTCCTCCCCCTCCTCCAGCTTGCCGGCGGGGAGTTCCAGCAGTTCCTCCTTTACCCCAAAGCGGTACTGCCGCACCAGCAGCACCCGCCCTTCCTCGTCCAGGGCGGCCACGCAGGCCCCGCCGTGGTGGTTGACGATATCCCGGCGGCTCTCCCCGCCGTTCTCCAGCCCCACCCGGTGGCTGGTGAGGGTGAAGATGCAGCCCCGGTAGACCTCCTGCCGCTCCAGTTCCTTCTCAAAGTGTGCCATTAGGCTCCTCCTCCCCCGGGTGGTTTTTCCGCCAGCCCAGGTAGCTTTCCAGGATCACCGTGGCGGCCACGGCGTCGATGACCTTCTTGCGTTTTTTGCCGCGGGTGTCGGTGGCGTTCAGGTAGCGGGTGGCGGTGACGGTGGTCTGACGCTCGTCCCACAGCACCACCGGCAGGCCGCTCGCCTCCCGGAGGAGGGCGGCGAACTCCCGGCAAAGCTGGGCCCGGGGCCCGGCGGTGCCGTCCATGTTCAGGGGGTGCCCCACCACGATGCGCTCCGCCCTCACCTCTTTGGCGGCCTTGGCGGCCTCCTCCGCCACCTTTTGGGGGTCCCAGTGCTCCACCGTCCCCACCGGGCTGGCCAGCATCTCCCCCGGGTCGCAGGCCGCCAGGCCGGTGCGGGCGTCACCGTAGTCCACGGCAAGTATCTTCATAGAGTTTTCTCCTTCCTATAACCGCCACCAGAGGGTCTCCTCCTCCCGGTACTTCTGGAACCCCAGATGCTCCAGCACCCGCTGGGAGGCCCGACCCATCAGGTCGGTCTCGGCGGTGATATGCCGCACCCCGGGCTGGCCCAGGGCCCAGCGGCAGATGGCCTCCACCGCCTCGGTCATATACCCCCGGCCCCGGTAGGCGCTGCCCATGGCGTAGCGGATCTCCAACTCCCCCCGGCGGTCCGGCGGGCCCAGGAATCCGGCGGTGCCGATGACAGCCTTCTCCTCCCGGTGGACCAAAAACCAGGCGGTGCGGTAGGGGTAGCGGACCAGGTCCTCCCGGGCGGCATCCATCTGCCGCCGGGCGGCCCGCAGTTCCGCTTCTCCCAGAGGCTCCCCCCGGTAGGGACAGCCCAGCTGCCGTTCCAGGGCGGGCAGGTCCTCCAGCCAAAGCCGGGACTGTTCCGGGGTGATGGGGAAGATGCGCAGGCGCTTGGTCTCCAACTCTACCATCCGTTTTCCTCCTTTTAGGACCTGTATTCATATTGATAGCCCAGCCAGGCCCGGACCAGCAGCAGCGGCAGCACGCAGAGCCAGACCGCCCGCCCCCCGGCCCACTGAGTGGCGGGGACCCCCAGGGCGGCCCCGGCGCAGAAAGCCAGCATCACCCAGAGGTACCGGGCGGCCCTTCCGGTCCCGGCCCTTTCCCCGGCAAAGAGCCGCTGCCCCAGGTGGTAGGCGCAGGAGCGCAGGTTGCCGGTGCACATGGTGGTGGCGTAGGGCATCCCCTCCAGCAGCCGGAAGCTGTTCACCTGCATCGAGCAGAGGAAGGAGACTGTGACGTTCACCACGAAGTCCGGGAAGGCCGGGGGCAGCAGCCCCACCACCGCCAGGATGGCAGCCTCCAGCAGCAGCACCGTCCGCTGCCAGTCCCCGGCGCCCCGCCGAGCCCGCAGGCCCTCGGTGGCCACCACCCCCAGGGCGAAGGCCAGCACCGGGATGAGGTACTGCCCTGCCCGGTAAAGTTCCCCCCGGGCGGCGGAGATACCCAGCAGCACCAGGTTGCCGGTTTGGGCGTTGGCGAAGACGCCGCCTCGGGTGAAGTAGGTATAGGTATCCAGAAAGCCCCCTACCACTGCCAGGCCCAGGCCGGTGGCCAGGCGCTCCGCTTTTGGGTATCCTTGGGTCAATCTTGTTCCTCCGTTCTTTGGATGGGGTCTGCTTTTGTTATGGGGTGTCTTGTTTTCTTGGGTGTGTCTGGGTTTAGTATAGCATAGTTTGGGGGAAATGGGAAGGATGAAGGGTCGTGGGACTCAATCCTTTCTTGGCTTTTTCTGCTATTTTAAAAGTTAGGAAAGAAACGAGTGCCCCCCTCACCGCCCCAACGCGCCCTCATTCAAAATAAACACCTTCCCCCGCCGGGTCCGAATGACCCCCTGCTTT
>CAJUFR010000026.1 GCA_910585525.1 uncultured Angelakisella sp.
GTCGCTCGACGCGAAAAGAGGGGGTTTTCACCCCCCCTTTCACACTTTTCCCCCTTTTGACCGGCAGGCCCTGCTTCTGGGGAGAGTTTTTCGACAGCCAAAAGGCTCCTCCGCAGCGGGAGGAGCCTTTTGTGTCTGTCGTTGTTGACGCCACAGTGATTTCATCTTTGCTGCGCTAAATAATTTTTTTCCGAAATAGATATCCTGCCTGGAAGATCACAGCGTCACCTTATGAAAGACCTTCTTCCCCTTCCGCAGTACCACGCCCTGGCGGATGGCGTCGGCGGAGAACCTCTGGTCCACATTGGTGACCTTCTCTTCCCCGGCCACCACGCCGCCCCCCTGGATGAGACGCCGGGCTTCGCTCTTGGAGGGGGCCAGGCCGGTCTTTACCATCAGGTCCATGATGCCGATGGCCCCGTCGGTGAAGTCCCCTTCGGCGAGGGTGGTGGTGGGCATGTTCTCGTCCTGCCCCCCCGCCCCGAACAGCGCCTTGGCGGCGGCCAGGGCCTTGTCCGCCTCCTCCTTGCCATGGACGAAGCTGGTGACCTCGTAGGCCAGTATCTCCTTGGCACGGTTCAGCTGGCTCCCCTCCCAGGCTTCCATGGCCTCGATCTCCTCAATGGGCAGGAAGGTCAAGAATTTCAAACACTTGATGACATCGGCATCCTCCACGTTGCGCCAATACTGGAAGAAATCGTAGGGGGAGAACTTACCGGCATCCAGCCAGACGGCGCCGCCCATGGTCTTGCCCATCTTCTTCCCTTCCTTGGTAGTGAGCAGCTGGAAGGTCATGCCGCAGACCTCCTGGCTCTCCACCCGGCGCACCAGGTCCACGCCGCCCAGGATGTTGCTCCACTGGTCATCCCCGCCCAACTGCATGGTGCAGTTGTGGAGCTGGTATAGCTTGAGGAAGTCGTAGCTTTGCATGATCATGTAGTTGAACTCGATGAAGGAGAGCCCACGCTCCAACCGGGACTTGAAGCACTCGGCGGTGAGCATCCGGTTCACCGAGAAATGCACCCCCACGTCCCGCAGCAGTTCGATGTAGTTGAGCCCCATCAGCCAGTCGCCGTTCCGGGCCACGATGCACTTCTCCAGGTCCACCAGGCGACCCATCTGCCGGAGGAAGCAATCGGCGTTGGCGTTGATCTCCTCCGGGGTGAGCATCTTCCGCATGTCGGTGCGGCCGGTGGGGTCCCCCACCATGGTGGTGCCGGTGCCCAGCAGCAGGATGGGGGTATGCCCCGCCCGGATCATGTGGTTGATGACCATCAGCTGGAGGAAGTGCCCCACATGGAGGCTGTCGGCGGTGGCGTCAAAGCCGATGTAAAAGACCACCCTCTCGTTGTCCAGCTTCTCCCGGATCTTGTCCGGGTGGGTCATCTGGGCGATAAGGCCCCGGCGTTCCAGTTCTTCAAAAATTTGGCTCATGATTTTTTCTCTCCTTTTATCTTGATCGATCTTTCTACTGCAACAGTTGGAGCAGGGCGGCTGTCCCGGCAAAGGCCAGAAAAAGGCAGGTGGGGACCAGTTCCCAGAACCAGTATAGATCCCCCAGGCGGCCAAGGGGTCTGGGCCGGACGATCTGCCGGTATTCTTCCTCCAGCCGGGCCTTCCCCTTATACCATTCCTTTGTCCGCCTTCCGGCGGAGGGTCCTTCCCCGACCTCCCCGATGACTTCCACAACTGCAAGGCTCCGGGGCAGATACCGCAGCGTTGTCCTGCCGGACAGCAGCCCCAGGGCGGCGTCGAGGGAAAGGGGCAGGGCGTCCGGGAAAAGGATGAACCGTCTGGGGCGTTCCCCCTGCTCCACAAGGTACTCCACCCGGACACACCGCAGGGAACCCGCATTTTCCCGGTGGTCGATCTGCCCCTGGAAGGTCTCGGTCCGTCCCTCCAGCAGGTCCAGGATCAGCTTCCGCTTTGCCCAAAGGGCCGCAGCGAAATTGGCCGCCCAAAAGGCCAGGAAGAACCAAGCTAAGGATTGCTCCCAAAAACGGACCACCAACACCACAGACAGCGTGAAAAAGGCCAGATCAAGGTACAGGTAGACAAAGGCACCTTTGACGATACGATACGCTTTCTTTCGTGGCATCCTCCTTCCCCTTTCTCCGCTTTTGCGCAGGCAAAAAGAAAACGCCCCCCGCGCCCAAAGGCACAGAGGACGGGTCAACCCGTGGTACCACCTCATCTTCGGCCCCCCGTCACCGGGACGCCCTTACCGGGTTTTGGCAAAAACCCATGCGATGTAACGGTCGCGCCCGGCCAGCCCTACTGTCGGTTCAGGCGGCGGCTCCGGGAGGTAATTCCCACACAGCGGACTGCTTTTTTGCACCGGCCAAAAGCTCTCTGGAAGTCCGGTCCTGTCTGGTACTGGGGTCCCTTCTCAGCCATTTTCTACTGCATTATAAACGAAAGGGTCTGCGGTGTCAAGTTTCATTTTTCTGGATCAGGTATCCGTATCGCTGTCTCCATAATACCCCTTCCGAAACACGATCACTCCCTGCACCGGTTCCTTTCTGGACTTTTTGATGGTAGGGACATACAAGCCGATCCCTAATTGATAGGAGGTGGCCCCGTCGCGGTGGGCTTTGATCTTCGGGTCAAAGCCCTTGAGATATGTTAAGACCTCGTTGAACGGCCGCCCCGCAAGCGCAAATCCCTGATAGCAAAGGCCCGCGCTGACACTCCCTTCGATGGCAACAAGGATATCATCTCCGTCAAAATGCAGGTTCAAGCTGCCGGTGCATAGCATATATCCAGCTGTGTACCTGTTGTCAATACGCCTGTAGTCCTTGCCTAACAGGCTGGATACTTCATCGGGCCCCATGCCGAAATGGATCTCTCCTATCCCGACATAGGGTATGACCTCATACATCTTATTTCCCCCCTCAAGCCCTTTGCAGTTGGTCCAGCATCGTTACCGCCCGGTCGCACTCCTGTTCCCAGGTCCCGAAGATGCCCACCGACATCAGCGCCCCCGGGGCGTAGTATCCCACCATCCGCTGGAACACCCGTTGGCCCTTCCGCTTTCGTGAAAAGGCAAACCCCTTTACATCGAATCGATTCAGGTGGCAGGCCAGTTTATCCATGGGCTTGGCGTCCTCCGGCATTCCCCGGAGGAAGGCCCCTATCATCAGTTCCGCCGGGGCGGGCTCCCCCTCCCGTTCCACCTGCCAGGGTGTAAAGTGCAGCGTCAGGTCACTGTCCGGCGGGTAGAACAGGTAGTGGCCGTCCTGGCTGTCCCGCTCCGCCGTCCAGTTGTCGGGGACACTAAAATACCAGCCGTGGTCCATTTGGTATAGACGCATCGCTCTTGTTCCCCCTCTTTAATTTCTGTACCAGCAGCCGCTTTCCGGGTGGTCCTTTTCCAAAAAGACCGTCTGGAAGGCCACCGCCGCTACCTCGTCAAAGGCGGCAAGGATATTCCTGCCCTGGCATCGTACCACCGGGGTATCGCCGTTGTCCCAGACGATATAGTATTCCCGGTCCGGGGCCAGGGGCGGAATGCCATCCGACGCCTTTTGTTCGGAACAAAGCCGGGAGGCGGCGGCAACGATGGCCTTCTCCCCCGCCGCCGGAAGGAGCGTCCAGGCCCCAAGCGCCCCAAGGCACTCCCGAAGCAGTTGGTTGTGGCGGAGGTCCAGTCTGGGGTCTTGGCTTTCTGTTCCGGTCATCCTTCCTCACCTCGCCGCCACCCGGCATCTAATACTACCCGCAGTTCCGCCAGCAGGTCCTCCTCCCCCATGTCCCAGGGGAAGGGATCGGTATCCTCCATCCCGTTCCCTTGGACATCCTCCTCCCGGCCGGCCCACTCTATGACCAGGAAGGGCTTTTCCGGGAAAAGCACCTCGTCCACCCGGTAAAGACCGCCACGGTATCGGTAGACCACACGGCGGGAGAGGATGCTTTCCGCCACCCCTTCCCCGTAGGAGGAAACGGGATGGGGCTGCCCCAGACCGGTGGGGACAGCCCCCAGCTTTTGCAGCAGCCGTTCCACCCGGTCCTTCTTCTCCTCCAGCTGCTGCCGGGTAACGCTTTGATAGGGCCACATCCTCAGTTCCCCGCCAGGGTCAGCATCTCCCGGGCGCTGTCCAGGGCGGTGCTGGTGATGTTCTCCCCCACGTTGATCCGGGCCAGTTCCTTCACCCGGTCCTCCCGGACCAGAACGTCCACGTGGGTGTAGGTGCGCTCCCCCTCCACCTGCTTGTAGATGCGGCTATGGTGGCTGGCGTAGGCCGCCACCTGGGCCAGGTGGGTGACGCAGATGACCTGGCGGCTCTTGGCCACCTGCCCCAGCTTGAGGCCGATCTTCTGAGCGGCCCGGCCGCTGACGCCGGTGTCGATCTCGTCAAAGATCACCGTCCCCACCCCGCCCCGGCCCGCCAGGACGTTTTTGATGGCCAGCATCACCCGGCTCAACTCGCCGCCGCTGGCGGTCTTGGACAGGGGCTTGGGCTCCTCGCCGGGGTTGGCGGCCAGCAGGAACTCCACCCCGTCCCCGCCGCTGGGCCCCAGTTCCCGGGGGGTGAGCCGCAGGGTGAGCCGCACCGCCGGCATATCCAGGTCGGTGAGTTCCCGCTGGATGCTGGCAACAAAGGCGTCCCCCGCCTTTTTCCGCTTGGCGGTGAGGGCGGCGGCCTTTTTCTTGGCCTGGGCGGTAAGGGCCTCCACCTCCCCCCGCAGCTGCTCCGCCCGCTCGTCGGCGAAGGTCAGCTCGTCCAACTCCCGGGCGCACCGCTCCCCGTAGGCGATGACCTCCTCCACCGTGGCGCCGTACTTCTTTTTCAGCCGGTGCAGCAGGTCCAGGCGGCTCTCCACACGGTCCAGCTGCCGGGGGTCGAAGTTGTAGTCGTCCAGGCTGCCCCGCAGGGTGGCGGCCAGTTCCTCCAGGTCGTACCGCAGGTCCTGGACCTTTCCCTGGTACTCCTCCATGCCCTCCACGAACCGGCAGATGGTGTCCAGTTCCTCCCCCAGGCTCCCCAGGGCGGAGACGATGCCGATGCCCTCGTCCCCCCCGGTGAGCAGCTGGTAGCCGCTGCCCAGGGCGCCGGTGATGGTCTCGGCGTTGCGGATGATATCCCGCTGGGACAGCAGTTCCTCCTCCTCCCCGGGGGACAGGGCGGCGGCCTCGATCTCCCCCAGCTGGTACTGGAGCAGGTCCTGGCGCTGCAATTTATAGCTTTCGTCCATCTGGAGGCTGTCCAGCTTTTCCCTGGCCTGTTGGAGTTTTTGGTACACCCCCCGGTAGGCGGCTACCTCCTCCTCCAGCCCGCCGAAGCCGTCCACAAAGGCCATATGCTTTTCAGCGGAAAGCAGTTCCTGGCTGTCCCGCTGGCCGTGGATATCGATGAGAAGGGAGGATATCTGCCGCAGCAGCCCGGTGGTGGCGGGGCGGCCGTTGACCCGGCAGCTGCCGTTGCCCCCGGCGTCCAGTTCCCGGTGGACCATCAGCTGGCCCTCCTCCACCGTGTAGCCCAACTCCTCCACCTGGCGGGCCACCTCCTCCGGGATGCTGGTGAAAAGGGCGGAGACCACCGCCCGGCTCTCGCCGCTGCGGATGATGCCCCGGGAGGTCCGGGCCCCCAGCACCGCGTTGATGGCGCTGATGAGGATGGTCTTGCCCGCGCCGGTCTCGCCGGTAAAGACGTTGAAGCCCCCCTCCAGCTGGATGGTGGCCTTTTGGATCACCGCGATATTTTCGATGTAGAGTTGGGAAAGCATCTTGATCCCCCCGTTTTAAAGGTGTAAAGGTATTTTACTTTCTCGCCGCCTTGGCCTTGGTCACCCGTTCCTGCAAAAAGACGGCGAACTCCTCCGCCTGGTGCTGGGTGCGCATCAGCAGGAAGATGGTGTCGTCCCCGGCGATGGTGCCCACCAGGCCGTTCCAGCCGCCGGTGTCCACCGCCACGCAGACAGCGTTGGCCATGCCGGAATGGCACTTGACCACCACGAAATTGCCGGCAAAGTCCACCGAGCGGATCGACTCCAGGAACACCGAATCGATGTTCAGCGCCTCCGCCTCCGGGTGCTTCTGGGACGGGACGCTGTAGTAGTAGCTGCCGCTGGGGGAAAGGGTCTTGACCAGCCGCATCTCCCGGATGTCCCGGGAGATGGTGGCCTGGGTGGCGGCAAAGCCGGCCTCGGCCAGCCGGGCCTGGAGTTCCTCCTGGGTGGTGACGCTTTGGCTTTGGATGATGGAGAGTATCTTCTCCTGGCGCTGCTGCTTCATCTAGTCCTATCCCCTCTGCTTGATCTTTGCGGTCAAAATCTCGAAGAACTCGTTTTCCCCGAAGCTGATGAACTCCGGCTCCAGCCGGGAGGAGCCGATGATGGCGGCAGTCCCCGGGGCCATGGTCACCCGCCGGGCGCCGTCCGCTACCGCCACCAGCTGGGCGCCGGAGCGCAGGGTGATGGTCTTGTCCCCCCCCAGCACCACCGGCCGCACCGCCATGGAGTGGGGGCAGATGGGGACCATGATAATGGCCCGGAGGGAGGGGTCCATCACCGGCCCCCCGGCGGAAAGGGCGTAGGCGGTGGAGCCGGTGGGGGTGGAAAAGATCACCCCGTCGGCGTAGTACCGGTCGATGAGCCGCCCGTTGCAAAGCACCTCAAAGTCCACCAGGTTCTGGTCCGGGGAGCGGGTAAAGACGATATCGTTGATGGCGAAGGGAAGGCCGTCCCGGCCCTCCGGGGAGAAACGGGACTGGATGGCGTACCGTTTTTCCCGGGTGCAGCTGCCGCTTTGCAGCCGCAGCAGGTACCGGTCCAGTTCCTCCGGCTCGATCTGGGCCAGGAAGCCCAGGCGGCCCAGGTTCACCCCCACCACCGGTTTTTCTGCCAGGGCGGCGTAGTAGGCGCTGTGGATCATGGTGCCGTCCCCCCCGATGGAGAGGATGAGGTCACAGGAGGCGGCAGCCTTTTCCGCTCCTTCCGGCGCCCCCTCCACCGGGCCGATGCCCACGGCGGCCATGGCGTCCCGGTCCTTGCCCGCCGCCACGGCGGTCATCCCCATGGCCTCCATTCGGGGGCAGAGTTCCCGCAGCACCTCCCAGGTGCGGGGCTTGGTAAAATTGGGCATCAGCAGGATGCGCATGCCGTCACCTCCCGCCGCCTGGGGCGGCTGTCTCCCGGTCCAGGGCGGCGTGGGACTGTTCCACCACCCGGCCGGCGTCGTCGGGGCCTATCGCCGGGCCGGGGCCGCCCTTTTGCAGCAGCAGCAGGTATTCGATGTTCCCCTCCGGCCCCTTCACCGGGGAGAAGGTGAGCCCCAGGGGGGAAAAGCCCTGCTCACCCGCCAGTTCCAGCACCTTTTGTATCACCATCCGGTGAACGGCGGGGTCCCGGACCACCCCTTTTTTGCCCACATTCTCCCGTCCCGCCTCGAATTGCGGCTTGACAAGGCACACCGCTTTACACTCGTCCTTCAGCAGCCGGTGGACCACCGGCAGCACCAGGCCCAGGGAGATAAAGGAAACATCCACCGAGATGAAGTCCAACTCCTCCGGCACCTGCTCCCGGGTGACGTACCGGATGTTGGTCCGCTCCAGGTTCACCACCCGGGGGTCGGTGCGCAGCTTCCAGGCCAGCTGGCCATAGCCCACGTCGATGGCATAGACCTTGGCCCCGCCCCTTTGCAGCATGCAATCGGTGAACCCCCCGGTGGAGGCCCCGATATCCCCGCAGACCAGCCCCTCCAGCGCCAGGCCGAAGGTCTCTATCGACTTTTCCAGCTTCAGGCCGCCCCGGCTCACGTAGGCCAGGGTCTCCCCCCGCACCTCGATGCGGCTGTTCTCGTCCACCTGCTGGCCGGGTTTGTCCGCCTTCTGGCCGTCCACGTACACCTGGCCGGCCATGATGATCCCCTTGGCCTTGTCCCGGCCGCTCACCAGCCCGCGGGCCACGATGGCGGCGTCCAACCGTTCCTTCAAGCGCGATCTCTCCTTCTTCTGTCCGTTTCCGCCGCTGTCAATGGCCCGGGGGGGACATGATGGAGGCGATGAGGATGCCCAACAGCATCCCCCCCACCACCTCCAGGGGGGTGTGGCCCAGGTACTCCTTCAACTCCTTCTGGTCGGGGGAGCCCTCCGGCTTCCCCTCCTGGGGGGGATAATTCTCGTCGATCTCCTGGTTGAGCATGTCGAACACCCGGCTGAAGATGATCTTATTCAGCACCTTGGCCTGTTCCCCCGCCGCCCGGCGCACCCCCATGGCGTCGTACATCACCACCATGGCGAATGCGAAGGTCACACCAAAGAGGGGGGATCCAAACCCCACCAGCTTGGCCATGGCCAGGGTCATGGAGCAGACCAGGGCCGAGTGAGAACTGGGCATCCCCCCCGCTCCGAACATCCGCTCCATCCGCAGTTCCCGGAAGCGGAAAAAGGTGAGGATGGTTTTGATGACCTGGGCGCTGAACCAGGAGACCACACCCACATTGATAATGTAGTTGCTGGTGATGACACTCCAAAATGTTCCCATCGTTTTAAAATCTCCAGACTTTCTTTCTTCTAGAACCTGTTCAGCATCTATCCGCACACCGTCTGGCAGGTCTTTTTCCGCCATGCTTTGCCAATTTTTTTGCAATACATACAGTATCGCTGCAAAAATTTGTCTGCGCCTGGCGAAAAGATCCCTTGCCATCCGCCGCGCGTCTAGATACTGAACAGGTTCTTAACGGTCCCGCTGGGCCAGCCGGTCGGCCAGCTGGTAGAGGAAGGGGTCGTCCAGCACCGAGCCCTTGATGGCAAGATCGGCCTCCTGCACCAGGTCCCGGACGATCTGCCGGGACCGCTCCAGGCCGTAGAGGGTGACATAGGTGGTCTTTTGGTTCTCCCGGTCACTGTCGATGGGCTTTCCCAGCACTTCCCGGGTGGCGGTGACGTCCAGGATATCGTCGGTGATCTGGAAGGCCAGGCCGATATTCCTGGCGTACCGGTCCGCCCGGGCCACCACGTCATCCGGGGCACCGGCCACGATGCAGCCGATCCTGGCGCTGGCCCGGATAAGTGCCCCGGTCTTGAGGGAGTGGAGGAGGTCCAGTTCCTCCCCGGTGATGGGCTTGCCCTCGTGCTGGATATCGATGACCTGTCCCCCGATCATCCCGGCGGAGCCGATGGCCCCCGCCAGTTCCGCCGCCGCCTTCACCACCCGCTGGGGGGAATATTTCCCGGTGTGATGCTGGTCCAGCATCGTCCCGAACCCCAGGGTCAGCAGCCCGTCCCCGGCCAGCACCGCCATGGCCTCCCCGTACTGGATGTGGCAGGAGGGCTTGCCCCGGCGCAGGTCGTCGTCGTCCATACAGGGCAGGTCGTCGTGGATGAGGGAGTAGGCGTGGACCATCTCGATGGCGCAGGCGAAGGGCATGGCCTCCTCCACCGTCCCGCCGCAAAGCTGGCAGAAGGCCAGGCAGAGCACCGCCCGGATCCGCTTGCCGCCCCCCAGAAGGCTGTATGCCATAGCCTCCTGTACCGTCTTTTGCAGCGTTTCCTCCCGGGGCAGGTACCCCGGCAGGGCGGCCTCCACCGCCGTGTAGTATTGGTCATACCGCTCCCCGTAGCCGCTCATGCAAAGCCTCCTTTTCCCTTCCCCCGCCGCCGTTACCGGCCCTTGCCGTTCCTTTCGATGGCGCAGATGATGCCCCCGAACCCGGCGATGAGCACCCACAGCAGCTGGGTGCCGGCTCCGCAGACCCCCATCGCCTCCAAAATGTGGGCGATGATCGCCACCAAAATCATCATTACCAACGAAATGACCGTGATCAGCATTTTGTATCCCCTCTTTTTACCGGTGGTGCTTTTCCATGGTGTGTATGATACACCCTATCCCTGTGATAAGAGCCAGCAGGATGGCCCCGCCCAGGCCGTCATTCAAAAACATCCCCAGGAAAAGCCCCACCATGGCCGCTATCACCATAAGGATGATCGAAACAACCGTCATTTTCCGCACCCTCCCTGCCCGTTATGACACACTGTGCTCCTCGATGACCAGTTCCGCCTGGTCCAGCTGCTCCATGCACTGCTGGGACAGCTTCATCCCCTCGGCAAAGAGGGCAAGGGAATCATCCAGGCTGACGTTCTCCCCGCCCAGCTGGCCCACGATCTCCTCCAGCCGCTGGAGGGACTGTTCAATGGCCGGTCTCTTCTGCATACGCTTCCCCTTTTCTATGATACGACTGGACCACCGAGATCACTTCGCCGTCCGCCAGGATGGTGGTCAGCCGCTGCCCCTCGGTCACCTCCGCCACGGTGGTGAGGACCTTGCCCTCCAGGGTGGCCACAGACCAGCCCTTGCGCATCACGGCGGCGGGGTTCAGCAGTTCCAGCTGCCGCACCAGCGACAGGGTCCGGCCCCGCAGGGCCTGGGTCCGGTGGCGCTGGGCGTCCACTAATAATCTTACCAAATAATCGAGCCTTTGTCTATTTTTTTTCACCCGTTCCCCGGGGGAAACTGCCGAAAGCAGACGGATATCCTGGTCCAGCCGCTGCCGCTGCCGCCGCAGCTGCTCCCTTGCCCGGCTTTGGATGGCCTCCCGCAGCGTGTTCACCCGCTGGGCCAGGGCGTCCCGGTGGGGGGCCATCAGTTCCCCGGCGGCGGTGGGGGTGGCGGCCCGGGCGTCGGCCACCAGGTCCAGGATGGTGAAGTCCACCTCGTGGCCCACCGCCGAAACCACAGGCACCCCGCACCGGCAGACCCGCCGGGCCAACTCCTCGTCGTTGAAGGCGGAAAGGTCCTCGCTGGAGCCGCCGCCCCGGGCGATGACCGCCGCCTGGCAGAGGTTTTCCTGCTCCATGGCGTCCAGGGCCCGGAGCACCGAGGCCGGGGCCCCTGCCCCCTGGACCAGGCAGGGATAGAGGATGAGCCGTCCCCCGTACCCCCGGCGGCGGAAGGAGCGGATGATATCCTGGAGCGCCGCCCCCTCCCGGGAGGTGATGACCCCGATGGTATCCGGGAACGGGGGGAGCGGCCGCTTGCGGGCGGGATCAAACAGCCCCTCCCCCTGGAGCCGCCGCTTCAGGGCGTCCATGTCCTGCTTCCCCTGCCCCGCCCCCAGGGGCTGGATATCGTAGACCATCAGCTGGAACGCCCCGTCCCGCTCGTAGAGGGTGGCCGCCCCCCGCACCAGGACAAAGGCGCCATTTTCCGGGATCTCCGGGAGGTTTTGGACGTACCGGCTGAACATGACGCACCGGACCAGCCCACCTTCGTCCCGGATGGAGAAGTAAAGGTGGCCTGACATCTGCTTGAAGCTGAGGTTGGAGACCTCCCCCTTCACCATCACGTCCTCCAGCTGCCGCTGCTCCTCCAGCAGCGACTTGACGTAGCGGCAAAGCTGGGACACGGTGAGGACCTGGAATCCCGCCATCAGCCCTCCCCCCTTTCCCTTTGGTACAGGATGCCGCCGATGATGGCCACCCCGGCGGCGTTGTCCGCCGAAAACTCCCGCCCGGCGAAGTGGCAGCGAAACCGCCGGGACAGGGCGTCCTGAAGCAGCCCGTTGGACATCACCCCGCCGGAAAAGACCAACGGCTGCTCCCCCTCCGCCGCCAGGGCGTCCGCCGCCATTTGGCAGAGGACGGCGGACAGATGCTCCAGCACAAACCGGCAAAGGTCCTCCGGGGAGGTCCCCTGCTCCAGCAGCTGCCGGGCCTTGTTCTCCATGCCGGAAAGGCAGCAGTCCCGGCCCTTGAAGGTGGGGAGGCACTTCTTCCCCCACCTGCCCCGGCGGGCCAGTTCCTCCACCCGGGGGCCCGCCGGGAACCCCAGCCCTAGCATCTGTCCCACCCGGTCGATCAGCTGCCCGGCGCTGATATCCAATGTTGACGCCAGGATAGCGGGGGAAAACACCTCCTCCCGGCTGGGGCGCACCCCCAGCGCCTCAAAGGTGCCGCCGGAGACATGGAAGGCCAGGAAGGGCCTGTCCACCAGTTCCATCGCCCCCGCCCCCCAAAGGGCCGCCGCCAGGTGGCCGTTTTGGTGGGAGGTGGTGTAGAAGGGGATGCCGTTCACCTGCGCCACCGCTTTCCCCACCGTTTTCCCCGCCAGAAAACAGGGCATATAGGAATCGGGCAGGCTCCGGGGCCGGTCGGAGACGCAGACCGCCAGGGGGCGCTGCCCCTCCCCGTCCAGCAGTCCCTCCAGCACCTCCGGCAGCTGCCGGACATGATGAAAAAGAGCATCACTCTGCCGCAGCCCCAATCCCCCCTCCTTTACCGGGAGGAGTTTCCGGCTGTGGCAGACGGTGCTGCTCTCCGGGTCATATTTCGCCGCCGAGGTGGTGTAGTTGCTGGTGTCCAGCCCCAGGAAGTATGGCTTATCCAAGCTGCTCTTCCCCGCCCTTTCCGGCGGCCTCCCGGCTCCTGGCGTAGCCCCCCAGCACCCCGTTGACATAGGCGGGGTCGTCGTCGCCGCCGTATTTCTTGGTCAGTTCCACCGCCTCGTCGATGACCGCCCCGGTGGGGGTACCGAGGTAGGCGATCTCGCAGATGGCAAGGCGGAGCACCGACGCCGTCACCTTGGGCAGCCGCCCCACCTTCCACTTGTCGGAGAAGCGGTCGATGGTCTCGTCCAACTCCCACCAATGGTCCCGGACCGCCTGGGCGGCCTGGATGGCGTATTCGCTCACCGAAATATCCCGGCACTGGGCGGCACCTTCCACCAACTCCTGCACCGGGGCATCGCTAAAGATCATCTCGAATACCAGGGCAAACGCCTGTTCACGGGCTTCCCGCCTGGTGATCTGTGTCATACTACCCTCCACAAAACTCCTGTCACCAAAACAGGGCCTGCCCTCCCCGCTTTTGGGGAAGGGCGGTCCCGGTCTGTTACAGCTTATTTTTCCGCGGCGTCCTCCGCAAAATCCACCCCGGTGATCTGGAGGTTCACCTTGGAGACCACCACGCCGGTCATGTTCTGCACCGCTTCCTTGACATTGGACTGCAGCTTGCGGCAAAGTTCCGGTATCTTGGCCCCGTGCCTGATCCGCAGGCGGATGTCGATGACCGCCACCCCATCGTTCAGCTGGATGGAGACCGGCCGCAGGGGCTGTTTTTCCAGCCAGCCGGTGAGGTTCTGCGGCACCGTGGCCAGGGCGGACACCCCTTCCATATCGGTGGCTGTGTACCCGGCGATGGAGGCGATGACCTCCTGGGAGATCTTTAGGCTCCCGGCGTTGGAAACATATTTCTGCTCGGACATTCTATCGTACCTCCAGCTGTATTTGTGATGCGCGGGGGGGCCAAATGGCCCCAAGAAAAAATGGTATAACATCCATCATGGGATATTATACCACATTTTCCAGGCAGTACAACCTATTATTTGATCTCGATGATGGAAATATTTTTGTCCGGCACCTCTACCTCCCCCAGGATGACGTCCTTGATCTGGGCGGCCTCGCTGTCGGTCATGCCGCTGCACTTGACCAGCACGTCGATCTTATCCTCCTCCAGGTAGACCATGCACTCCTCAAAGCCCTTGGCCTTGATGAGGTTCTCGATCTTGCCCTCGGTCTCGATGGACTTGGCGATGCTGGCGGCCTCCATGGTCAGCTGGGTCATCTGGTCGGTGGTGAGGTCGGCATCCTCCAGCATGTACTTGAGGGCGTCGGCGGCCTCGTCCCTGGCCTTGGTGCGGGACAGCTTCGCCTCGGCAAAATAAGCCTCCCCGTAGGCGGCGGCCTCATCGGCGCCCTTATCCTCGGCGGGGATGCCGGGGGCCGCCCCCTCCACCGCGCCGTCCACCGCCACCTTGCTGGTGTTCTCAAAGCTGTCGCCGTTGACCTTCACGTACTCCCAGTTCAGGTAGACCGCGACGCTGAGGGCCAGCACCAGGGCGGAAAGGACGATGTGCTTTTTGCTGACGATCATGTTCATTTTCATAGCTGCAAAACCTCCACACAAAACGTAATCGGGATCATCTACTCCCCGGCCAGCCGGGAGACCGAGATGCGGGAGGAGGAGATGTTCAGCGCAACCCGCACCGTTTCCACCACCCGCCGCACCACCAGGGGGTCATCTCCCCCCTGGCAGACCACCACCACGCCCTTCACCTCCGGTTCCAGCTGGGCGGTCACCAGCGGCACCTTGCCGCCGGCCCCGTCCACCAGGACATAGGTCTGCTCGGTCACCTGCTTCTCCTGGGTCTTTTTCTCGTCCTGGGCCCGGATGTCCTCCAGGATGTCGTTGTTCACCTTCTCCGACTTGGCGTACACCTGGCGGTACCCGTTCTCCAGCGTCACCATCACCTGGGCCTTCCCCACCCCCTCCGTCTGCTGGAGGATGCCTTGGAGCCGTTCCTCCAGCCGGGCGGCGTAGGCCCCGGTGTCGGTCTCCAGCACCGGGACCTCCTGGGGCGGCTCCCCCCGCTCCGGCAGGAGGGAGGAAAGGCCGATCAGCAGGATGCCGGCGATGCCTAGGACGAACACCACGGTATCCAGGCGGACGCGATACTTCCCAATCTTCCACACGATCTTTTCTTTCATATTCCCTCCCTAGCGGTATCCCAGCCGGACAGCGATGCCCAGCGCCTGCTCCAGCCTTGGCAGCAGTTGCTGCTGCCGCTCCTGAAGCTGCCGGGGCAGCACCAGTTCCACTGTGAACGCCAGGCCGCTGCCCTCCCTGGGACCATCTGCTTCTATGTATATTTGGATGTCCTTCTCATTTATGCCATATTCCCGGAGTTCTTTCGCCGCCAGGCGGCGCAGTTCCTCCTCCGACCGGCGGGCGGTGTCCCGCAAAAAGTAGCCGGTGACCGCCCCGGCGGCTTCCTCCATGGCGGAGGCCGGGGCGGAAGGGGCCAGTTCCGGCAGTTCCAGTTCCATCCCCGCCGGCAGCAGGAAGCAGCAGAGCATGAACAGCCCCAGCACCAGCTGCATCAGCCGCTGGGTCCCCTTGCCCACCGCCAGGATGGAGACCACCCCGCACAGCAGCGTCCCGCAGCAGATGGTGAACACCCAGCGGTCCACCAGGTCCATGATTATCCCCCCCGGAAGGTGACGATCAAAAGGGTCGTCGAGATGATGACCAGCAGCGCGTCGTAGAGCAGCACCGCCAGGATGATGCCAATGGTAGAGGAAAGCGCCTTTAACAGCCGGGTGATCTGGGGCAGCCCCAGCAGCTCGCTCACCAGTCCCCCCAGCTGGAGGGTGAGGTACCACGCCCCGTTGCGGACCAGTACCGGCAGAAAGGTGAGGGCGGTGACGGCGATGCCGAAGGCCCCCAGCGTCCCCTTCACCAGCTGGATGCACCCCTGGGCGGCGGCGAAAAGGTCGGAGAGAGCCCCGCCCACCACCGGGATCATGCTGCCGATGAAGAACTTGGTGGTCTTGGCGGCGATGGAATCCCCCCCGGATGCCACCACCGACTGCACCGACATGAGGCCGATGAACACCGTCAGGATCAGCCCCAGGGACCAGGTGACGAAGGTCTTGATGCCCCCGATGAACCCGCCAAGTTTCAGCCCCGGGCAGATCACCGAGATGAGGGAGAGGGCCAGGTAGGCGCAGAGGAGGGGCAGGAACACCGCCGTCACCAGCTGGGCCGTCACCTGGCACATCCAAAAGACAAAGAGGTTGTAGGCAGTGCCGGTCATCGGCTGCCCCGAGGCGCTGACCACCCCGGCGAACACCGGGATGAAGGAAAGGATGAAGAGGGCGAAGTCCTGGATGACCTCCCGGGCGTCCACCACACAGGCCACGATGGGGTCGATGATGATGCTGCTGATAAAGACGGTGACCACCACCCCGAACACCGTCTCCACCCCGCCGGAGGTGAAGGTGGCCCCGAAACTCTCCAGCATGGCGCAGAGGACCAGTATCCCCGTCAGCGACACCAGCAGCCGGCCGGGGGCGCCGAAGCTGCTCCTTACCATGTTCCAGGCCGCCTGGGCCAGTCCCCGGGGGGTGAAGCCCTCCACCGTGCCGCCAATGCCCTCCATCCCCATGCGGTCCATGAGGTCCTTGGCCTCCTCCGGCACCTTGTCCACCAACTCCCCCGCCCCGCTCTCCTCAAAAAAGCCCTCCATCTGGCCGCCGTAGTCGTATCCCGTCCCCCAGGCGGGGATGATGAGCAGCGCCAGGGCCAGCAGCGCCCCCGCCACACGCCGTATCCTTTTTGTCATCCCTTGCCCCCTCCTCTACCCCACCCGGAGCAGCGCCCCCGCCACCTGGAGCAGCCGCTGGAAAAGGGGCAGGCTCACCAGCACCAGCGTCACCTTCCCCGCCAACTCCACCTTGGCCCCGATGGCCTGCTCCCCGGCGTCCCGGCAGGTCTGGGCCGCCAGTTCGGTGAGGATGCAGACCCCCAGGCACCGCATCACCACCTGGACCAACTCCCCGGGGAGCATGGTGTCCTCCAGCAGCCGCCCCAGTTCCTCCGCCACCTGGGCCACCCCCTGGAGGAGGTAGAGCACCGCCACGATACTGCAGGCCAGGCTGATGAACACCGCGTACTCCGGCCGGTACTGCCGCAGGACAAGGGCCAGCATGGTGGCCACCAGGCAGAACACTGCCACCTGGAACAGGTCGATGGTCATAGGCCGAACACCGTCTTTACCGTCTCGAACAGGTTGCTGATCTCCTGGATCATCATCATCAGCACCACGATGAGCCCCGCCAGGGAGGTGAGCATCGCCTGTTCCTCCCGCCCGGAGCGGAGCAGCACCTGGTACAGCACCGAAACGATGATGCCGATGGCGGCGATTCGGAAGATCAGATCCACATCCATTCTCTGCACCTCTTGAAGCATCTTTTTTCTTATCCCACAGGCTAGGCCAGCACCACCACCGCCAGCAGACCCAGCAGCAGGCCCAGCCGCCGGCTGAGGCCGCCGTAGCGGCGGCTCCGCTCCCTTGCCCGTTCCCACTCCTGTTCCAGCAGCAGCCCGGCCCCGGACAGGGCGGCAAGCTGCTCCTCCAGCGGCTTTATCCCCACCACATCCCCCAGGGAAAGGAGGGTCCGCTCCACCGCCCCCGGGCGGCTCTGGTCCCCCAGGGCGGCCCGCACCGCCCCGGCAAAGCTGCCGCTCTGCCGGAAGGCCGCCGCCATGGCCCGGACCCCCTCGTCCTCTGTAAAGGCAGTCTCCTTTGCAAGCATCCGAATGATCTCCCCCGGGGCGGCCCGGGTGGTCTCCAGGCAGACCTGGAACTGCCGCAGAAGGTCCCGCCACAGGGCGGCTTTTTTCACCTCCCGCTCCAGGGAGAGGGCCCTCCCCCACCCCGCCAAAAGGCAGCCGCTAAAGACCAGCAGCAGACCCAGCGCCTTGGTCATGGTACTCCTCCTTTGTCAGCAGCAGGGCGACCCTGCTGGGGCGGGCGGGGCTGTCCAGCAGCGCCACCGCCCCGAAGGCCCCGGTCCCCATCAGCGCCTTTACCATGGGGCTTTGGAACAGTTCCTCCCGGCTGCCGCAGTGGACCGATGCCAAAAACCGCACCCCGCAGGCCAGCCCGGCGGCGATCCCCGCCACCTCCGCCATCGAGCCCAACTCGTCGCAGATGATGAACTCCGGGGAGAGGGTGCGCACCGCCTGTTCCATGGCCTCCGCCTTGGGCAGGCCGCAGATGGCCTCCCCACAGAGGCCGATATCCCGCCGGGGCGCCCCCCGGAACATGGCGGACAGCTCGTACCGCTCGTCCAGGTAGACCACCTTTTTACAGTCCCCTGTCTCCCCGGAGGCCAGCCCCCGGCCGATGTCCCGCAGGAGGGTGGTCTTGCCGGTACCCGGCCCCCCGGCCAGCAGCAGCCCCCGGTCCGGCCGCCACCGGCGGCAGAGTTCCCGCCCCGCCCCCGGCACCTCCCGGGAAACACGCAGGCAGAGGGAGGAGACCTCCCGGCAGGAGATGCCGCCGTCCCGCTCCCGGACCACGCTGGCGCAGATGCCCACCCGGTCCCCCTTGGGGGTGGTGACAAAGCCACGCTCCATCTCCCCCTGGTGGGTGTGGACCGAATAATCACAGAGGCGGACCAACGCTTCCTGCAGCAGGGGCTGGTCCACCACCAGGCCCCCCGCCCCCCGGGTCAGGTCCCCCCGGGGTGTGACGAACCGGCTGGCCGACCCGTCGAACACCGACAAGGGCCGACCCGCCCGGAGCCGCACCTCCTGGATGCGGGACTTCTCCCCCTCCGGCACCCGTTCCAGCACCTCCCGCAGCATTGGCGGCAGGTAGCAGAGGGCGGCTTGGTACTCCGCCGCCAGGTCATGTGACTGTGTCATCGCCCCGCCCCCCCTTGTCCCAGATAGTTCAATATATGGGGGGCTGTCCAGGTTTATGACAGCAAAAAAGGCCCTGCATAGCAGGACCTTTTTGGGGGCGATGCGTCACCGGTCAGCGCCTTGGATCATCCCAGGGGCCTTTGACCACGTTGTTCCTCCGCATCTGGTTGCGGAAGTTGTTGCGCACCTTGCGATACTTAAAATAGTTGCGGATACTCCCGGAGATGTAGGGCCAGAAGAAGATGAAGAAGTTGGCCAGGGCCAGCACTGCCAGCAGCTTCACCGGCCAGGGCTGGAAAAGAATGGTGAGGGCAAAGGCGGCCCAGTCCAAAAGCGCCACATACTTCACCTTGATGGGGATGATCATCATAAAGAGGATCTGCTCGTCCGGGAACAGGGCGGCGTAGGCCAGGAAAAGGGAAAGGTTCAGGTAGGTGGGGGTGGTGTACCCCAGCAGGAACCCCAACAGGATAGCACCCAGTGTTCCCATCACGTAGTAGAGGTTGAAGCGGAAAACACCCCAGGCATACTCCAACCGGCAGCCCACCCAGTAGTAGAAATAAAGCATCAACAGCAGCGGGAACAGGCCGGAGATATCATAGGCGAAGTCCACAAAGAGGAAGGTGACAAGCCGCCATATCTGTCCTTCCAATATTCCCTGGCGGCTAAAGCGGAGCCAATAGGAGACTGGTATGCCCCCGAAGGTCTCCAGCATGGAAAAAACCAGGGTCGTCGTTGAGATGTACATCATCAGGTTGGGGATGCCGAAGCGCCCGAACCTCCGTTCCAGCTTATTGAGCCAGTTCACACTGCTCCCCCTTTCTGTTTTTTACAAAGTATGCCCTTTGGGCGCCAGTTTATCCCAGCGCCTTTTCCAGCAGTTCCCGGATGATGGCCGGGTTGCCCTGACCCTTGGACTGGCGCATGCACTGTCCCACCAGGAAGCCCAGGGCGTTGGTCTTGCCCCCGTGGAAGTCGGCCACCACCTTCTGGTTGGCGTCGATGACCGACTGGACGATGGCCTCCAGGGCACTGGTGTCGCTGATCTGGGCCAGGCCCTTCTCCTGTACCACGTCGTCGGGGGTCTTGTCGCTCCAGATGATCTCCTCCAGCACCGTCTTGCCGGCGGTGTTGGAGATGGTCTTTTTCTCGATGAGGGCGATCATCCGGCAGAGTTTTTCCGGGGCAAGGCTGGTGTCGGCGATGGTCTTGTTCTTCTCGTTGAGGATGCGGGAGACGTCCCCCAGCAGCCAGTTGGAGATGGCCTTGGGCTGGCACTGTCCCAGCGCCAGGCATTTTTCAAAGTAATCCGCCTTGTCGGGGTTTTCGCACAGGAGGTTGGCGTCAAAGAAGGGCAGCCCGGTCTCCTTCATGTACCGCAGCAGCTTTGCCCCCGGCAGTTCGGGGATGGTGGCCTTTAGCTGCTCCAGCAGTTCCTCCGGCACCACGATGGCCCCAAGGTCTGGCTCCGGGAAGTAGCGGTAGTCCTGGGCGTCCTCCTTGGAGCGCAGCAGGTAGTTCTTCCCCGCCAGGTCGTCCCAGCGGCGGGTCTCCTGGCTGATGGTGCCGCCGGCCTCCAGCACCTCCATCTGCCGCCGGGCCTCGTACTCGATGGCCCGCTCCACGGCGGAAAAGCCGTTGACATTCTTCATCTCGCACCGGGTGCCGAACTCGGTGGAGCCCTCCGGCATCACCGAAACGTTGACGTCGCAGCGGATGGAACCCTCCTGCATCTTGCAGTCGGAGATATCCAGATACTGGAGGATGGCCCGGATGGAATCCAGATAGGCCTTGGCCTCGTGGGCGGAACGCATGTCCGGTTCCGAGACGATCTCGATGAGGGGCACCCCGCAGCGGTTCAGGTCCACCAGGCTGCCGGAAAAATTCTCGGAGTGGATGAGTTTGCCGGCGTCCTCCTCGATGTGGATGCGGGTGATGCCCACCCGCTTGGTGTTCCCCTCCTCGTCCACCACGGCGTCGACATAGCCATGCTCACACAGGGGGATATCGAACTGGGATATCTGGTAGGCCTTGGGCAGGTCGGGGTAGAAGTAGTTTTTCCGGTCCGCCTTGCAGACGGGGTTGATGGTGCAGTGGGTGGCGTAGCCCATGCGGATGGCGTACTCCACCACCTTCTCGTTAAGGGTGGGGAGGCTGCCCGGCATGCCGGTGCAGTTGGGGCAGCAGTTGGAGTTGACCTCCGAGCCGAAGGAGTTTTTGCAGCTGCAATAGATCTTGGTCCTGGTGGAAAGTTCGGCGTGGACCTCCAGGCCGATGACGGTGGTATATCTCATTTTCTTCCCCTCCTTTTACGCCAAAGCCGGGATGCCGCAAAGGCTGCCGCCCCGGATGGTCTGGAACCCGTAGGCGGCGTCGAACAGCCGCTGCTCCGAAAAGCGGGGGCCGATCAGCTGCATCCCCACCGGCAGCCCCTGGGACAGGCCGCAGGGGACCGACAGCCCCGGCAGCCCGGCGATGTTCACCGTAACGGTGCAGATATCGGCGGCGTACATCTTCAGGGGATCGCCGGTGTTCTCCCCCAGGCGGAAGGCCACGGTGGGGGATGTGGGGGTGGCGATGAGGTCGCAATCCTGGAAGGCGTCGGCAAACTCGGCCCGCAGTGCCTTCTGGAACAGCTTGGCTTTATTATAGTAGGCGTCGTAGTAGCCGGAACTGAGGACGAAGGTTCCCAGCATGATGCGGCGCTGCACCTCGTCCCCGAAGCCCTGGCTCCGGGTCTTTTCGTACATGTCGGTCAGGCCGTCGTACTCCTCGGCCCGGAAGCCGTACTTCACCCCGTCGAACCGGGCCAGGTTGGAGGAGGCCTCGGCGGAGGAGATGATGTAGTAGGCGGAAAGGGCGTGGTCGGTGCCGGGCAGGCTCAACTCCCGGAGCACCGCCCCGGCGCTCTCCAGTTCCTTCAAGGCGGCGTAGACCAGTTCCTTCACCTCCGGGTCCACCCCGGGGCCGAAGTATTCCTTGGGGATGCCGATGCGCAGGCCCTTGACATCCCCCTTCAGGGCGGCGGCAAAGTCGGGGTAGTCACGGCGGGCGGTGGTGGCGTCCATAGGGTCCTTGCCGCAGATGACGCCGTAGAGGGCGGCCACGTCCTCCACACAGCGGCCGAAGGGGCCGATCTGGTCCAGGGAGGAGGCGAAGGCCACCAGACCGTACCGGGAGACCGAACCGTAGGTGGGTTTTAAACCGATGACCCCGCAGAGGGAGGCGGGCTGGCGGATGGAGCCGCCGGTGTCGCTCCCCAGGGAAAGCACCGCCTCCCCTGCCGCCACGGCGGCGGCTGAGCCCCCGGAGGACCCCCCGGGCACCCGGGCAAGGTCGTGGGGGTTGGCGGTCTTTTTAAAATAGGAGGTCTCGGTGGAGGAACCCATGGCAAATTCGTCCATGTTGGCCTTGCCGGTCATAACATAGCCGGCGGACCGGAGCCGTTCCACCACGGTGGCGTCGTAGGGGGGGCGGAAGTTGTAGAGCATCCGGGAGGAACAGGTGGTGAGTACGTCTTTGGTGCAGATGTTGTCCTTCACCGCCACCGGGATACCGGCTAGGGGGCCGATGGCCTCCCCGGCGGCGATCTTTTTGTCCACCTCCCCGGCGGCGGCCAGGGCGCCCTCCCGGTCCAGGGTGACATAGGCCCCCACCCGTTCCTCGCAGGCGTCGATGCGCCCAAGGACCGATTCGGTGACCTCCCGGGCGCTGCACTCCTTGTTGCATAGCTTCCGGTGCAGCTCCTTTGCGGTAAGCTGATACAAGCTCATGGCTCGTCCTCCTCTATCTCTTCTTCGTCGTCAAAGTCGAAATCATCTTCATCCACCAGTCCCCGGATGAATGCCTCAAAGCTGTCCGCCAGGGGGGTGATGTAGTAGTCGTCCTCTTGGTCGATGTGGACCACCTTTGGCTCCCCCTGGGGACCGCATTCCCGGTAGTCCAAAAAGACCATATCATGCCCCGCCGAGGGGCAGTCGCAGATGGCTATCCCAATATCCGGGTAACCCCATTCCTCTATCATAAAGCGGGACCCCAACTTGCCGCAGAGGGAATACATCTTGTCCCGGCCGATGCTGAGAAACCCCTCGATGGCGATGTGGTCATCCGCCCAGCTGGTGGGGGTACTGGTGGGGAAGGCGGATTTTTTGGAAAAACCACCGTTTTGCACCTGCATCAGGACGATATAGCTTTCCGGCAGCTTGTAGCCCAGTTCTTCCTCCACCGACCGGATCATCTCGTCGGTGGGGACGGGTCCAATATACTTGTCTTTCGCATAGTTACTGGTTTCTTCCCAGAAATCGCTCAGGTCAAAGCCTTCAAAAGGCGCCATTTCGGTATCTCCCCCTATCCTTGTCCGCCTAGCAGTCCCCGAATGCGCTCCGCTATGGGGCTGTCCCCCATCCCCTGGCTCTCCATCCCCTGAAGGAGCAGCGCCAGGGACCGTTCCCCGGAAGGGCTTTCCTCCTCGTCCTCCTCGTCATCCTCGGTCCGCAGCCCCCGGACAAATTCCTCGAAGCTGTCCGCAATAGGCGTAATAGCGAAGCTGTCCTCCTGATCGATAAGGACCACCGACGGCTCCCCCTGGGGGCCGCAGGCACGGTAGTCCAGGAAGATCATCACATGGCCGGAAAAAGGGGTGTCGCAGACGGCGACACCGATATCCGGGTAGTTCCAGCCCTGGATCATAAAGGTGCTGCCAAAGGTGCCGCAAAGGGTGTACCAGTCGTGCTCCCCTTCCCCGATGCCCAAAAAGCCGCTGATCTCCACCATGCCGCCCCCCTTGTCCGCCGGCACGTCGTACCGGGTGCGGGCGGGGCAGCCGCCATTCTGCTGCTTTATCAGAGCCAGGTAGCTTTCCGGCAGCTTGTACCCCAGCTTCCTTTCCGTCTCCCGGATCAGATCGTCGCTGGGGGCGGGATAGATATATTCGTTGCGGCCCTTTCCCCGGAGATAGTCCTCCGGTTCCCAAAAGGCGGCAAGGTCAAAGCCTTCAAACGCCACGACGCTCCCCCCTATTCCACCGTCTTTGGCACCACGATGCAGCCCGCCACCGTCTTGGGGGCGTTTTGCAGCACCACTTCCCGGCGGAGGGAGGGGCGTATCTCGTCCTTGCGCAGTTCCATCCGGTCGGCAGGGTCCACCGCCAGGGTCTGGCCCTCCACCGCAGGCAGCTTCTCCACCATGGCGACGATGTTCTCCATATCACGCTGGAATTTCTCCACCTTTTCCGCCGGGATGGAGAGACGGGACAGCTTGGCGATGTGCTGGATATCGATATTCATTCGGTCGTTCCCCCTTTTATCATTTCCATCAGCTGTTCCTCGGTGATGACCGGGACACCCAGCTGGTTGGCTTTGGTCAGCTTGCTGCCGGCGTCCTCCCCGGCCAGGACATAGCTGGTCTTTTTGGAGACCGAGGAGGAGGTCTTTCCCCCGTGGGCCTCGATGATGGCGCTGGCCTCCCCCCGGCTGAGGGTGGGCAGGGTGCCGGTGAGGACAAAGGTGAGGCCGGTAAACTCCCCGGTGGCCTCCACCACCGCGGCGGTGGTGTTGAGGCCCAGTTCGGTCAGTTCCTGGCAGAGGGCCCGGTTGTGCTCATCCCGGAAGTAGCCCTCCACGTCCTTGGCCATGATCTCCCCGAAGCCGTCGATGGCGGCGATCTCCTCCCAGCCGGCGGCGGCCACCTTCTCCAGGGAGCCGAACCGCCCGGCCAGGGTCTTGGCGGCCTTCTCCCCGATGCCCGGCAGCCCCAGGCCGAAGAGCAGCTGGGACAGGTCGTTGCCCTTGGACTTTTCGATGGCGGCCAGTATCTTCTCCGCCTTCCGTTTTGCGAAGCCCGGCAGTTCCAGCAGCTGCTCCTGGGTAAGGCGGTAGATACCGGCGGGGGTCTTTACCATCCCCCGGTCGATGAGCAGCTGGCAGACCACCTCCCCCATGCCGTCGATGTCCATGGCGGAACGGGAACAGAAATGGATGATGCTGCGGGTCAGCTGGGCGGGGCAGCTGAAATTGGGACAGCGCACCGCCGCCTCCCCCTCCTCCCGGACCAGGGCCGCCCCGCAGGAGGGGCAGGTCTCGGGCAGGCGGTAGGGGGCCTTTTCCGGGTCGTGCCAGACGACGGAGAGCACCTCGGGGATGATCTCCCCCGCCTTGCGGACCAGGATCTTGTCCCCGATGGCAAGGCCCAGCTGGTCGATAAAGTCCTGGTTGTGGAGCACCGCCCGGCTGACGGTGGTGCCCGCCAGGGTGATGGGGGTAAAGACCGCCGTGGGGGTCACCGCCCCGGTGCGGCCCACCTGGACCTCGATATCCAGCAGGGTGGCCTCCTTCTCCTCCGGCGGGTATTTGTAGGCGATGGCCCAGCGGGGGAATTTTGCGGTGGAACCAAGGACTTCTCTATCTGCAAAGTCATTCACCTTTACGACTGCCCCGTCGATGCCGAAGGGGTATGCCCCGCGGTTTTCCCCGATGCGCTGGATGTCCTCGATGACCTCCTCGATATCCCGATAGACCTTGTGCTCCGGGATGACCTTAAAGCCCAAGGTCCCCAGGAAGTCCAGGGAATCGCTGTGGGAATCCAGTGTTTTCCCCTCGATCTGCTGGACGTTAAAGACAAAGATATCCAGCCCCCGCTTGGCGGTGATCTTGGGATTTTTCTGCCGCAGGGAGCCGGCGGCGGCGTTGCGGGGGTTCTTGAAGGGCTGCTCCCCCGCCAACTCCTGGGCCTCCACCACCCGCTGGAAACTCTTCACCGGCATGTAGACCTCCCCCCGGACCTCCAGCAGCGGCAGGGAGACCGGCAGCTTCAGCGGCACCGAGCGGATGGTGCGGATGTTCTCGCTGACATCCTCCCCGGTAAAGCCGTTGCCCCGGGTGGAGCCCACCGCCAGCACCCCGTCCCGGTACTCCAGGGAGACAGAAAGGCCGTCGATCTTGGGCTCCACCACGTAGGAGGGCTCCGGGACAGTCTCCCGCACCCGGCGGTCGAAGTCCCGCAGTTCGTCAAAGGAAAAGATGTCCTGAAGGGAGCCCATCTGGACCTTGTGCTCCACCGTGGCGAAGGTGTTGGAAGCGGAGCCCCCCACCCGCACCGTGGGCGACGTAGGGGAAGCGTACTGGGGATTGGCCTCCTCCAGGTCCAGCAGCTGGTGAAACAGCCTGTCGTACTCAAAGTCGCTGATCTCCGGGTCGTCCTGGTTGTAGTACCGGTCGGCATGGTACTCCACCTGGGCCCGGAGTGTTTCGATCTGCTCTAAAATAGGGTCTTTTTGAATCTCAGCCATTTTTCCTCACCTCGTTTTAACTAAGTTATTTTACCATAATTTGCGGGGCAATACAATCTAAGTAGGAAAAATTTGTGGAAGAAAGCCCCGCCACCACAAACCAAAAAGGAAAGCCCGTCCGTTCAAAAAACGCCCGCCCACCGTACCGGTGAACGGGCTGTTTTGAAGGAAAGAAACTGCAAAGGGAAAGAAAATCGCTCCCGCGGCTGCGCAAAGAAAAAACTCGTTCTGGCCGCCGTGCTTGTCACTTCGAGAAAACCGCCTATAAAAAGGAACCCTTCCCAGCCTTGCTAAGGCAGTTTCAAATTCCGACGGCGGCCATCTCAAAGACAGCTTCCAAACACCAACACCTTCCAAAAAACGACAGCCTTTGAAGGAGTTTCGCCCGCTGCGGCGGGCGACCAGGCGCTAGCATCCCTTCGGGAACGTGGCCTACGGCTAGCCCTGGACCCGGACCGGGGTGCCCCCGGTGGCAGGGCGGGGCTGCGCCCCGCAGGGGGGATCAGTTCTCCCCTGCCCCATAGTCCTGAATCAGCCCCACCAGCGGGTCAGTCCCATCCGACACCCAGGTATACGCCCCCGGCACCAACCCCACGATCACCGTCTCCGCCAAACAAACATCCGTGTCCACCTGATCCGCGATCGCATACCCCGGCAACACCGCCTGTATCTCCAGCTTCACGTTTAGTAATATCTGATGCCGTGTTTGATTGATCCCCGCCTCGTCAAAAACATTTTTCAGCCGTGTCTGCACGAACCCCGCCGGGATCAACCGTATCTCCACCTCCGGCCCCCGCCCGGAAAGAAACGGATTTCCCGTCAGGCTCCCCGCCGGCAGCACCACCCGCTGGCTGCTGAATTCCAGGATGCTCTCGATCACCGACGAGGTCACCGCCGATTGCAGCTTGGACATGGCCAGCATGTCGGTCTGCAGCGACGTCACCGTCCCCTGGTCGCTGTAGGTGAGCCGCACCAGGTCGCCGTAGTCCAATTCAAGCTGCTCCACCTGCCGGTACACCGCCTCCTGGATGGCCTGGGTGGCGTAAAGGTCCGCTTGGCTCCTGGCCGCCGCCGTCACCGCCGGGCGCAGCTGGGCATCCGCTGCCAGGGCGCTCACGATCAGCACCGCCGCCAGGAGGAAGCATCTTCGCCGGAACCGCCGCTTTTTGCTCTTTTGCCGCTTCTGCATCACCACTTTGCCACCTCATTCCTTCTTAGAGCCTATTCAAGATCTCCAAGTGCGCCGAATGGACGGGTATTTTTTCGCCCTGCAAGGCGAAAAATCGCAGGAATACTTGGTGTATTACAAGATTTTTTAACGCGGCAGGGTGGAAAAAGACCCGTTCAGGCGGCGTGCGGGGAGATTTTGAATAGGCTCTTAACAGTATATTCCCTTCCCCGCCGGAGGTTGAATCACCTCTCCCCCATTTACGGCATAGGATGGGACGGAATATCTTTTGGAATGAGGTGTCATTATGGATAAACGCTTTTGCTGCGACCTCCCCTATCCTCCGGTGGAGGTCACCTGCCCGGACCCCGCCTGTGTCCCGATCCTCCGCGACCTTTACGCCGGACAGCGCAGCGAGTTGGGGGCCATCACCCAATACTGCTACCAGAGTTTCCTCCTGGGCCTCCGGGACGAGGAACTATCCGGCATGCTTCGTGGCATCGCCATCGTGGAGATGCACCACCTGGAGATGCTGGGCAAGCTGATCCTCCTTTGCGGCGGCTCGCCTGTCTTTGCCGGCGGCCGGCGCCGGTGGTGGAGCGGCTCCTTCCCCAACTACTGCCGGAACCCCCGTGGGGCGGTCCAGGCCAGTCTCCGGGACGAGATGGACGCTGTGGGGGCCTACCAGGCTGCCGCCACCGCCATCCATGACCCCAAGATACAGGCGGTGCTGCGGCGCATCGCCATGGACGAGGAACATCATGTCAAACTCCTCCAGGAGATGCTCCAGCGGCCCTGCTGCCGCCGGTAGGCAGAAAAGTCCCCCGGCAAGCGATGCTGTCGCCGCCGGGGGATCTTTTATTTCTGGGGGAAGTACATATACAGCTGGCACTTCATCATGCCGTTGTACAGCTTGCGGCGCTTGTCCGCCGGGCGGCCAAAGAGGGTCTCGAACTCCTCCACGGCGCTGATGATAAAGTACCCCACCTGCTCCGAGGGGCGGAACACCTGGCCCATGGTCCGGCAGAGGGCTTCCGCCTCCTCCCGCTCCAGCAGCCGCTCCCCGTAGGGCGGGTTGCAGACCACGATGGACTTTTCCCCTGGCAAGTTAAAGTCCTTTACATCCTGCCTGGCAAGTTCCACCAGGGAGGATACCTTGGCCTTCTGGGCGCTCCCCGCCGAGATCTCCAGCGCCTCCGGGCTGATGTCGCTGCCGAAGGCCCGGAAGGTCACCTCCTGCCGGACCTTGGAGAGAGCCTCCTCCCGCTGGGCCTGCCAGACCTTTGGCGGGACCCAGTCCCAGCTTTCCGCCGCGAACCGCCGGTAGAGGCCGGGGGCGATGTTCTTCGCCTTGTACGCCGCCTCCACCAGGAAGGTGCCGCTGCCGCAGAAGGGGTCGTAAAGCCGGGTATCCGGGTAGATGCGGGCGATATCCAGGATGCCCGCCGCCAGCGTCTCCCGGATGGGGGCCTGGTTCTGGACCCTGCGGTAGCCCCGCTTGTGCAGCCCCGGCCCGGAGGTATCCAGCATGATGGTGACATTGTCCTTCCAGATGGAGAACTGAAGCTGATACAGCGCCCCTGTCTCCTGGAACCAGGTGATGCCGTACTTCTGCCCCAGCCGCTTCACCGCCGCCTTTTTGATGATGGACTGGCAGTCCGGCACGCTGTGGAGTTGGGAGTTGAGGGACCAGCCCTTTACCGGGAACCGGTCGTTTTTGCCGATGAACCGCTCCAGGGGGAGTTTCTCCACCCCGTCGAAAAGCTGGGTGAAGGAGGTGGCCCGGAAGCTGCCCAGCACCACCAGCACCCGCTCGGCGGTGCGCAGCCAAAGGTTGGCCTTGGCCAGGTCCTCCACCGTGCCGGAGAAATCCACCCGGCCATCCGCCGCCGCCACCTCCTTGGCCCCCATCCGTTTCAGTTCCCCGGCCAGGACCCCTTCCAGCCCGAAGCCGCAAGGGCAGGCGAACCGCAGCTGCTCCATCCTCATCCATCCTTTCAGAAAAAGGGCGGGAAACCTTCCTTTGGCTTCCCGCCGTTGGCGTTACTGTTGTTTGACGGTCAATCCTGGACAGGCTCCAGCAGGCCGTAGTTGCCGTCCTTGCGGCGGTAGACCACATTGACCTCCCCGCTATCCCCGTTGCGGAACATGAAGAACTCGTGGCCCAGCAGGTTCATCTGGAGGATGGCCTCCTCCACGTCCATCACCGCCACCGGGAACTTTTTGGTCTTGACCAGGGCGTCGGCGCCATCGGCCGGCTCCAGTTCCACCGGGTCCACCGGCATGGGGACCGGGGCCTTGAGCCGCCGCTCCAGGCGGTTCTTGTTGCGGACGATCTGGCTGGAAAGGACGTCCACCACAAGGTCCAGAGAGATCTGGCGGTCCTTGCTGGCCTTCTCCCCCCGGAAGAACATCCCCCGGGATTTGATGGTGACCTCGACTGTCTCCTCTTCGCCCTCGTTGGTCACCACGATCATCACGTTGGGGTCGTCGTCGAAGAATTTCTCCAGGCGCTTCAGGCGCTTCTCGGCATACTCCTTGAAGGAATCCTTGATAGTCGTCTTTCTTCCCAGGTATGTGATGTTCATCATAAGGCCACACTCCTTGTCCATTTTTTGGAGTTTTCGCATTCTGCCGAAAACCCTATTCCAAGTATAACCCATTTTATGGAAAATTACAAGTTCCCCGGGCAAATTTTCCGTCGATTTGTCACCGCAGCTGCTTGCCGTCAACCAGGATGTGCTCCGGCCGCACCAGCAGGCCAACAGGGTCCCGGTCAAAGACCAAAATATCCCCGTCCAGCCCCGGGGCGATGCGCCCCACCCGGTCCCCCAGGCCGCAAACGGCGGCGGCGCTGCCGGTAATGGTGGGGATGGCCTTTTCCGCCGGCAGCCCGGCGTTTACCGCCACCGCCACCGAGGCCGCCAGCATGTCGATGGGGATCACCGGGGCGTCGGTGCAGATGGCGGTGGTCACCCCCGCCGCCACCAGGGCGGCGGCGTTTTTCCGCTCCAGGTTTTTCAGTTCCGGCTTGCTCCGGGTGGAGATGACCGGCCCGCAGATCACCGGCACCCCTACCTCGGCGATGGTGTCGGGGACCAGGTGCCCCTCGGTGCCGTGGACGATGACCCCGTCCAGCCCGAACTCCCGGATGATCCGCAGGGCGGTGCAGATATCGTCGGCCCGGTGGGTGTGGAAATGGGCCTTGATCTTCCGCTCCAGCACCTGTGTCAAGGCTTCCAGCTTTACATCCAACTCCGGGGGATCGGTGTCCTCATCCTCCTGGGCCTTCCGCTGGTCCTCCAGGTACCGCTGGGCCTTTTGCAGTTCCCCCCGGATGATAGAAGCGATGGCCATCCGGGTCACCGGGGCCTGGGATTTTTCGCTGTAGACCTGCTTGGGGTTCTCCCCCAGGGCAAACTTCATCCCCACCGGGGCCTGGATGGTCATCCGGTCCACCACCCGGCCATAGGTTTTCATGGCGCAGATCTGCCCCGCTACCGGGTTGGCGCTGCCGGGGCCGGTGATGACGGTGGTGATGCCGTAGTCCAGCGCCTCCTCAAAGGCCCGGTCCAGGGGATTGATGGCGTCCAGCGCCCGAAGCTGGGGGGTGCAGGGGTCGGTGA